>JBGTOG010000244.1:0-7788 GCA_041742675.1 Gemmatimonadaceae bacterium | reverse complement strand
GGCCGCAAGGGTCCTCAATCCGCAATCGCAGTGAACTAGTTACGGTCCGCTATCGACCCGACGACCGCGCCCACGAGCGCGCCGGCCAAAGCGCCGGCCAAAGCGCCGGCCAAACCGACCAAGGCCGCCAAGCCCGCCGCCAAAGCCAGCAAGCCCGCCGCCAAAGCACCGGCCAAGAAGGCAGCGAAGAAGAAGTAAACCGCGTGCGAAACACCGAAGCGCTGTTCGCGAGCGCTCCGACCCGCCTCGACTTCGGAGGTGGCTGGACTGACGTCCCGCCATTCCCAGAAGAGCGAGGCGGTTTCGTATGCAACATTGCCATCGAGCGACGCGCCGCTGTCTCCATCCGGCCGCGCGACCCAAACGCCAATCATGTCAACTCTGCGCTGGCCGATGCCGCCGCCGCGATGGCAGGCTGTGAACCGCTCGACATTCATGTCGACAGCGACTTTCCAATTGGCGCCGGACTCGGTGGCTCCTCAGCCGCTGGCGTAGCGCTGGGTGCAGCACTCGCTGCGTGGCAACGGCGCAAGCTGTCGTTGCGGGAGCTGGCCGAGTGGAGCCGGCGGGTGGAAGTGGAGCAGCTGGGGATCGCCGGCGGGCGTCAGGATCACTACGCGGCCGCGTACGGCGGCGCGCTAGGGCTGTCGTTCGGCACCGACGTCGCCGTCACGCCCATTTCGCTGGCGAATGACACGGCCACAGCACTCGAAAGCCGCTGCCTCGTGGTGTACACCGGCGAGTCGCGCATCTCCGGTGACACCATTCGCGCCGTGCTTGACGGGTATGCGTCTCGCGAGCCATCGGTTGTACTGGCGCTCGACCGCATGGCCACGCTCGCGCGTCTCATGGCCACCGCCCTCGAGCACGACGACATCGATTCGCTGGGTGCGCTGGTCGGCGAGCACTGGGTGCACCAACGTTCACTGCACCCCGGGATTACGACGGAACGCATTGATACACTGATCATGCGCGCGCTTGTGGCGGGTGCGCTCGGCGCCAAGCCGCTGGGTGCGTCGGGCGGTGGCTGCGTGCTGGTGATCACTCCAGCGCATCGCCGCGAGGCTGTTCAGCAGGCACTCGAGGGGCTCGGCGAACCGCTCCCGTTTGCGGTGGCGCGAGACGGAGTACGTGTGTGGCGTGAGGCGGATCAGGCATCATAGGCGCTTTGCAGTAGTTCGCGCGCACGACGCTCGCATCGCGGTTCCGCCCGCGCACAACGCGTGCAAGGTGCGGTTCCGCCCGAGCATTCCGCTCGCGCCGCGGCTATCATGCTCCACATGCCGTCGCGTTTCCCGCTTGATCCCATCGCGCTCACCGAAGCGCTTGTCGCCATCGATTCACGCAACCCGGATCTCAGCGCCGGCGCGCCTGGCGAGAGTGCGGTCGCCGCGCAGCTGGCCAGCATTCTGTCCGGATGGGGCTTTGCTGTTTCCGTAGACGAAGTTGCGCCCGGTCGCCCCAACGTGATCGCCCGCATCGGGCCGTCCGGCGCCACGCCGCTGGTGCTCAATGGTCACCTCGACGTGGTCGGCACCGACGGCATGACGCACCCGCCGTTTGAGCCAACGCGCCGTGACGGGCGCTTGTATGGACGCGGTGCCAATGACATGAAGGGTGGTGTTGCGGCGATGTGCGTGGCCGCGGCTCGTGCTGCCGCACGCGGCGCATTGGTCAGCGAGATCATCATCACCGCCGTGTGCGACGAGGAGTATCGCAGCATTGGTACCGCAGCGCTCATTGCCGGCGGATTGCACGCCACTGGTGCGATCATCACGGAGCCCACGCGCATGGCCATCTGTCCGGCGCACAAAGGCTTCGTGTGGTTTGACGTTGAGGTGCAGGGAAAAGCCGCACACGGCAGTCGTCCCGACATTGGTGTCGACGCTATCGCACACACCGGACTGCTGCTGGCCGCCATTGTTGCACACCAGCGCGATGTCTTGAGTGCGCGCTCACATCCCTTGCTCGGACACGCCTCAATGCACGCGTCCACCATTGCAGGGGGCACGGGCTGGTCGACGTATCCTGATAATTGCCATCTGCAATTGGAGCGGCGCACCGTCCCAGGCGAAACGGCGACTGATGTGCATCGCGAACTCAGCGCATTGTGCGAATCAGTGGCGGCACTGCATCCGGACTTTCGCGCGAGCATCGCACAACACACAGAACAACCGCCGAACGATGTCTCCGCAGATGCGACGGTCGTGGTGGCGCTGCAACACGCACTTGGCGCGCGCCATCTTCCGGCGCGAATCGAGGGGCTTTCCTGCTGGACGGACGCCGCACTGCTCACCGCCGCCGGCATTCCTGCGGTGTGTTTTGGACCGGGCGATATTGCGCGCGCGCACGCGGCCGAAGAGTGGATTGATGAACGTGAGATCATTGCGGCTGCGGACGTACTGGAAAGCGTCTGCTCCGGGTGGGGGCGCTGATCGCGTGCCCAGACTCACGGTTGCGCAATACGACATTCTCGAGCGTGCGATCGCCCAGGGCGAACGCATTGCCCTGCGTCGTCGGCAACACGAATACGTGGTCGTGCCCGAACGCATCACCGGCAGCGGCAGCAGCGAGCAGCTCGTCACACGTCATCCAACCACCGGCGATCGCATGGTCTTTCAACTGGACGAACTCGACGCGTTGGAGGCGCTGCGTTGAGCGCTTCTCATGCAATGGTGGCCATCTATGCCGACGAGTCGTGTCTGGGCAATGGTAAGGCCGGCGATACACCAGGTGGCGCCGGCGCCCTCGTGGAATACCAGCTGCGCGATGGTTCGCTGCGCCGGTTTGACCTGTGGCTCTCCGAACCCGACACCACCAACAATCGCATGGCGCTGCGTTCCGTCATCGATACGTTCGATGCCATTTCGCGCAAAGGCAGTACACTCAGTGTGCGTTTCACCACTGATTCGCGCTACATCGTGGATGGCATGACACAGTGGGTGCGTGGATGGCGTGAGCGCGGGTGGAAACGCAAAGCCGGTGCGGTGGAGAACGTGGAGCTATGGCAGGCCGCCGTCGCGTCACTGCGTGATCACGAAGTGGAGTGGCGCTGGGTGCGCGGGCACGCCGGCCACGCGCAAAACGAGTTCGCCAACCACCTCGCCACGCGGGCGGCCGCGCAGCAGGATCAGTCAGGAGGGCTGGTCGCGTCTACCTTTGACGAATGGATCAGCGTGCAAAAGCCGGGCAGCACCGGCGCTCCCGACGCCTTCCCCGATGCCGCAGCGTTCCGTCCGGCGCCGCCGCTGTAACAGTCCGAGCACGCGCTGGCCGTGACCTCGACCGCGCGTGAGGCGTCGATCAGGGCAGCCTTCCGTCGGCATGACGTCAACGGTTCACCTCCGCACCCGCTATGTTCAAGCTCCTGTTCATCCTCGCGATCGGCGTTGCCATTGGCTACGGTTATGGTTGGAAGGATGCCCAGCTCAATGACAAGGCGGTCTATGAACGCCTCGTCGATCAGATCGGTGGTTCTAACCGCGATCTGATGAGCAACGATATCGACTCCCGCGTGGCCAAGACCGAAGGTCGCTGACGATCCCCGTTCGCACATCTCATGGACGACCTCGATCGCCTCGCATTTCGCGTCGCGCGCACTGTACGAACCACCTACCCGCAGCTTCTCGAGCACGGCTTCACGCTGTCTGATCTCGAGGAGCGGCTCGCGCCGTACCCCGAGACGCGCCGCGAAATGGCTGCCAGTGGGCCGGACGGTTACGAACAGACGGTGCTGCGATTGCTCGCCGGCGAACGAGGATACCTGACGGCCGAACCGGAGTTGCAGGAAGCCTGTCGTCGTGCCCTGCAAATGGCCTCGCCAACTGTATCGATTGTTCGCACGTGGGCGGGAAGCACGCTCACCCTGCGTGGTACGGCGTTTTCGCTTGGGAATGAGCGCACGACTGGTGGCGGAGACGAAACGCAAACTCGGACTACCACAGTCAGCCGCGGCGCACCGGAGAGCGGACGGTTGCCGTCTGGCGGAACGTTTGCGGCCGCCAACGATCACGCGCACCAGACGCGGCGCAACGCACAGCGTGCGGCCGATGCTGACAACGAGTCCCACGGCGGGTCGGCTGCTTGCGCCTGTCACTTCTGCGGCGGCACTCTGCCCGCCAATCGGTCCATCACATTCTGCCCGTTCTGTGGCCTTGATCTCACGGTGCGTCATTGCCCCGCGTGCAGCGCCGAGTTGCAGCGCACGTGGCGCTTCTGTGTGAGCTGCGGACGGCAATCAGAAGACGAGGTGCTCGGCGCGCACATCGATTCCGAAGCGGACGCGGACATCAGCTCCGCTGCCGCCAGTTCGAATGCGACGCACGCGGCCGATGCCGGCGCACACACCCGGCCCACTTCCCCGGCCGCCGCTCGGCGACCGGCGTGAACCGCCCTCCACTTCGCATCGCCACGCTCGCCGGAGACGGCATCGGTCCCGAGGTCACCCACTCGGCCGTCGCTGTCCTGCGCACCGTGTGTGATCGCTACGACATTCCGCTGCAACTCGAGGCGCTGCCCTACGGCGCGACCTGGTTTCTTGGCACGGGACATGGGATGCCGTCGGGCGAAGCGAAGCGTCTGGCGCGTTCGTTCGATGCGATTCTGTGCGGTGCGCTCGGTGATCCGCGCATCAAGGATCACGAGCATGTGCGACAGATTCGGCACACGTTGTTTCATGAGCTTGATCTCTACGCCAATCTGCGTCCGGCGACGCAACTGATACCGTCGTTGTCGCCGCTCGCGCGTGTGCAGAGTGGCAAGGCGAAAGTTGATGTCGTGGTCATCAGTGAAAACCTTGAGGGTTTTCATCCCGACCGCGATCGCCGCGTGCGCGTTAATGATGATGAAGATGCGCACGTGACCGAGGAGTGGCATACGCCGCATCTGGTGTCGCGTCTCGTGCGCTTTGCGTTTGCGTGGGCTCGTTTGCGCGGACGCCGTCGCGTAACACTTGTCGACAAGACCAACCTCGTGCCGGCGCATCGGTTGTGGCGCCACGCGTTCAACAATGTGGCGCTGTCGTATCCTGACATCGCGCACGATGTGCGGCTGGTGGATACGGTCGCACACGATCTTGTGCGCGCGCCGGAACGCCTTGATGTGCTCGTGACCACGAATCTGTTTGGCGAAATCCTGAGCGATCTCACGGCCGGGCTTGTGGGCGGCCTTGGTCTGGCCGCGAGCGCCAACTTGCACCCCGGGCGTTGTTCGCTCTTTGAGCCGGTGCACGGCAGCGCGCCTGACCTGGTCGGCTCCGGACGAGCGAATCCGCTGGCGGCCATTCGAGCGGCGGCGCTGCTGCTCGACACTTGCGGCCACCGTTCAGCCGCGAAGCTCGTTGATGCGGCCGTGCTCGCCTCGCTCACGGCGCACGTCTCCACGCCGGATCTTGGCGGGCGCGCGAGCACCGGCGCCGTTACGGACTATGTGGTGCGCTACATCCGCACCGCGGCGCTGCAGCAGGGCGAATAATCGGCACTTCAGGGTATCTTGTGGGATGAAACCTCCACAAGCACTCGTTCGCATGGCGTTTGTCCTGATCCTCGGCGCCACCGCCGCGTGTGTACCGGGCAGCTCCACTCCTGAGCCGACGCCTGAAGCTGCACAGCTCGTTCGTTGGCCCGTGAAAACGTATGAACACGTGGACACGTGGTTACACGGCTTCGCGATGATCACCAGTGACACGACGCCCGTACCGCTCTTCCGTCGCGGTTATCGGGACTCGATGATCGTGATCAAGAATCGGGCAAATGCCTACACGTCGCTCGACGGCAGTCGTGCGGAACTCTCAGCGCGGCTCGCGAGCACACCGGCGCTCGTCAACGCGCAGTTTCTGGTGTTTTCGTTTGCTTCGTGGGATGAGCTCGCAGCGGCGATCGATCTCTTTCTGAAAGCCGAAGGCAATCCGCAGCGCGCAACGGACCAGACGGGCGCGGCGATCATCGGTTTTCTCGGAGGACAGTTTCCCACGCCCGCCGATCGCACGTGGCTGCGGCGATTCTTTGATGGACTTGTCGACGAACGCAATGCGTTCTACCGCGCGTCGTGGGCGGCCGCGCAACGTGATCGCGCGTCGACGCTTACCGCCGTCACCAACATCTGGGAACGGCAGTACCGCGACCGTTTTCAGCGCTTTCTGAACGCGACCCAGCAGCGCAACGGCGAGATGGTTCCGTCGCTGCCGCTTGGTCCGGAGGGGCGTGCGTCTGGTGGGGGGACGGGACAATCCCTGATCGCCGTGCCGCTGCCCGGCCGAGCCGAGGATGCGCGCGAGGCGATCATCGTGTTTGCGCACGAGATGGTCGGCTCGACCGCCGGAACGGCCGTCACAGACAATGTGACGCCCGCCGAGAGCCGGATGGGCGCGACCGGGCGCTACGTAGCCTTTGCGCAGGTACGCGGCGGACTCACGGTCCTTCAGACGCTCGCGCCTGAGCTCGTGGCGCCATACGTGCGCTATTACCTCGCACAGGGCGGGCACCGGGTGCCGAATGGTGCAACCGACGCGCAGTACGCAGCGGCACTGGCGACGGCGTATCCGCTGCCAACCGCGATTGTTGACGCGATGCGGCGGCAGATCGAAATCGCGCTGGGCGGAATCTGACGTGAGCGACACGTCTGACCGGTTGTTTACGTAGGACATGGCATGACCGATTCAGATTCGCCATCCGGTGCGGGGCGCGGGGACGCCTCCGGTACGTCACGTGGAGACGCGCCCGGTTCGTCGCCGCAAACACAGTCGGGAGCCGCGCCGCTGCCCGCCACACAGAGCGCCAGTCAGCGCGAAGCCGAGAGCCTGCTGCCTCGTGCGGCGCTTGAGCGGGTCCTCGCCCGCGCCACGGAACTGCAAACGCAGACGTCCGATTCGCCGGAAGTGATCAGTGAAGCGCGGCTGCTGGATATTGGCCGAGAGGTGGGCATTGACCCAAATCATCTACGCCTTGCGATCGCTGAGGAGCGCGGTCGGTCACCAATGCTGCCCGAGGAGCCGGGACGCATAGCGCTTGCGCTTGGTGATGCACACGCTGGCGCTCAGCGTCCCGTTCCCGGTTCGCCCGAAAAAGTGCTGGCCGCACTCGATCGCTGGATGCAGCGTGAAGAACAGTTTGTGGTGAAACGTCGCTTTGGTACGCGCATGTCGTGGGAGAAAAAGCGCAATGCGTTTGCGTCGATCTCGCGTGGGTTGAGTGGGCGCACGGCCGACCTTACGCGCGCCGATGAAGTGAGTGCGGTGGTGACGGATGTGGACGGCGCGCGCTCGCTCGTGCGACTTGATGCTGATCTGCGATTGCACCGCAAGTCGCAGCGTGATGGCGCGGTGGTGCTTGGCGTGGTGAACGGTGTGCTCGCCGCCGCGTGGATTACTCCGCTGGCTGTGCTTGGCGCGGTCACGCCTGCTGACGTGTCGGTGCTGCCGTTTGTGGCGATGATCGGTGTTGGGCTTGGCATTCAGGCCGGCATCAGCACCATGATCTGGCGCGGCATCAAGAATTCATTTCGCTCGGCGGTTGCGCGTACGCAGTTGCGACTTGAGCAGTTACTGGATGCGCTGGAGCATGGTGATGCGGGGTCGCCGCCTTCGCTGCTGGAGCAGCTTCGGCAGACGTTGTTGCCGCCGAAACTGTAAGGCGCGCGGAGTGGGTTGACGGGTGTGTCCCGCATTTAGTTGAATTTCGGGCGGTGCCGGTGTGAGACGGCTTATGCCGCGGTGATGGTCTGTCCAACATGTTGCTGCAACGCGGCCTGCAGCAAGGGCAAGTGTGCCTTGCCGCGAATGCGTCGAAAGTT
>JBGTOG010000225.1:0-18427 GCA_041742675.1 Gemmatimonadaceae bacterium | reverse complement strand
CGCGATCAGAATTACCGACGACCGAAAACCGACGAACCGACAACCCCCCACAGTGTCCGGGATCTCTACGTCCAGTCGGGAGCTCGTAGCGGCCGACAAACTGACAACCCGAAAACCGACCACCGATCACCGAAAGCGCTGTTGACGTACGCCGCCTCAACCTCGGCGGTCCGTAGCGGCAAGCAGTTAGTGGCCAATCGGCCCAAGCCGGAACAGGGTCCACGGCCAGCTGCGCGCGGCGCCGGGTTCGGTGCCGTCGAGAAACCACTCGCTGTAGCGGCGATCGGAAGGCGTGAGGGCATCCGATTCGCGGCCAGTCACGCGATCCAGCGATACCGTGACCACTCCCGGCGGCGCTTCCCAGCTGCTCAGGCTTCGGTCCTGTGGCACGGCGGCCAACAGCTGCCCGACGATTGGCGCGGCAAGCGTACCACCAGCGGCGCCCGGCGTGATGGTGCGCGGCGTATCAAAGCCAAGCCACGCACCGGCCACGAGCGAGGGTGTCATGCCCACAAACCACACGTCGGCATTGTCGTTGCTCGTGCCCGTCTTGCCGGCCAGTGGAATCGCACCAGGGACCGCACGACGCGCTGCGGTGCCCGTGCCACGCTCTACCGCGTCGCGCAGCATGTCGCGCACAATAAACGCCACGCGTGGATCGATCGCCGCAGCAGGAGCGGCGCCTCGTGTGATCTGCACGACACGGGATGTGCGATCATCGATGCGCTCAATAAACCGCGGAGACACTGCGGCCCCACCGTTCGCGAACATGGCGTAGGCCGCCACAAAGTCGAGCGGTTGCACCACGCTCGCGCCGAGTGCGCTGGAGGGATAGCGGGCAATGGGCGCGCGAAGGCCGGCGCGCTCGGCGATCAGCGCCACGCTGTCAATGCTCACGCGTTGTGCCAGTTCCACCGCCACTGGATTCCGCGAGCGCGCGAACGCTTCGCGCATGGTCATCTCGCCCAGGAAGCTGCCGTCGGCATTGGCCGGCGAGTAGGTGCGGCCCTCGGGCAACCGGATACTCAGTGCGGTGTCGCCTACCAGGCTGTTCGCCGTAATGCCTTGTGAGAGCGCGGCCGCATACACGAACGGTTTGAACGTGCTGCCAGGCTGACGATTCGCGTCCACGGCGCGATTGAATGACGACGTGGCGTAGTCGCGTCCACCAACCAGCGCCCGCACGTCCCCCGAGTACGGATCAAGCGCAATGACGGTACCCTGCAAGCACTGGCTCGTGCCGCCGCTCGGACGGCACGGGCCGTGACGCCAGCCGGGTCGTGACTCGACGTCGGCGATGCCTATCGCGAGCGCCGCGTGGGCTGCGCGCTGCGCCACCGCATCGATCGTTGTGTGAATGCGAAAGCCGCCTTGCTGCACGGGGACGCCAGCGCGCTCCGCCTGCACCCGCACCACATCCACCACCCACGGCGCCGGAACCAGTCCAAGATTGGCTGCCGTCACCACCGGCTCGCGCTGCGCAGCGGTCGCCTGCGCGGCGGTGATGTACCCCTGATCGCGCATCAGTGCGAGCACCAGATTGCGACGCTCGCGATTGCGCGCCGGATACCGCACGGGATCATACTGCACCGGACTCTTGGGCATCGCCGCGAGCGACGCGGCCTCTGCCACTGTCAGCTCGGCGGCTGGCTTGCCAAAGTAGTGACGCGCTGCGAGTTCGACGCCATGCCATCCGCGGCCAAATGGAATCTGGTTCAGAAACGCTTCGAGAATCTGCGCCTTCGAGTAGCGCTTCTCCATATCGCGCGCCGCTTGCTGCTCGCGCAGCTTGCGCGAGATCGAACGGTCCCGACGGTCAATGATCTCGGGATGCATGTTCCCCACCAGCAGCTGCGTGATGGTACTGGCGCCGCGCACGTCACCACTCATGGCCGCGTCCTTGATCGCGGCCGCCACGCCCACGAGGTCTACACCGTCGTGCTGGTAGAAGCGTTTGTCTTCCACCGCCACGAACGCCTGCCCTACGTAACGCGGCAGTGAAGCCAGCGGCACGGAGAACCGTCGCTCTGCGCCGATCTCGCCGAGCAAGGATCCATCCCTGGCCAGCACCAGTGTGGCCTGTGGCGGGTCAATGATGCGCCACGGATCGCTGGCGGACGCCTCCGCAGCGCCCTGCGCCAGCAGCACGCCCCCGGCGGTGCCAGACACCGCACTGAGCACCGCGCACAGCCCCACCAGCCTCAGAATTTTGACCGATCGACGGCCAACCGAGCAGGTCGATTTCGACATGGTTGCAAAATACCCCATGCCCGGCGAGTTGATCGGCGGCGTCGGCCACGTCAGCTTCCGGTATGTCTGCTGAATCGATTCGCCCATTGACCCTCGCGGTCTGTCAGTTCGCCCCGCGCAAGCGCGACCCTGTTGCCAACATTGCCCGCCTCGGCCAGCTCTGCGCTCAGGCGATGCAGTCGGAACCCACGCCGCAGGTCATCCAGTTTCCGGAGACGGCCATCTCCGGCTATTTCGTGGAAGGCGGCGTGCGTGAACTGGCCTGCGCTGCCGGTGCCCTCGCCAACGATCTGGATGACGCCTATCGGCTCGCCTGCGCCGCCCAGCGACGCGTCCCGCTCACCGTGGATGTCATCGTGGGCTTTTATGAACGCTGGCGCGACACGCTGTACAACAGCGCCGCGTACATCACGATCGGTGCAACTGACGGTCCGCCGATCGTGCGCCATGTGCATCGCAAGAACTATCTGCCAACCTACGGCTTGTTCGATGAGGAGCGCTTCGTGGAGCGCGGCACGTCGCTGCGCGCATTCGAAACGGCATGGGGACGGGCGGCCATTCTGATCTGCGAAGACGCCTGGCATTCACTCTCCGGCACCATCGCCGCGCTGGATGACGCACAGGTTGTGTTCGTGTTGAGCGCCGCTCCGGCGCGCGGACCGAACGCGCGCGATGACGGCGCCCCCGGACCGGCCAGCAGTGCGCGCTGGGAGCGGCTCATGCGTGATATCGCCGATGAGCAGGGTGTTTTCACCAGCTACTGCAATCTCGTGGGTACCGAGGGCGGCAAGCGATTTTTCGGCCGCTCCATGATCGTGGGGCCGGCTGGTGACGTGCGTGCCAGTGCGCCGTTCTGGGACGAGCATCTGCTGCTCACCACCGTTGATCTTGATGACCTGGTGCGCACGCGTACCGATGCGCCATTGCTCGCGGACCTGCGTGTGGCCTTGCCACATGTGCTCGAGCAACTGCGCGTTGTACGCGCCAAAGAACCGGCATCGCTCGACTACGATGGCGCCGAACCAGCGGCGGCCGATCTGGTACACGACGCGCGCGGCTTTCACACCGGTGAGTTTGCGATACCGGCAGATCTGACTGCCACGCCACGCGGTACGCCCGCCATTGCCGACACGACATCCGACACCGCCAACGGCGCCGACGACATTCCCGTGACGCGTGTGATGCTGCGGGAGCACGGCGGGCCGCCGTCGCTGGATCTCGACTGCGAGATGACCATGCACTGGCTGACCGGTTTTTTGCGTGACGAGTTCGCGCGACGCGGATTCTCCAGCGCCGTGGTTGGACTCTCCGGCGGCATTGACTCGGCGGTGACAACATTCCTTGCGGCGCGCGCCTTGGGCCCCGAGAATGTGCACGCGATTCGGCTCCCCTATCGTGCCTCGAGCAGCGATTCGCTCGATCACGCCCAGCTGGTCATCGACGCACTCGGCGTCAATGCGCGCACGATCGATATCTCGGCGGCCGTCGACGGCTATCTCACGAACGAGCCGGAGGCAGACCCAACTCGTCGTGGCAACGTCATGTCACGGTTGCGCATGATCGCGCTCTTTGACTTGTCAGCGAAGCTGCGTGCACTGCCGCTCGGTACCGGCAACAAGACGGAGCGGTTGTTCGGCTACTACACGTGGCACGGTGACGATGCACCACCCGTAAATCCGCTGGGCGATTTGTACAAGACGCAGGTGCAGCAGTTAGCCCGGTATCTGGGCGTGCCCGATGTCATCGTGGACAAACCGCCAACCGCCGATCTGATCAAAGGGCAAACAGACGAATCCGATCTCGGCATCAGCTACGCGAAAGCCGATGAACTGCTGCACTGGATGCTGAGTGGGTGGTCGTCGGACGCGCTGATTGCACGTGGTTTCCGAACAGCAGATGTGCGCTTGGTGCGGCAGCGACTGGAAAGCACACACTGGAAGCGGCGCGGGCCGTCAGTGGCGCTGCTCAGCAACACGGCGATCGGCGAGTCATACCTGCGACCCGTGGACTACTGACCGGCGGGCGTAAGCGTGATGAACTCCAGGTCGTCAGCGGACACCGCGCGCATCCAGGCACTCACCTCCACGATGCGCTCCGGCGCATGCACACCGGCATCAGTACCACGCAGCACGCGCTTCATGATCAGCTCGCGTCCCTCCTGACGATACGAGCTTTCATAGCGCGCAAAAAAACTTGTGGCGACAGTCGGCGGTGGCAGCTGCGCCTCCCAACCCGCAGGGAGAGTGACACGATACTCCGCCTCCATGGTGCGCGGTCCGACAATCATTCGCGAATCCACGGGCAATACACGTCGCGCCTGCGCGTCGATTTCACGAGCGGAGTTGGCCGTGCCACCGGCGAGCTGTCGGAAGGGACCGGGCAAATGCAACAACCACACCGGACCGGCAGCCCGCGCACCGCGGCCGTTCAGTAGCACAACACGTACGCGTGGTGTTTGCGCAAAGTCACGCCCATCGAATGCCTGTAGCGAGTCGCCTGTCGATTCGGGTAGGTAGGTGGCAGCCAGCGTGCGCAGACCAGTTGCGCGGCGTGTGGAATCAAGCGGCGAGGCAAACGCGTTGCGCAAGGCCCACGCGAGATCGCCGAGCGGCGCGTCATCGACAATCAGATCCATGCGGCCCTCCGGCGACAGGGTGCCAGTCAGCCGTAGCCGCGAGCCGGTGGAATCTGCATCGCGCGAGGGAAAACGAATTGTATCGGCGAGTCCGTTCGGTCGCACAACGACACCAAATGTGCCGCGATAGGAGACAGGCAGCTGTGCGTAGGGAATCGTCGCCGCGGTCAGGTCAGTGTACGTGTATCGGCCGGCTGCGTCAGCAATGGCCGCAATGACATGATTAAAACGCGCAATCGCCACCGGACGCGGATCGCGCACGCCACTGAGGTGCAGCAGCACCGGTCGTGCATCGATGCCCCAATGACGCGCCGCCGCGATAAACAACGATGTCTTGTCCTTGCAATCGCCGTAGCCAGTGCGCATCACCTCGGCGGGTGTCCGCGGCTGATATCCACCCAGGCCAAGGGACACCGACACATACCGAATGTCCTGCGCGATCCACTTGTGCAGGGCACGCAGCGAATCGTCACGCGTCGCAGCACCCCGCGCCACGCTGTCCAACTGCGCGATGAGCACCGCGTCTGCTGTGTAGCGATCACGCGTGAGCCCATGGTACCAGTGCGTGACAGAATCCCACGGTTGCGGCGCCGCCACAGTCACGCTCATGCGCACGCCATCGGAGTCGGGCGCAAACGGCGCTGGTCGCACGACTTGTGGTTGCATCGCGCGCCACTCGTAGATGCGACGTCCGTCCTGTTCTGTTTCCGTGCGACTGAACGTGAGGTTCTGCTCGCGAATCGCTGGTCGGAACGCGAGTGGCACCGACACGCGCAGCTGGGACACGCGCAGCGGAGAGGGCGGCGTGAAGCGCCAGCCGATGTAGAAATCGCCAGGACGCCACGGTGCGCTGTCTACAATCGTGTACTGCACATCGACAATCGTGTTCGGCGCCACGCCGCCCAGCGAAATGCGTCGGGTCCGACTATCCACGTAGATCGGATTCTGCATGGACGCCGTGGCGTCGCCGGTTTGGTCGGTGCTCGGTACGTTGCTCAGCACCGTGCCATCCGGGCGCAGCACGCGCACCCAGTCGAGTTGCATGTCCTGCCTGCTGGGCTGCCACGAAAAGCGTCGTTCCGCCGCGCCGTTTACTGCGCTCTGCTGCAGCACCTGTACTACACTGCGCATCGTACGCCGTCCGGTACCATCGGGCTCGACATGTGCATCAAGCGCATCGAGCAGCACCACCATACCGGCACCGCCGGCATTGGCGGGATCCACCGCCCAACGCGTCACGGAATCACCAGGCGCGGTGGGCAGCGTCTGCGCGCCAAGGGTCGCCGAGGACAACACCATTGTGAGGACGACGCCACACCCTAGCATCGCTGCACGCACACCGGACATCGGGCGCATGGCGAAGGTGACGCGATTCAGGTGATGCATGCGGCGGGGCTGGAAGGAATACGCATCGATCGGGGAGCCACGTCGTATGGACGCAGCCCCCCGATCGCAAAGTACACCCAAACTCCGGGCCCGGTGCCGCGCGCTTCTCACGCGCGCGGCACTGCGTCGGCACAGTGGCTACGGCGTGATGACCCCGTTCGCCTCCGCCGAACGCTGAATCGCGCCGTCCTGCAGCACGGGCAAACCCAGCGCACCAACCGTCCATCCGCTGGCGGTAAAGGTCCACTCCGTTTGCGCGCCAGGCGCCAATCCCCACGCGGTGTTCCAGCCCGTCACAGTTGAAAGGTCCGGCACGTCCAACGTGACGCTACCATTGCTCGCCTGCCCGGTCGCCGCGGTGATGTTCACGCTTCGGCTGCCTTGCAGGTAGAACGCTGACCAGACGCTGCTGTAGTCCGCTTGCAAACCGTACACGACACGAATGCGACCATTGCCAGCGCTGGGCGCCAGCGTGGTCACCGTCGGCGCGTTCAGAACCGCGGGAAGCGTCAGCGTTTTGTTCGTCGCTTCGCGAAAAACCGCGGACACGTTGCGCTGGTTCGTCTGCGCTTCGCCCGTTGCCGCCCCCACAAACAGCACGTGGAAGTCACCTGCGGCGCGCTTGTCGTTGGGCACTCCAAACCACGAGCGCTGTGTCGCAGTCGACGGTTCAAGATCGGCGAAGTAGGGCGCGCCACCCGACCCGCCTCGCAGCACGTACAGGCCAAGCAACGACAGATCCTGACCGAGTGCATTGTTGATCGTGAGCGTGCGCTGCACGGGATCAAAGGCCTCCGGTCCGGCGAAGTCGATGGGTGCGAGTGCGCTGTTGTTGGGCGGATTGAGATCGCGACGCATCAGAAACTTCGCCGGACCGCTATCGATGCTGAACCGTGCGGCCAGCAGATCGAACGGGCCGGACGACACGTTCTGGAGTGAAAACGCGGTGGAGAAACCCGGGATGACGAACGTGGTCGCGCCGCCGGCAACCACGGTCACCGCATGCGTCGCATCAACACCGGTCACCGTGCCGGTGAAGTTGCGTCCGGTGTCAGCGGTGCCATCGCATTCGTCACTGCCGTACGCATTCAGCTCGACGACCGTTCCGTAGACCACCTCGAGCGCCGAGGCCCCTGACTGCGTCGTCACGTACGCCACACCGCCGCGCCCACTGGCGAGACTAAACGTGTAGCTGTTGTTGGTACCGACCGTTGCACGTTGCCACGCACCATCACCATCGCGGTACGCCACAAATACCGGGATTCCCGTGTCGGCGCAGAAGTTGTAGGTCACGTTGCCGGCACCACCGCCGCCGGACGCGTTCACCGTAATCGGCACCGTGAGTGGCGCGGACGTCACACCGCCACCCGTTCCCGTGATGTTCGCGTCTACGGTGCCTACATTCGCGCCCGCCGTAGCGGTGAAGGTGATGGTGGCCGAGTTGTTCGTCACGGGATTGGGATTCACTACGGCAGTCACGCCGTTGGGCAACCCGTTCACCGCGAGTTGCACTGGCGCCACATGCGGTGCGGTACGCGAAATGGTGATGGTGGTTTGCGTCGTCTGACCCTGCGTGATCGCCACTGAAGCAGGGCTCGACGCCACCGTGAAGCTTCCGAGACTCGGCACGGTGACCGTGAGTGTGAGCGTGCGCGCCGGCACTCCGGTGCCTGTCACGTTGATGGTGAGCGGGTAACTACCCGCGGCGACCTGCGCTCCCACCGCGACAGTGACCGTGGCCTCGTTTCCGGCCACGGGCGTCGCGGGCAATGTCACAATCATGCCAGTGGGCGGATTGCCTTGCAGCGCGAACGAGAGCCCGCCGGCAAAGCCACCGCTGCGCGTGATTGCAATTGCGCTATTGCCCTGCGCACCTGGCGTGACGGTCAGCGCGGCTGGGTTCAGAGCCGCGGTGTAGTCCGCCTGAGGCGCGGCCGTGACGGTTAGCGTGAGCGTGACCGTCTTGGGCGCAATGCCGCTCGCCTGTCCACTGACAGCAATCGGATAGCTGCCGGGAGCGACCGTGGCGCCAACATTTACCGTGATGTCAGCTGAGTTTGAACCGCTGGCGATGTTTAGCGGCGTCAGAATCACGCCATTCGGAAGACCTTGCACAGAACCAGTCACAGCGCCGGTAAAGCCGCCCGTGCGAGTGAGGGACGCCGTCACGGTGCCGCTCTGCCCCTGCTGAAGACTGAGTGTTGTGGGCGCGATGGCAAACGAAAAGTTGCCCTGTGGATCGGTGGGCGTACCGCCGCTATCGCTTCCGCCGCACGCGGCAAACGCGATCAATGTGGCAATCGCCAATACCCGACGGCGAACGACCGCTGCTGATGAAGAGAACACTGGAAGACTCCCTGAGCAATGCGAAGATTGGAGGCGTACGACGACGCAGTGAAAAACCCGCCCGATAACCTTCCAAGGCGCAGAATGCAGTGTGCGCCCGCCGAGTTCGTGGCGCGCCGGTCAAACGACCTACTGTGATCCAATTCTGCAGCGGTGGCCACACGCCCGGCGCAACCCGAGCATGTCATCGTGTGTATATTCGATAGTCCCTCAAAATTTTTCTTGCGGTCCAGACCGCTTCTCACTCCACCGGAGGTTCCGCATGGAGAGACTGCGCGTCGCCGCGTTGCAGTATCTGATTCGTCCCGTCACCACCTTCGAGCAGTTTCGCGATCAGGTGGATGCGTTGTTGCAAACCGCCCGAGACTATCGCTGTCAGCTGGTCGTATTTCCCGAGTACTTCTCGGTCCAGCTGCTCACACTCGGCGACATTCGACGCCCGATTCGCGATCAGATCCGCACGTTGGCCGATCAGGCGCCAGCCGTCATCGATTTCATGTCCGAGTGCGCGCAGCGTTACGGCCTGTATGTCGTGGCAGGCACGGTGCCGGAGCGTGACATCAAGGATCCGGACATCGTGCGCAATCACTGCTATGTGCTCAGCCCGAACGGTTCGCGCGGACTGCAGGGCAAGCTGCACATGACGCGTTTCGAACGTGATGAGTGGCATGTGTCCCCCGATTCACACTTGCGCGTGTTTGAAGCACCATTCGGCAAGTTCGCGGTGGCGATCTGCTACGATGTGGAGTTCCCGGAGATGGCACGTGCCGCAGCGCGCGCGGGCGCAGACATATTGTGCGTGCCCAGCTGCACCGACGACCGCCAGGGCTTCTGGCGCGTCCGGTATTGCGCGCATGCACGCGCGATTGAGAATCAGATGTACGTGATTAACGCGGGTACGGTGGGCTCACTCCCGCAGGTGCCGGCCGTGTCGCTCAACTACGGACTCGCCTCGATTCTCACGCCCAGTGATTTCCCCTTTGCCCGCGATGGTATTCTCGCCGAGGGCAATGTCAATCAGGAGATGATGGTGATTGGCGATCTCAACCTCGACACCATTCGTCGCAGTCGCGAAGAGGGCACCGTGTTGCCGTTGCTCGACAGCGAGCGCACCTCCGATCTGGTGGCCAACCCGCAACTGGTGGTGCTGTGACGTCACGCAGTCGCGTGATCGTGCGCACGACGACGCCTGAAGATTTTCCGGGCGTCATCGCGCTTACTGAAGCCACGTATCCGGGCAGCCAGCCGTGGACCGTGACCCAGTTGGCGTCGCACCTGGAACAGTTCCCCGACGGACAGCTTGTGGCCATTGAACGGGAAACCGACACCGTGGTGGGCATGGCGGCGAGCTTGATCGTATTCTGGGATGACTACGATTTCGACTCGTCATGGCGTGATTTTACGAGTCGTGGAACGTTCGACAATCACGACCCTGAGCACGGGCGTACGTTGTATGGCGCCGAAGTCATGGTTTCACCCGGGCGCCGTGGACTTGGCATTGGCAAGGCGCTGTACGCGGCGCGACGCGAGTTGGCCCAGGGCCTGAAGCTGTTGCGCATTCGCGCCGGCGCGCGGTTGCGCGGTTATCACCGCGTGGCGCACCGCATGACGGCCGTCGAGTACGTACAGCGCATTGCTGCCGGGACCATGAGTGATCCGACGCTGAGCTTCCAGCTACGCGAAGATTTTCACGTGCTCGGCGTGGCGGAGAACTATCTGCACAACGATCCGGAATCGCTGGGCTGGGCGGCGGTGATTGAATGGACCAACCCGGATTTGGTCTCGCCTCCCGACACGACTCAGCGCGCAATCATACCGGCGCAACTGTCGGCGCCCGGTGGATCGTCCGCGCCAAAGCGCGACACGACGACACGTGCAGGCGCGCCCGGCAGGCCGGGCACCACAGCGAACAGCGCCGCATAACGCGCGTCGCACAGGTCCGGCATCCTGGGGCCGCCCAATGCGTGCACAATCGCGGGCACCGTGTTGCTGTGACCAACAACCAACACTACCTCGCCGCTGCGCGCGCGCACGGCCGCCGCGATCTCGGCAATGTGCGCCTCCATATCGGCTGTGAATGGTATTGTTTGGGGAGTCAGATTCCGTTGGGCAACCAGTGGAGCCGCCGTCAGCAACGTGCGCTGACGATGCGTGACGATCACGTGGTCCACAGTGGCATCCCCGAGCGCTTCCGCGAGGGCGAGCGCTCTCGCCGAGCCGGCTGCACTCAGCACGGGGTCATTGCTGTTGTCGGCCTTTTCCGCGTGCCGCACGATGAGCACAAGGGCGGGCGGGCCGCCCGCAGGCTGTGCGTCGAGCGAAGGCGTTGCGGCCAATGCAGCCGTGAGCAGAGCCGCGGCGTACATCGCCAGTCGACTCATGGAACAGCGCCACATGCGCGGACGAACGCTGCGTGTGCGAAAGCGGATCAAGGACAGAGCAGAGAACATGGTGAAAGCTCGCCCAACATCCTCGATTGCGCCACCGGCACCGCATCCGATGCACAGCTCCGCACCTGACAGATCTGGCCCCCACTGGCGCGAAGGCGGCGCGCATGACACCATGTCGCAATCCGGTACGGTGCAAACGTCGCCGCTCTCTCTAATCACGCGTTCCTCATCGCATGCGTGCTCTCTGCTCGCCATCCATCAATCGTTGGTTAAATCCGTAGTGATCGCGTGATCACGTTCGTCCTGATTCACGCGACATGCCTCGCGCTGACGCTGATCAATCTTGTCGTGCGCACGTGGCGAACGCAGGTGATCTTCGCGGGGCTCGGCCAGCGAATCGCGTTCAGCGACATCGCCGCGGCCAATCTCGCCGGCGACACAGCGGCCGCGCTCACGCCGATGCGCTTCGGTGGCATCCCGGCGCAGGTCGCGTTTTTTCAGCGCATTCGCACGCCACCGCAGCTATCCGTGCCGACGCTGTTGGTCGAGTCGGTCTTGCTCTATCCGGTGTACGCCGTCATCGGCGCCGCGCTGGCGCTGTCGGCGGGACACGAATGGCTTGCCCTGCTCAAGACGGCGACGGCCACCGCCGGACGCATGGTGCAGACGGTTGGCGGCGTCTTTGTGCTCGGCTGGCTGCTGGTGCTGATCGTGCGCCGCGCAGCACCGGGGAAGTCGCGCATGGTGGGTCGGTCGTTCCGCGAGGGTGTCGCGCTGACACGACGTATGGGTGTGTCGACGGCGCTGTTGACGGTGCCGCTCACCGTCGTCGACGTGGCCACACGCCTCGCGCTGCTGCCCATGCTCGCGATCAACGTCGCCGGAGCGCCCGACAGCGATGTGCTGGCGATGGCATCATTCGCCATGCTGTACGGGCAAATCGCGATGCCCACACCGGGCGGTGCCGGCATCGTTGATCTCGGTTTGATCGGAGGCGCGGCGGGGAATCTTGGAATCGACGCCGGCGCGATTGTGGTGTGGTGGCGCGTGTATACGGTCGGGCTGCACATGCTGCTCTGTTTGCCCGTGGTTTGGTGGCGACTGTCGGCGCGGGTGGAGCGACAGCGGGTCGCGAAAGAAGTCGCGGTGCTGAAAGAGCGGACGGAGGAGCAGTCGGCGGTTTTCGGTTGACGGTTGCGGCGTTAGCGGTGGTCGGTTTGTCGGCCGCTACGGCCTCCCGGCAGGGCGTGAAGATCCCGAACACCGTGGGGAGTTGTCGGTGGGCGGTGGTCGGTCGTCGGAAATTTTGATCGCGGCTCTCGTCCGCTAAAGACCGACCACCGACCACAGAAAACCGACAACTCCGAACGCCGTTGTGGATCGCCGCGACAACGTCCGTGGTGCGTAGCGGCGTGCAACCGACAACCGGCAACCGACCACGCCGCCCCGCTGCAACAACACCCCCCCAGATAGACGGCCTGAACCCGTCTTCGGTTGACGGTGTGTCAGTAATCGGTTTGTCGGCCGCTACGAGCTCCCGGCGGCCGTGGAGATCCCGAACACCGTGGGGGGTTGTCGGTTGGCGGTTTTCCGTTGTCGGTATTTTTGATCTCGACTCGAAGCGGCGATCCTGAACTCGCACGCATCAGCGTTCGTGCTGCAGAACAACGCGCGACGTGTTCAGCGATTCGCCACGCGCCTTGGCGCGGCGCGCGCGGATTGGCAGCAGGAAGAGATAAATTCCCGTGATCCAGAGTACAAACACAATTACGCCGGACGGAAGAAAAATCCAAAGCTTGGCGGCGTCGTGGAACCACGAACCGTCGTGCAAAGTCTCCATCAGGTCAGAGCGCCGATACGCCGTCTGCAACACCGCACCGGATGCGGCGTCTACTTGAATCTCCCACCGCGAGAAACCGATCACCTTGATCAGTCCCTTGCGCGGGCGCACGTCGATCCGGTCGATGTCCGACCACTCGCGAATCTGCGCCTGCGGCACCGAACGCGCCGTCTCCAGCAGCATCGCCAGATTGACCGTCGGCGCTCCAGGTGTGCCCTTCTGCTCTGGGGGTTGCACCCACGCCACCTGCTTTTTCACCTGCAGCAGGAGCCCTGTTGCGATCACAATCAGGAAAGGTACGGCCACCACGATCGCACCCCAGCGGTGCAGTTTGCGGTTCCAGATGCGAGTATTGAGCATTCTGAATTAACGCACCGCGCGTCACAAACGCTGGCGGTCGCGAGCGCTTAAGCCGCCAGTCGTTCCCTCCCTCCGCGCCCCTCTGGCAGCGCACTGGCGCAGGCCAGACTCACAGCACGTCGCGCGACACGCTTGAGGGCGCGATGCACGGAGCGTGCGTACTGAATGAAATGTTGGCCAGCCCACGGATAGCGCGCAAAAAACTCTTGTGGCAACAGCTCGCCTTTGAGTCGATTGCAGGGTCCACACGCGGCCACGACGTTTTCCGGGTCATGCGAGCCACCACGCGCGAGCGGCATCACGTGATCGAGGGTTGCCGTGTGTGCCTCAAGGGGTGATGCGCAGTACACACAGCGTTGGCTGCAATCGCGCAGCGCCACCTTGCGCATGGCGCGCTTCATGGCGAGCAGCATCGGCCGCGCGGCGCTGCTGCCGCGTTTGCGCGGCGTTCCGCTCTTGCGCGCCTGTACGGCGCCGCGCCGAGACGGTCGTGCGCCTCGTGACCCAGCGGCGCGTGCTGTGCGACTGATGGATGCCTGTCGGCGGGGCATCTCATGACCTCCACAACAGCGACGCCCCGCGGGAGGCAGTGGGCCTCATCGCGGGGCGATGCTGATGGTGTCGGGGGTTGTGGAGGCCGTCGAGCTGACGCTCATCGACGGCGACCTGTGCGCGCGTAATGACATGGCGCAATCGAGATCCTGCGAAACGCTCGGAATGCATTGTCCTCCTGACTTGGCGAGAGCAAGGGACTGCAACGACGTCTACGCTACAATACGATCACTACACCGCAATGGTCAAGACGGCACAGTCGCGTCACGAACGCGGGCACCCGTCACGAACGCGCGGTCGCTCCGCTGCCGGAGTTGCGAAGCGCGGCCCCGATCTGTGCCGCCATGGCGTCGAGCAGATGTCGGTTCGGCATCTCCGAACCGGGAAACGGCAACGGAATATCGAAACCGTCATCCGGTTTGCGCGGGATGAGGTGAATGTGATAGTGAAACACATTCTGTCCGGCCGCCGCACCGGAGTTCACCACAATGTTCATGTCTTCAGCACCGGCCACATGTTGCACCACGGGAATCAGCCGTGTGGCCACTTCGTACATGTGACGTCCCACCGCACCAGGAATGTCGCGCAACACCTCATAGTGCTCGCGCGGCACCACCAGCACATGCCCCTGATTCACCGGCTGAATGTCCATGAACGCGATAACCGTGCTGTCTTCGAAACAGATCGACACCTCGGCCGCGCCGCGAATCAAGTCACAGAAAATGCAGTGCTGGCCGGACGTCAGACTGCTGGAATGAGTGGGAGCATGCATGCGGGCGGTCGGACGGGGAATCGGAGGAAGTGCGCCTGCACGCATCAGCGCGCGCGGCCTCGTGACAATCTCTCACAGGCAGCATCCACAGCAAACCACTCAGTGTCAAGCACCGTTGACAGTTCTGGCATGACTGGCCCAGCGCGTCACCTCCAAACTACTTTACGAGGTTGCCCCTGAACCTGAACGGGACTGGAATCCATGGCTACCTCCGCACGACCGACTCGCGCCCGCAAGGCGGCCCCTTCAACGGGGACCGCCAGTGGTGGTGCCGCGCCGCTCTCCCGCGAACAGCTGCTGCACGCCTATCGCGTGATGTATCTCTCGCGACGGCTCGACGATAAGGAAATTCAGCTCAAACGACAGAATAAAATCTTCTTTCAGATTTCCGGCGCTGGACACGAGGCCATTCTGGCGGCCGCTGGCCTCCTGCTCAAGCCCGCGCACGACTGGTTTTATCTCTATTACCGCGACCGCGCCCTGTGCCTTATGCTCGGCATGACCGGCGCCGAGATGCTGTACTCGGCCGTTGGCGCCGCGGCTGATCCGAACTCCGGCGGTCGGCAAATGCCCAGCCACTGGGGACACAAGGATCTCAATATTGTGTCCGTTTCCTCGCCCACCGGCACACAATTCCTGCAAGCCGTCGGCGCTGCCGAAGCCACGCAGCGTGCGCAGAAGCTCGACATTACCGATGGCTTCGCGAGTGATGAGGTCGTGCTCGTGACCACCGGAGACGGCACCACCAGCGAAGGCGAGTTCTGGGAATCGCTGAACACCGCGAGCAATCTCAAGCTGCCCGTGGTGTATCTCGTGGAAGACAACGGCTACGCTATTTCCGTGCCGGTGGAAGTGGGCACCGCCGGCGGGTCCATCAGCAAGCTTGTCACCGGGTTTCCTGATCTCTACATCCAGGAAGTGGATGGCTGCGACCTGATCGCGTCGTACGAAACGATGGCGCGTGCCATCGCCTACGCGCGCGAACGCAAAGGGCCAGCGCTCGTGCACGCCAAGGTCATTCGCCCGTATTCGCACTCGCTCTCCGATGACGAAGTGCTGTATCGTCCCGACGAAGAGCGCGCCGCCGATGCGGAACGCGATCCCATCGCGCGGTTCCCCGAGTGGCTGATCGCGAACGGTCACGCGAGTGAAGAACAGCTGGAAGCAATTCGCACCGCGGTGGACGAAGAAGTCCTGGCGGCCACAGACGACGCGCTCTCGCAGGAGCAGCCGTCCGCCGATTCGATTTACTTTGGCGTGTATTCGCCAGACGTGGATCCCACCAGCGAGCCGTTTGATACGGAGGACGATCCTCAGTTTGCAGGGGATCCGACCACCATGGTGGATCTGCTCAACGCCTGCATGCGCGATGAAATGCAGCGTGACGACCGGATACTGGTCTTCGGTGAAGACGTCGCCGATGTCTCGCGCGAACAGTACCTCGGCAAGGTCAAGGGCAAGGGCGGTGTCTTCAAGGCCACCCATGGTTTGCAAACGAAGTTTGGCGGCACACGCGTGTTCAATACGCCGCTGGCGGAAGCGAACATCGTGGGTCGCGCGATCGGATTGGCGCACCGCGGCTTCAAGCCGGTCGTTGAAATTCAGTTCTTTGACTACATCTGGCCCGCGTACATGCAGTTGCGCGACGAGTTGGCCACCATGCGCTGGCGCTCAAACAATGCGTTCAGTGCGCCGATGGTCGTACGCACCACCTACGGCGGCTACATCCGCGGCGCCGTCTATCACTCGCAGACGGGCGCGTCGTTGTTCACGCACTGCCCAGGTCTTCGGGTGGTGTGCCCGAGTTCGGCGCTCGATGCCAACGGCTTGCTGCGCACCGCGATTCGTTGCGACGACCCGGTGATTTTTCTCGAACACAAACATCTGTACCGTCAGACGTACAACAAGGGTGCGTATCCCGGACCGAACTTCATGATTCCGTTCGGCAAGGCGCGCATTGTGCGAGAAGGCACCGACATCACCGTGGTCACGTACGGCGCGACGGTGCAGCGTGCGCTCGTAGCCGCCAATCAGATCGCCGATGAAGGTGGACCGTCGGTTGAGGTCATTGATCTGCGCACATTGTCGCCGTGGGACCAGGAGACGGTCTACAACAGCGTGCGCAAGACCAGTCGAGTGATCGTGGCGTATGAGGACAGCATTTCCTGGGGCTACGGCGCCGAGATCGCGGCGCGCATTGCTGACGACTGCTTTTCGTGGCTTGATGCCCCCGTCAAGCGCGTGGCCAGCACCGATACGTTCGTGGGCTATGCGCCAAGTCTTGAGGACGCGATTCTTCCACAGATCAGTACGTTTCGCGACGCGTACACGGAGCTCGCGGCGTTCTGAATGCCGCGCAGTCGTTGTGAGGTAAGCTTCGATGAGTAAAGAAACACGGCGGCGCTCCATGACTGGAGCACCGCCGAGTTTCACATGCCAGCTCTGCGGACCGTCAAGTCGCAGCAGATCACATCGGCGGACGGCGGCGGAAGATGCCGCGAACACCAGCCTTGACGGCATCCTGACCGGCCTTGCGCGCTTCCTGCTTCGCCTGGTCCTTCGCGCCATCGAGCGCGGCCTGCTTGAGCGCTTCAGCAATGTCCTCGTCGCTGTAACCCGCCTGCTTCATGGCGGCCTTGAGATCCAGCGTGTCCATGCCGGCCGCCTTCATCGAGTCGCTGAGCGCGGCGATGTTCGGCATCTCCACCGCCTTGTAGCCAGCCGGAAGTTCTAGCGCGGCCGCCGGCACGTCACCCTTGGTCCACTTCGTGACTTCCATCGTGCTCAGCGAATACTGCGCCTTGCCCTTGTCATCGGTGGTGGTCTGCGTGGAGTGCATCTTGAGCGCCGCTGCCTGAGGCAGTTCCCTGGTGGGACCGGTGACGACCTGCTCCCACTCCTTGTTGCCCTCAAACATGGACGCCAGGTTGCGACCCATATCGAGGAACGGATTCATGAGTTCGGAGGCCTTGAGCGTCGGCGCCACCCACAACGTGGTGGTGCTCTGATTCTTGGTGGTGGTGCCAAAACCGAACGTCTTGATCGACATCGTGTACGCCTGCTCGATCTGCCACTTTTCGGTCGAGTAGCCGAGCAGTGACTCGCCGGCCCCAAGCTGCTTCACCGACATCGACGCATCTTTGACGTCGATCTTCATCAGGCCGCCGGTCATGCTGGTCAGCGAGGAGAACATCGACCCCAGCGCCTTGGCGTCCATTTTCATGTACTGCTTCTCTTTACTGTTCACCATGTACAGCGTATTGCCGCCGTCATGAATGAGCATGTAGCCGTCCTTGCCCATAGTGGGAGACGGCCCCTTCACTTCGGCAAAATCGATTCGCGCCCTGTCGCCGGCGATCTGCACCTTGCCAACCGACTTGGTCATCGTTTTGCCAGCGGTCGCGAAGCTCTGGTCGGACTCGGCGCTCTCCATCGTAAACTCGTACATGACGCCTGGAACGAACAGCGCGCGAGCGGCAGGCGCAAAGGCGACCGTACCGGCGCCAATGGCAAGTGCAGTGAGAGACCACGCAGCTCGACGTCGAAGCGACGTGGCGCGTTCACGGGCGATGGTCATGGCAAACTCCTGAAGGGAGGAACGAACGGAAGGGGCAAAATTCGGAAAAATCGCTTCCAGCGACGGGCTCACCCACCGCGTACTCACAGTGAGGTCACGCATCGATCGCCTCCCCATCGAAACTACGATGGATCGGCGGCGCTGCAAGCGTGTGTGCAGCATCTGAGGCGCACAATACCTATCCTGTGACAGAGCGCAGTTGGCGCCCAAACCCCGCCATTCCCCCTTCACCCCCCGCCATGATCCTGTCTTTTCCCGTCCACCGCGTGGCCGGCTGCCTGGCGTTCGCCGCGTTCGCCGCGTGCGTCGCCGTAGCGGC
>JBGTOG010000197.1:0-11833 GCA_041742675.1 Gemmatimonadaceae bacterium | reverse complement strand
ATGGTGCCAGGCATCGGCCTGCACGGCCGGCGACCCGCTTGCCAGTCCGGCCGCACGCTGTCGCCGAAACAGCCACTGTTTGACGAGCACGACGCCAACCAGCACCACCAGAGTAAAGGGTGCGGGCGCCTCGTGCGGCGTGCGAATCTCCTGAACAGCGGCCCAGGCAATGCCAACAGCAGCGCCGAGCAGGATGAGTGCCACCGTCGCCGCCGCCAACGGCTCGGCCCGGCCGTACCCGAACGGATACTCGTCGTTGGCGTCCCGGGCGGCCAGTCGCAGCCCCCCCAGCACCACGAGCGACGCGACCACATCCGCCGCGCTCTCGATCGCGTCCGCAACCAGCGCGAACGAGTTGCCAGCCACGCCCGCGACAAGCTTGATCGCCGAGAGTGCAGCGTTGGCGATCAGCCCCAGCAGGGCGACACGTTGACCATCACGCCGAGCTCTTCTATTCAATCTCGACCCGGAGGCCTGGGCCGACTTGTTTCAGTCGGGGCTGGTGGATCGTCAGAACATCGGTCATCTTGTCCTTGGGAGATGCAGTATCGCGTGGATCGTGACGGTGCGTCGGGGAACGGAATCCGGAAGTTTGTCCAAGTTCGTGACCCGTCAACGGTTGCCCTCTGGGATTTGATGCGTAAGTTGATGCGTGGCAACCGCGCGGGCGTTTCACGCCGGGTTCCATTCGGGAACCGGTGTACGCCGGGTCAGCGGATGCCTGCGCGCCGGGCAATTGTTGGTTCTGGACGTGTTGTCATCCTGCAGGCTATTTGGCGGTTCGCGCCGTCGGTTCGTTACACTCACGGGAGGAATATGCGTACTACTGCTATGTTCGCGCTGGGCACTGTGCTTGCCCTCGGTCTGCCGGCTTCGCTCGAAGCGCAGCGGCAGGGCGCGGTGGAGATCGGCGGCTTCGGCCGATTCACCAAGTTTGGTGAGTCGCAGGAGCTTGATGCGGCGTTCGGCGGCGGTGGCCGCGGCGGCGTGTACATCTTGCGCAACTTGTTGCTCGAGATGGAACTGTCGTATGCCGATGCCGACGTGAATCGCGCGCCTATCGGCATCGCGGCGTTTGATTCGTTGAACCGCGTGTCGCACGCGTTGTGGAACTATCGCCTACTGTATAACGCGCCGATCAACAACAATCTCAAGTTGCTCATCGGCGGCGGCTATGCGTACGACGCGTACGGTCGTCAGCGCCAGGTGGCGCCGCGTGGTGGTGGTCCCTCGGGCCTCGTCGGCCTGCGTTTCGCCATCAATGACATGTGGTCCTTCCGTCTCGAAGGCCTCGGTCACTTTGTGAGCGAGGATCTCGATACCAAGCCCACGCCGCGTGAGAGCCACATGAATCTCAGCGCGCAGGCCGGTATGAGCATCTCGCTGTTCACGAGCGCGCGTCGTCCGCTGATTCAGTACGACACCACGATCGTCGTGCAGCGCGACACCGTTATGACCACGCGCATTGACACCGTTCGTGTCGACGTGCCGGGTCGTCCGATCGTGATTGGCGCGGTACAGTTTGCATTCAATCAGGACGCCATCACGGCTGAAGCCGCGAAGGTGCTCGATGTGATCGCCGCATCGTTGCTGGAGTCGGTGAACATGTCTCGCACCATCCAGGTCACGGGTAATACCGACGCGATCGGCAGCGAATCGTACAACATTACACTCGGTCAGCAGCGTGCCGACCAGGTGCGTGACTATCTCGTGTCGAAGGGTGTGGCCGCGTCGCGCATCAACAGCCGCACGGCTGGCGAAGGCGACCCGCTCGCGCCGAACAACACGGACAACGGTCGCGCCACCAACCGTCGCGTACTGATCAGCCTGTCCAACTGAGTTCATCGGGCGTGGTCACGCCCGAGTGAGTTCGTGTACACCGACGGCGCCGTTCCTCAGGGAGCGGCGCCGTCTGTTTTACCGGACACGTGTGCCCTGCGCTGCGCGTTCCCTGACACTCCCCGTATGCCGCATTCCCTCGACTCTCCGTCTTCCACATCACCGACAGCGGCTCCCGTGCTCGCCGCGAACGTGACGTTTTCTCACTGGCTCGAATATCTCGCCATTCGCGGAGCGGTCACCGTGCTGCGTGTGCTCGGCTGGCGGGCCGCAAGTCAGGTCGGCGCGTGGCTCGGCCGCTTTGCGTACTGGCCGGTCGGCATTCGACGCAGT
This sequence comes from Gemmatimonadaceae bacterium, assembly GCA_041742675.1. Classification (GTDB taxonomy): domain Bacteria; phylum Gemmatimonadota; class Gemmatimonadetes; order Gemmatimonadales; family Gemmatimonadaceae; genus JAABRT01. The sequence continues at coordinate 9,661 of JBGTOG010000197.1, read as the reverse complement.
GTGGTACGGCGGCACATCGCGTCGGCGTTTCCTGACTTTTCGCCGCGTCAAATTTCGCAGACCGCGATCGCAGCGTACGAGAGTCTCGGACGCACGTCTATCGAAACGGCTGTCCTGGCCGGCACGTCGCCTGAACGGATCATCAACATGGTGACGGAAACCGTGGGCTGGGACCTGCTCGAGTCGGCGTTGGCGCAGGGCAAAGGCGTTATTCTCGCCACAGGACACCTCGGCAATTGGGAACTCGGCGGCGCGTATTTCGCCGCGCGCGGTATTCCCGTCGGCGCGATTACGCGGCGCATGGCCAATCCACTGTTCGATCGCTATCTGCGCGCGACACGCGCATCGGTTGGTGTCGAAGTGATTCATGACGCCGTCGCCGTTCGCCGTGTGCCGCGCGCATTGGGCGAAGGAAAACTGATCGCGTTTCTTTGTGATCAGGACGGCATTGGCCTCGCGTCAACGTACGTCCCGTTTTTTGGTCGGCCCGCACGCACGCCACGTGGTCCGGGGGTGTTCGCGCTCCGGCTTGGAACGCCCGTGCTTTTTGCGTGCTGTGTACGAAAGCCGGACGGCACGTATCGCATTGCGTTTGAAAGCGTGCCCGTGCAGACAACGGGCTCGCGAGAAGCCGACGTTGATGCCGTCGTTGCCGCATTTACGCGACAGCTGGAGGCCGATGTGCGCCGCACGCCGGGACAGTATTTCTGGCATCATCGACGTTGGAAACGGCAACCACAAAATACGCCCGACCATTTGCGGGAGCCTTGAATGACGAGTGCCCAACGCCGTGGACGCGTGTCGCGACTGGTGCGCCGACTCGTGCAGCTGTGTGTGCTGCTGTTGCTGCTGCCGCTGCCCGCAACGCTGCTGCTACGCGTGGTGCAGCCACCCACCACTGCCATGATGCTCACGCGTACCTGGCAACGCTGGCGCGCCGACCAGACGCCGGCGTATCCGAAACGCACGGTGGTCGACCGTGAAGACATCGCACCGTCGCTGCGACGCGCCGTGCTTGCCGCCGAAGACGATCGCTTCTACCTGCATGACGGTTTCGATTTCAAGGAAATCCAGAACGCGATCGACAGAAGCCGCGATGGTCGGCCCATGCGCGGTGCCTCTACAATTTCGCAGCAGGTGGTCAAGAACATCTTCCTGTGGGAAGGGCGGTCGTGGGTGCGCAAGGGCGCGGAAGCGTACGTGACGCTCTGGCTCGAAGTCGTTGTCCCCAAGGACAGGATTCTTGACCTGTATCTCAATCTTGCCGAGTGGGGTGACGGCGTGTTCGGCATTGAGGCCGCGGCACAGCATCACTTTTCCAAGCCCGCCAGTGCGTTGACGCCCGATGAGTCAGCGCGGCTTGCCTCGGTGCTTCCGTCCCCGCGTCGTTGGTCCACGCGCGGGAACGCGGCCGGCGTGCGGGCCGCCAGAATCCGCCAGCGAATGACATCCCCCGCGCCACGTCGGACCGAGTAAGGGCGACGGCTGCAACAACCTCGTTTCATCCGGAGGGCTCCTTTTGCGTTCGCTGGGTGTTTGCTTCCCGTATGCACTTTTCAACTTCCGTTCTCCAGTCAGCCAGCAGTCGGCACACGCGACAGGCGACCGCGGTGCTCTTGTCTGCGCTTCTCATCGCCTGCGGTGGCGCAGCGCCCGATGAGATGAGCACCCCCGCCGTCGGCCGAGGCGCCGCGTCAACTGCGGAGGCGCCGCGTTTTGTGAGCATTGGTGCCGGTCGGCAATTCACCTGCGGCGTGGATGATGCCGCACAAGCCTGGTGCTGGGGCACAAATCGTCGCGGGCAACTCGGTATCGGTGATACGCTGGACCGCTACGTACCCACGCAACTGCAACACTCCGTACCGCTCGTACGCGTCGCAGCGGGTGAAACGCACGCTTGCGCCGTCGATTCGCTGGCCGCGCTGCACTGTTGGGGCGACAACGCCGAGTTCGCGCTCGGCGATACACTCGCGCGTGTCCGGGCGCGCCCTGGGACCGTGGCACTGCGAGGCGTGCGGCAGATGGCGCTTGGCGCGGGCTTTACCTGCGTCACGGACTCGGCCGACCGTGCCTTTTGTTGGGGTGCTGATCGTCACGGGGAGCGTGGGGACGGGCGCTTTGATCGCGTACCAATCGCCGAGCCGACGCCGGTGCTCGGTGGACACCAGTTTACTGCCTTGGCCGCTGGCCGAGGACACGCGTGTGGGCTGACCGTACGCGGCGCGGCCTGGTGCTGGGGCGATGGCGGCGCGTTGGGTGACGGCACGGTCGCCGACCGTAATGAGCCCGTGGAGGTGCTCGGCGAGCACCGGTTCACGTCGATTACCGCTGGAGAGAGCGTGTCCTGCGCGGTGGAAAGCGACGGCGTCGCGTGGTGCTGGGGCATTGCATTCGAGGGTCAGCTCGGACAGGGCACCCCGCCCCGCCCCAATACTTTCGTGCCCTCACCGGTCGCCGGTGCTATTCGGTTCAAGGCGCTCGCCGCTGGCCGGCATCGCGTGTGCGGACTGGACCTCGAGGGACAGGCGTGGTGCTGGGGTTCGAACTACAACGGTGGTCTCGGAGACAACAGCAGCGTCTCCCAAAGTGCACCCGTTCGCGTGGCGGGCACCCAGCGGTTTGTCGCGATCGCCGGTGGTGACTATCACACCTGCGCGCTGGACGGCGATGGAGCCGCGTGGTGTTGGGGAGAAAACTCAGACGCCCGTGGTGGTGGCGCGCTTGGCGATGGCACCGTGCGCAGTCGTCCGGCCCCGACTCGTGTGGCGGCGCCTCGGGCCGGGTAGTTGCACGCGGGCGCGGCAGCGTGTATCCGATCGGCGCGCAGCGCACCGCAGCGGAGCGCGATTCAGGTCCCGATCACCAATCCGCCGTCCACCGCAAGCACGGCACCGTTGATGAACCGCGCGGCATCGGACACAAGAAAGCAGTAAGCGGAGGCTACATCTTCGGGCGTGCCGAGTGCGCCCATGGGCGTTCGCGCAGCCATGTGTTCGAGCACTGAGGACGGCATCGCACTGGTCATGTCGGTGGCGATGAAACCCGGCGCAATGGCGTTCACGCGAATGCCTCGTTTACCGAGTTCGCGCGCCCACACCTGGGTCATGCCAATCACCCCGGCTTTGGATGCCACGTAGTTTGTTTGTCCAAAGTTGCCGGCACGTGCTACCACGGATGTCGCGTTCACGATCACGCCGCCACCGCGCGCCAGCAGGTACGGGACAACCGCCTGTGTGCAGGTGAACACCCCTTTCAGGTTGACGTCGATCACCGCGTCAAAGTCTGCGTCCGACATGCCACCGTTCACCACCCCGTCCTTGATGCGCACCAGTTGCGCATCACGCGTGATGCCGGCGTTGTTGATCAGGAAGTCGATGCCACCCAATGCGTCGGCGGTGTGCTGTGCGGCTTCGTGCACGCTGGTGCGATCGGTCACATCGACGGTGAAGGCGCGAGCGGTACATCCGTCTGCCACCAGTGCGTCCGCCACGGCCGCTGCCGACGCGTGCTGACGATCCCAGATCGCCACGTGTGCCCCGCTGTCGGCAAGACGTCGCGCGGTTGCCTTGCCAATGCCATTTGCGCCGCCGGTGATGACCGCCACGCGCCCTGAGAGATCAATGTGCATGCCGACAAGTTAATGTCCGTGCACCGTGAAGCTGCATCGGTCGCGCCCGCTTCCAAACCAGGCGGCCACAGCGATAGCTTCCACCATGCACACCCCCTGGCGCTCTGTGGCGGTCCTGACCTGTGTGTTGCTTGCGTCCGCCTGCGCACAGCCGGTCACGATCGACGCGCCGCCGCCGCACGCCGCCGGCGACTTCCTGCCGCCAGCAATCGCCCCGTTGGCTCCATCGGTTGTTGACGCGCCCATCAGCATCAGTTTGGTCCCGACGCTGCAAGCACTGGAGCGCGCCGTACCGAGCAAGTTTGGCGACATCAACAAGCGCGTTCGCAATCCCGGCAACTCGCGGCAGCACTTCGCCTACGCTGCGTCACGCAGCCGCTTCGACGTAGCGCTGGACGATGGCTTGTTGACGCTTGGCACCACCGTCAGCTACGCCGGCAAAGGGTGGTACAACGCGCCGCTGCTCCCCGAAGTCGGCGCATCGTGCGGCGTGGACGACGAACAGCCACGGCTGCGCGCGCGACTGCAGAGCACGCTGAGTCTCACGCCGGAGTGGACGCTCAAGACACGCACGCGGCTGACGACGTTGCGTCCGCTTACGGAAACGGAACGCGATGCGTGTCGCGTCACGGCCTTCAGCATTGATGTCACCGATCGTGTGGCCAACGCGGTGCGGGGCCTGCTGCAGAAGGAGTTGCCGAAGATTGACCGCCGCCTTTCGGAGTGGCAGGTGAAGGATCGGCTTGAGCGATGGTACAACGAGATGAATCGCCCGTTCCGCGTAGCGGACAGTCTTTACCTGTTGCTGCGTCCTGGAGAAGTGCGCCTGGGCGGCATGAACGTCAACGACTCGGCCGTGGTGCTTGATGTGCGACTGTATGCGCAGCCGGTCATCATCTCCGGTGCGGAGCCGGAGCGCACGCACACACCGCTCCCGCCGCTGCTGCCTACGCTCCTGGAAGTTGGTGACAGTGCACGCGTGCTGCTTGAGGCCAGCATTGGATATGATGTACTCACAGCGAAGCTGCAGGAGCAACTGGTGAATCGCTCGTTTCGGCGGTGGCGCCGACGCGTGCGCATTGTGGATGTACGGCTCGTGCCCGTTGGCGACGGGCGCGTTGCGCTCGGCGTGCGCTTTGATGGCGCGCTGCGAGGCGAAGGCTGGCTGGTGGGGACGCCCCAGCTCGATGTGGAGCGCGAGGAACTCACCGTACCCGACCTCGACTTCGACGTGGCCACGGGCGAGGCATTGGTGCACGGGTTGAGTTTTCTGCGCACTGATGCGGTGCTCGCACAGCTGCGAGGATCAGCGGTGTTGCCGCTTGGTAGCCGGCTTGATAGCCTGCGCGTGAAAGTGGAAGGCGCAATCAACCGCGAACTCGCCGATGGCGTGGCCCTCTCAGCGCAGTTGTTCACGGGCCGGTTGCTTGATGTCGTGGCCATGCCGTCGTCGCTCATTGTGCGAGCCGAAGCGGCAGGTACGCTGGCGTTGGATATCGACCGTGAGCTGCGCTTCAAGAAGCAGTAGCAGCGGCGCGGCGCGGCAAGCTGGTGAACGCGCGCATCACGACGCGTGCGATCGTGTGAATTAGCACGAGCACTGCCAGTGTGGTGACGAGCATCCACATGCGGTGTTCGGTGAGCACACCGCCGAGTGTGAAGAGCGCACGAGCACCGGCGTGCCAGAAGACTGCGATGGTCGTCGCGATCACCCACGCGCTCGCGTGCAGGATGCGGTGGTGGCGTGAATCAATATCGCGTAGGCGCCGCATTGCGTGTGTTGCGGACGTCAGGTTCGCCGCTCGCGTCCGTGCACGCAGTCTCTGCCACCACGCACGACACGTCCGCAACAGTGTTTCCCACGGGACAAACAGCGCGTAGAACAGCAGAATGGGCGAAAAATCAATCATGAGCCAGAGCTCATTGACACTGTGAAACACCAACGCAAGCGCGAGGAAAAAGCGTCGCCAATAGCGACCCAGCAGGACCAGCCAGAACGTTCCCTCAAAGAGCAGCACACCGCGTTGCATCCACGTACCGATCCACGGGTAGTCAACGAGCCACGGCACCAATGGGTTCGCCCAACCGCCGGTGGCCGTGGAGAGCGCACTGCGGTCGATCATAAGTGTGGACAGCAGATCAGGGTTGCTGAGCCATACTCCTCCACCAGTCACCTTCCATACAGCAGAGAACACGAATAGTGAACTCACGAGGATCAGCAGACTGCGACGCATCAGCGCTGACCGATTGGCGAGTGATTGCTGTTCATGAGGCGACGTGTGAACCGCTGTTTTCCTTGCGCGATCGACACTGAAGGCGGCGCCCCACGCGCCGGTCAGCAATGCAAGCAGCGGGATGAACGCGACATGTACGATGTTCCCGTTTTGCACGACTGGCGTGGTGGCATAGGCTTCACGGAGCACGCCCAGAACGAGGATCACAACGGTCACAACCATCACGCGTGACCCGAGGGCCAACAGCAGCAACGCGAATATCAGCGCCGCGTCGAGATACTGGAACCACATCTCCGAGGGCGACAACGGCAGGAGTTGGAGGAGCGCAATCGTAGGCTGCGTGTCTCGAAGTGGTACGTTGGCCAGCACGCGTCCGTCATCGAGCGCTAGCCACCAGAGATATCCAAGCGCGAAGACGATGCGGTACAGTCCCAGCTGCCGAACGGCGGCGAGCGACGGACCTCTATCGGGCATGGTGGGCAGCGTTCAGCTGGACAGCATGCGGCTGCGGATGCGTGTGGCGAGCTGTCACAGGCGGCAGATCCGCGCCAGCTGCATCAAAGTGCGCTACGTGAAGGTCGTGCAGCGGAGCATGACGCTGCACGGGCGGAACCTGTCGCGGATCGACCGGCCAGATGCGCTGGCGCACGACAACCGCATGCACGTTCATCAGGTCAAACCGCAGTCGCAGCAGTTGCAGAAGATGGGATCGCGCCTGTGCGCGCACAGCGCTCGCGTCGCGATGGACGGCCAACGCAACCGTGTGCGCACTGAGTTCATGGCGTCCGTAATCTACCAGGTCGCGGGCGCGGAGCGTGATGCTTGCGCCGTCTCCCGTCATGACATCCAGCTCATAGGCCACAGCGACCGGCGCCCATTGCCCGCTGGAAAGATTGGCGTACACCGGCCACGCGTTGATCGGCCACCACCATTCATTGCGCCCTTGCATCGCGGCAATAGCGAGCAGCGCACCGAGCAGTGTGTACACGAGGCGTGTTCGTTGGCGATCGCTGTGGGGTGTTGGCGCGTGGGACTCGCGAGTCGCCTGAATCGATGGACGCATGCCATGGAACTTGCATCGCTGCGGCGCTTCCGGACAGTCTCGAATCTTGCTTATGACGACGGCACTTCAGGTGCCGTGTCAGCGCTCGACGTGAGCATGGCCCGGATGCGCTTGATGTGGACGTCCGAGTCCGTTGCCCGCTCCAACGCGGACGGAGAGTATCCGCGGCTCGCGGGATCGCTCATGGTCATGAGCAGATTGCGGCGCTCCTCGAACATGCGCAGCGCGGTCCACAGCGTCTCTTCGATGTGCGCCTTCTGCTCTGCCTCCAATACCGCGCTGGTGAACGAATGGCCGGTATGACAGCGGTATCGCAACACGTTGCCTTTCGCGACTTGCCACAGCGGGCCGCCGCAGTCGGGACAGTTAAACGGAACCTGGTCTCCCACCGTGTTCACAGCGGCCAGATCGCTCAACACCCGTTCGGCAATCTTCGCTTCAATGGCGATGTCCTTGGGCACCGCCACGTCCTTGTTGGGACGTCGCAAGACCAGCGTGGCAAACAACGCACCCATCTGTTCAAGCGAGACGATGTGGTCCACCTGGACCCGATTGAGCGCGTTCTGCGGCATGTCGGGAAACGCGGCATCGGCCGGATCCTGCACCACGCACACACCGCCACATCGATGGATCGCCTCCAATCCCGCGGTGCCATCATCGAGGTAGCCGGTGAGCACAACGCCAACCACCTTGCTGCGATATGCCACCGCCGCCGAGCGAAACAGCGGGTCGATGCCGGGGCGCGATCGATTTTCGCGCGCGCCCTTCGTTACGCGCACGCGTCCCTTCACCACCAACAAGTGATGATCGGCCGGCGCTACATAGATGTGTCCGCCGAGGAACGCCGCCTCATCCATGGCCACCGAGCACGGCAGCGGGCCGCTCTGACTCAGTGACCGAACCAGTACCTCAGTGTTCGCGTCGGCCGCCATGTGATTAACCACAAAAATCGGCGCTGCAAAATCTGCCGGTAGTTGCGCGACCAAGCGCGTGAGCGCATCGAGGCCGCCGGCGGACGAACCGATGACGAACAGGCTTGAGCCGGTCATGTGTGGCTACCTTGGGAGCCAAATGTGCGTGATGTGCAAAGCGAAGCACGCACGGTTAAGCGAGAGAAGCGCTAATCGACGAGCGGCTTCTCGTCCTACCTCGTGTCTGTGTCCTCGTTCCCTTGACAATACCCCATCGCTGGAGCGACGGCGAAGCCATCAACGTGCGGCGAGCCGACGATCGCTAGACGCTGAGCTCGACGTCCTTCGCCGAACGAAGCGTTTTGTCTCGATTGCTGCCCGGTGATCACGTCGTCCCCAGCGCCGAACGCACCTTCGCCGCGATCTCCGACAGCGTGAACGGCTTCGCCAGAAACTGGGTCGCTTCGTCCAGCACACCGTGATTGGCGATGATGTCTGCCGTATAGCCGGACATGAACACGGACCTCATATGCGGCCGAAGTGCAAGCAGGTGGCGCCGAAGCTCCAGGCCATTCATTTCCGGCATAATGACATCGCTGATGAGCAGATCGATGCTGCCCTCATGCTCGGCGGCAATCCGGCGCGCTTCGCCTGGTGTCGCTGCCGCAAGCACGACGTAACCGAGCCGCTCCAGCAGTCGAGTAACGAGCGCCAGCAGTGCCTGTTCATCCTCGACGATCAACACTGTTTCGCTGCCTGTTGGCACGGTGTGCGCCTGAAGGGGCGCCTTGCGCGTGTCTGCACTCCCGAGATAATACCTCGGGAGATAAATGCGCATGGTCGTGCCATGTCCCGGCTCACTATAGGCATGCACAAAGCCGTTGTTCTGCCGCACGATGCCGTAGACCATCGGCAGTCCGAGGCCCGTGCCTTTGCCCTGCGGCTTCGTCGTGTAGAATGGCTCGAAGATGCGGTCGAGCGTGGCGCGGTCCATTCCTCGACCATTGTCCGTCACGGAAAGCAGCGCATACTCGCCAGGCACAAAATCTGCGTGCACACTGCAGTACTCTTCGTCAATCTCAATTCGCGACGTCGAAATCGTAATGCGCCCGGATGCGCTGATTGCGTCGCGCGCATTGACGACCAGATTGGCCAGGATCTGATCGATCTGCACGGGATCCATGTGCACGGGCCACAGGTCCTCAGCGGGTGACCAGACAAGTTCCGTGTCTTCACCGATCAGGCGCCGCAGCATCTTCAGCATTGCCGCCACGGTAGCGTTCAAGTCGAGTACCTCGGGCGCAATCGTCTGCTGTCGCGCAAATGCCAGCAGTTGCTTCGTCAGTTCCGCGGAGTGTCTGGCTGCTGCCGCGACCTGTTCGAGATCGTTGTCAAACTCATCCGGAGTCTCCGGTGACGCCAGCATCATCTCGGTGTAGCCGAGTATCACGCCGAGCATGTTGTTGAAGTCGTGCGCCACTCCGCCGGCGAGACGGCCAATCGCTTCCAGCTTTTGTGACTGGAGCAATTGCGCCTCGAGCCGTCCACGATCGAGCTCCGCACGCACCTGATCTGTGATGTCCTGGGCCACGCTGCCAACCGACGTCACCTCACCATCTGCGTCGAAGAGCGGAAACAGCACGCTGTTGTACGTGCGGAGGTTGTCGCCAAGATCGAGCTCATCCCGAACCGTCAGCGGCTCGCGCGAGCTGTACACTGTCGCCAGTCGCTCCATGAACGTTGCGGACTGCGGCGGCGGCAACAGCTCATGGAGCGTACGCCCTTCGACCTCGTGAACCTCGGCACCAAAGACCGCCGCCAGCGA
>JBGTOG010000183.1:0-1856 GCA_041742675.1 Gemmatimonadaceae bacterium | reverse complement strand
CACCAGCATGGAAAAAGCTGTTGACGCGGCCAAGCGCGACTTCTCCGGCATTCGCTCGGGCAAGGCGTCGCCCAACATGCTCGACACCGTGCGTGTGGAAGTGTACGGGTCCATGATGCAGCTCAATCAGGTGGCCAGTGTTTCGGCGCCGGAGCCGCGCATTCTCATGGTCATGCCGTTTGACAAAGGGCAGGCCAAGGTGATTGAGAAAGCGATTCGCGACAGCGATCTCGGGCTCGAGCCGTCGAATCAGGGCGGTACGATTCGTGTGCCGCTGCCGTCCATGACAGAAGAGCGCCGCAAGGAGCTCGTGAAGGTGCTGCATAAGCTGGCGGAAGAAGGGCGCATCGCCGTGCGTCACGCGCGCACCGATGGCCGCGACAAGCTCAAGAAGCTTGACGGTGTATCAGAAGACGACAAGAAGCACGGCGAAAAGGATCTGCAGAAGGTGCACGACGAGTTCATTGCGAACATCGAAGCGGCCGTGAAGGCCAAGGAAGCCGAGGTGATGGAAGTCTGAGTCCATCAACTCGGACCACCTACCGCCCATGTCACCCACACCGGCTGTGAGTCACGCCGCGATTCCAGGCACCGAGGCGTCACCGACGCGCGGTGCGGGCGATGCCGTTGCTACAGCGCATGCGACGGACAAGCTGCTGCAGCAGGTGCAGCAGGCGCCGGTGCCACGCCACATTGCCATCATCATGGATGGCAACGGGCGATGGGCGCGTGAGCGCATGATGCCCAGACCGTTCGGGCATCGCGCCGGCATGAAGGCGGTTCGCGATGTCGTTGAGGCGTCGATTGCATCGGGGGTGGAGTGGTTGTCACTGTTCGCGTTTTCGCAGGAGAACTGGCAGCGTCCGCAGCCGGAAATCTCGGCGCTCATGTCGCTGCTCGAGGAGTACGTCAACTCCGAACTGCGTGAACTGCGCGAGCAGGGTGTGCGCGTTCGTGTGCATGGTGACCTCTCGCGCTTGAACACCGCCGCACGTACCGCCGTTGAACGCGCGATTGCGGAAACCGCCGAGTGCACCACACTCGGACTCAATCTGTTCATCTCGTACGGTGGCCGCGCAGAGCTGGTGCGTGCGATGCAGCAGATCGCGCACGATGTGCACGCGGGCGTGCTGCGTCCGGAGCAGGTGGATGAAGAGGTCATTCGCGCGCGACTGTATACACAGTCATGCCCTGATCCCGATCTGCTTATTCGCACGTCTGGTGAACAGCGTTTGTCCAACTTCATGTTGTGGCAGGTGGCGTACGCGGAGCTTTATATCTCGAGTGTGTACTGGCCCGACTTCAATCGCGAATCGCTGTATGAAGCGGTGATTGATTTTCAGCGGCGCGACCGTCGTTTCGGGAAGGTTGCGAAGTGACGGTGCGGGGCTTGATGCGCGCGGCGCACGCACCGCATGAGTGAACTTGCGCGACGTGTCATCGTCGCGCTGATTGGCGCTCCGGTTGCCATTCTCATTATCTGGTACGGTGACGCGGCGCTGGCCACGTTGGTGAGTGCATTGTCGGCCGTGGCGGCGTGGGAGTTCTACCGCATCGCCCGTGCCGGTGGCTCCACACCCATTGCGCCGTACGGCATCGTGCTCGCCGCGGTGATTCCGCTGGTGGTGCATGCACAACAACTGCGCCTTGTACGCGTGCCATTTGCGGCGCTGATACTTGTTGCGTTGTTCACGATCGCTGTGGCGCTGTTTGTGCGCGCACCGTCGGAGCGGCCTGCAGGTGCGGTAGGTATTACGCTCTTTGGCGCCGTGTACACCGGTGGCATGCTGAGTTTCGCATACATGCTGCGCTACTTCGACTATGCGGTGGGGCAGGCGGCGGGCACCGTCGTGGTG
>JBGTOG010000177.1:0-31869 GCA_041742675.1 Gemmatimonadaceae bacterium | reverse complement strand
CGGCAGTCAGAGCACGGCGCCCGCTTCGTCATCGCCCACTGGTGCCGAGCGCCCCGCGTCGGGCAACGCCGTGCCGACAGCCGCCGCAGAGCCTGATGCGGCACACGCTGCGCTTGAACGTGAGTTCAACGCGATCAAGGCACGACTGTTCGCCGCGTCGGAGGCGGAGCAGGAGACAGTCGCGCGCGCTGAGATTCCCAAACTGGAATCGTTGCTCACGCGCTATCAATCGGATACCGACAAGTTCTGGGTGTACGAGAAGCTGGTGCTCCCGTATGCGATCGTCGGTGACGAGGTGAAGACGTGCAGTGCTCTGCGCACCGCCAATCGCATGGCAGCGTCCACACAGCAGGTGGAAGCGGTGATGCGACTCAAAAGCGCGTTCAGCAACTGCCTGTAGCAACGCCGCGTCGGCGCGTCGAATCGCACCGTCGCGCGACGTTCAGTTCATCGCCCGTCGCGCACCCGCAACAGGCGTTCACCAGCCGCGTTCAGCGTGTCCGCTGTCTTGGCGAAGTGAAATCGCAAATAGTTTTGCACTGGTTCACGGAAGAAACTCGATCCCGCAACGCCGGCTACGCCAATCGTCTTGATGAACCAGTCTGACGCCTCGCTGTCGGTATCGAATCCAAGTTCACCGATGTCCACCATCACGTAGTACGCGCCCTGCGGTTCGGTGAAAGGCAGTCCGGTCTGACGCAAATGGGCCAGAAACATGTCACGCTGGCCGGTATAGAAGGTGCGCAGATCCGCGTAGTAGGAGTCCGGGAACTCCAACGCCGTCACCGCCGCCTCCTGCAAGGGGGCCGCCGCGCCAATGGTCAGAAAGTCATGCACTTTGCGCGCCGCACGAATCACGTCCGGCGGGCCCTGCACGTACCCAATGCGCCAGCCCGTGATGGAGTACGTCTTGGAGAGCGAGTTGCACACGATGGTACGATCAAAGGCGCCGGGCAGCGCGTGTACGTACGTGTGCTCATGCGGCGCGTACACCATGTGCTCGTACGGTTCATCGGTAATGATGTACGTATCGTACTTGACGGCCAGCGCCACAATGAGCTCGAGCTCGGCGCGCGTGAACACCTTGCCGGTGGGGTTCCCGGGATTGCACAGCACGATCGCCTTGGCGCCCTGCGCGAAGGCACGCTCGAGCTCCTCCGGATCAAATCCGAACGTCGGCGGCCGCAATGGCACCCAGATGGCGTCGGCGCCAGCGAGAATGGTGTCCGCGAAATAGTTCTCGTAGTACGGCGAAAAAATGATCACCTTGTCGCCGGGATTGCAGGCCGTCATCATGGCGACCATCATCGCTTCCGTACTGCCGCACGTGACCACGAGATGTTCGTTCGGGTCAATGGTCACACCGCTCCATCGCGTGATCTTGCGCGCCAGCGCATCACGAAAACGCGGTGCACCCCACGTGACAGCGTACTGGTGAAACGGACCGCGCGCGGCGACGACCAGTGCATCGAGCAGCGCGGCCGGCGGCTCGAAGTCAGGGAATCCCTGCGCCAGGTTCACAGCGCCGTACTGATCGGAGGTGCGCGTGGTGTTCCGAATGACGGACTCGGAGAGCGCGGCGAGACGCAACGAGGTGTGAGGCATGGACTCGTGATGGGCAGGGCATGTGCAACACTGGCGGAACGGCAGGTGCAATGTGCTCGCGCGTCACAGGCAACGCCAGCGCGTCCGAGACTACGCCACCGCGACGGTGGCGGCGCGCGGGCGCATGCGATTCACCATCCACACCAAGGAGAGCATCACCGGCACCTCTACCAACACCCCCACCACCGTTGCCAGCGCCGCGCCGGAGTTGAGGCCGAAGAGCGAAATCGCGACCGCCACCGCAAGCTCAAAGAAGTTCGATGTTCCGATCAGGCATGCAGGACCGGCGATGTCGTGCGGCAATCGAAGCAGGCGCGCTCCACACCACGCGATGGCAAAAATCCCGTACGTCTGCAGCACGAGCGGCACCGCAATCAAGCCGATCACCAGTGGACGATCGACAATCGTTTGCGCCTGAAACCCAAACAGCAGCACTACGGTGGCGATCAGTCCTACCATCGACCACGGCTTGATGCGACTCGTGAAATCCTCGACCGACCGCACTGAATGACGCAACATCCGACGCCGTGTAGCCACGCCAGCCACCAGCGGCAGCACCACGTACAACACGGTCGAAATAACGAGCGTTTGCCACGGGACCGCGATGTCCGTCACCCCAAGCAACACCGCGGAAATCGGCGCAAAGGCGAACACCATGATGATGTCGTTCACCGAGACCTGGACGAGCGTATAGTTGGCGTCCCCCTTTACCAGGTGGCTCCAGACAAACACCATCGCCGTGCACGGTGCGACGCCCAGCAGAATCATGCCTGCGATGTATTCATTCGCCGACTCCGGCGTCACCCATCCGGCGAACAAGTGGTGAAAAAACAGCACACCGAGCGCCGCCATGGTAAACGGCTTGATCAGCCAGTTCACCGTCAGCGTGAGCGCCAGTCCACGCGGCTTGCGACCGACATCCTTGATTGCCGACCAGTCGATCTGAATCATCATGGGGTACACCATCACCCAGATGAACACGGCGACTACCAGATTGACGTGTGCGTATTCAAGTCGGGCAATCAGCTGAAACACGTCTGGTACGAGCAGGCCAAGTCCCACGCCAGCCAAAATGCCGAGCCCCACCCATACGGTCAGATACCTTTCAAAAAGACTCATGCAGACCGTCAGCTCTCACCGATGGCGATCAACGCATCCTGCAGTGCGTCGTGCGAGAGCTGTTCGAGCGGAAGGGCCAGCAGTTGCAGCATGCGATAGCCGAGCGCTTGTCTCGTCAGCTCGAACGCGCGTCGCTTGCCGTCATCGCCGCCCTCGGCGTTCGACGGATCGGGGTAGCCCCAGTGCACCTTGACCGACCGGTTGCCGCCCGGATTGATGAACATCGGACACGCTTCCGAGGCCGCGCTGTCACACACGGTGATCACCATGGCGAGCGGTGGCGCGTCGGCGTGCGTAAACGCGTCCCAACTTTTGCTGGCTACACCGTCTGTGCTGATGCCCGCGTCGGTGAGTGCTTCGAGCGCGAAGGGATTCACACGACCACTCGGCGCACTGCCGGCGCTGTGTGCGCGCACGTCTTTCCCGAGGTGTGTCGCCCAGTGATTGAGCATGCATTCAGCGAGCAGGCTGCGCGCCGAGTTGTGTGTGCAGAGAATCAGAACGTGCAGGGGCATGGCAGGTGCAGGATTAGCAGTCGAGTGCGCGTGCGGGGGCGAGCGGCGCGCAGGTCGAGTCGTGGCAGCAGTGGGCCGTGAGATAGTCCAGCAGCGCGTTCATGTGCGTGATACCGGGGCGGTAGATGAGATGTCGTCCGTCGCGCTCAATGGCCACCAGGTTGGCGTTGGCGAGCTCCTTCAAATGGAAGGAGAGTGTGGACGGCGGCGACGCCAGCAGCTCGCAGAGGGCGCCGGGTGTCATGCCAGCGGGTCCGGCGCCAATGAGCGCGCGGAAAATGCGCAAGCGTTGGGGCTGAGCCAGTGCAGCGAGCGCGCGAACGGCGTGCAGTTCTTCCATGATTCCAGAATAATGGAAGCGAAAGTGACGCGAAAGGCGGCCCTGTTGCTGGCCGCCTGTGCGTGTTGCCTGAACCGGCTGTATTGACAGTCGGTGACAGATGTGTGGCGCCGTTACTTGATCAGCGTTAACGACCCAGGATAGCGCCAGATCTCGCCGTTATTGGCCTTGATGCCGCCAACGATCGAGTAAACGATCGAAATGATCCCCAGCGCGAACAGCAGTGGAATGCCGATCAGCAGGAAGCTGAGGATGAGAAAGACCGTGCCGTAGATGAACCCGGAGATGATCCAGTTCAGTACGATCTTGCCGTGCGCATCGATCGATGCATACTCGGCCTTCTTCATCTGCCAGATGACGATTGGCGCAATCAGTCCTCCGAAGGGAATGACAAAACCGGCTAGCAGCGACAGATGCAGGAACATGCCCCACTGGCGCTCATCCTGCGATGTTGCATCGGATGTGGACTCCATGCAGTAGCTCCGTCAGAGTAAAGGGAACAGCATAGCGACACTCAGGAACATTCAGCCAAGACCACGCAAACGCAAGCAGGAACTCTGCGCCGACAAATGCCCCTTGGGAAACGGTGTGCAGCACCATCACCGCGACACGTCGCCAACGTTATTCATCCGGTTTAGCCGGAAGATCAATCGCCGGATTGCGTGAAAAAAATCCGACCGGTCGAATCTCGAAGCTGTGCGTCGCCACCGGCATGAGCGGCCAGTCTTCGGGTCGGGGCACGTGATGAAAGCCCATCGTGAGCCAGGCGACGATGTCGGTCTTGGCAATACCACGGTTTGTGGCGGTCCATTTGGGCAGCCCGTCGCCGGCGGTACTCATGGTGGGATAGTCACCGGCGGCGTAGAGCTCGCGGCGCTCATAGGGCGTCACCCACAGCGTGTGATCAGTGAATCCGGCACGACGCTGCAAATAATCATCCTTTGCCATCAGCGTCATCGCGCTGTGGCCTTCGATCTGATAACCGGCAAAGCCGCCGAACGGACCCGGCACGCCGGGGTTCACAATGCGCCAGATCTCCGGGGCCTGCATGGGTGAATGCCGCATGCCGTCGCGCTCGTTGCGCGCTTCATTCGTTTCCACCGTCCACAGGCTGCGACGCGGATTGTCGTCGGGTAACCGCTGTGGCACCAGGCGATCAACGAGCAGCGAGTTCTCTGTGCCGTCCACATCAAGGTCGAGGCGGAACGAGAAGAAGTGACTGTGATTGACACCCACACGATTGGGCGCAATGAGACGGCCGTACTTCTCATCATCAGCCGTGCCAGTGGCCGTCTTCGTGGCGTCCATCCCACTGGCGCCGGCGTTCATGCGCAGGGTGCCATCCTGCTGAAAGACCCAGTCAAACAGGTAGTCGTAGTTGCCAGCCGTCATGTACATGCGCAGCACCAGATCTCGCTTGGCGCGTGCCTCTATGATGTTGCCGTTGGCGCGACCATGTCGCCATGCTACATCACCCGCGGAGCGTTCAAAAAGACACGCGGCGCGTACACGCTCGCGCGGGCTGCCATCGGGCGCCGCTACCACCGCATCGAAGTACGTCGCGTACTCGGGACATTCAATGCCGGGGCTCAGGCTGCTGGCAATGCCACCAAACGCGGATGGATATGTGCCCAGATCAAAGAAGCCCTGATAGTTCCACGGGTCCTCGGCGTCCATGTACGGCACAAACAGCTCCGACAGCGAGCCCTGATACATCACGGAGCGATCACGACCGCTGTCATTGTACTTCACCAGCGACAACACGACGCCGCGCCGCGCATCCACACGGAACTGAAAGCTCCAGTTCTGCCAGCGTACCTGCTGTCCGTTTAGCGAATACGATGGACCCTGTGGCTGTGTCATCGACACCGGACTGCTCGTTTCGCGGGTTGGGCCAATCGCTTCGCGATCGTAGGCGCCATAGGGGCCGCTGTTCGGGCGTACGCCGCTATCGGTAACGCTGTAAATGCTGTCGGTGGTGAGATTCATCAGAATGAGCAGCCCTTCGATCTCACCGCCGTAGCCGGTCACGACACCGCGCTCGTCGGAGCATTGCACGCGCAACAGTCGCTGTCCGCGTTCGGCGGGCGAGTCCAGATAGCCGTGGTTGCCGCCGCATCGCACGTGCGAACGGTCAGTGATACCACGTTTGGTAAGCGCCTCGATGACACGCGGATCCTTGAGTGCGAGACGCGTGGTCTGTCCGAACTCCGGTCCGCTTGTCATAAATTGTCGCGCCGGTACCGGCGTCAACGAAAGCACGCGCTTGGCCGTGAGATCTACAATCGCCTCGTAGCCGGCGTTGCCCTGAAAGAGATGCACCAGCGCTTCGCGACGAAATGGTTGGCCGACTGTCCACGTGAGCACTTCTGCTTTGGGGGCTTCGTGCAGCCCAACGTACAGGTAGCTCGTGGTACTATCGGTACGGCCAGAGGCGACGAGCGTCTCGTAGATCGTCCAGTGTTCGCGACCCGACAGGCCGTCGAGTGGATGCTGCGCGACTTGAGCGCCGAGCGGCGCGGCCACGAGGAGGTACGCAGCGGTGACTGCGCAAGCGAGGCGGATCGGACGCATGGCGGGCGGGGTTGAGGGAAGCGAACGCGCCCGAACATACGCCCCCCCGGTCAACGAGTCCAGCGCCGGAGTTACTGCTGAATCGTACCGGTGAAGCTGCCGTTCTCGGCAACTATGATATTGCCAGTGGCATTCTGCGCCCGAAAGCGGAACGTGCCGGAAATGCGCTGCCGCTGTGCATCGAACGCCGTGACGATCAGCTCGCCGACATCGTTGGTCTTGGTTTCCCATCGTACGCTGGTGGGCGCCGTTGGCGGTCCCGAAGAGATGGGGAGTTGATCGACGATGAATCCCAGACTCGGATCACTGTCGATCGCGTAGTTACCCACGCCGTTCCAGCCGACAATCTCCACGCCCAAGCGCCGAGACTGATCGCCGTTGGTTTGCACGCCGGAGATCACCAGACGCGTGCCGCCGTCGAGCAGTTTGAACTCGGCCGTGGCGGCATCGGCCATGAATGCTTCGCCATCCAGTACGGCCGCTAGCGGCACGATCGATGGGCCGCTCGTACCGTCGTCACCGCAGGCGGGGAGCGCCAAACCAACTGCCGCCGCCAAGAGCGCGTGTCGAAGGTCTGTTAGCATCTTCATGTCTAACTACTACGCCAAACTTCGCGAAGCGCAAGCAGTGGCCGAGTGGCACGAGGCGTTCAGCGACTGAACACGGCCCCGTGTGGGATGCCGGCCGCCTGTCCTCCGTGCGGCCACGACTTGTTGTCGAGTCGGAATCCAGCCACGGTTGCGCCCGGTTCCCGAAACCGCTCGTCGAGCGCCAGCTGGCCCGTTGCGGTGTCCAGCCGAGCGATGAGCACGCGATGCTTGAGTGCTTCGTAACCCGTGATCACGACGCGACCGTGATCAGGTGAGAGGGCAATCCAGTGTGGCACATCGTCGGCGCCGAGTGTGAGGCGGCTCACTTCGCGAGGTGCAGCGGGATCGCGAATGTCGAGGCTGACCACGGCGTTCCATGCGGGCACGGTGACGAGGTAGTAGTGACCGGCGATGACGGGAATCGCGCAGGACGTGTTGTCGCTGCGCGGAAAGGATGCGACCAGTTTGCTGGTGGGCGCATCGGTGTCGAGATTGTCAATCAGATAGAGGCCGCAGGCGAATGTCGAAACCAGCGCGCGTTTCCCATCGGCGAGCACGCGCGGCTCGGCGGTGTACATGGATTCATCGCTACGTGGGCCATTGGGCAGGGTGATCGTGCGCAGATGCGAGAGGTCAGAGAGTCGCCACAGTTGCAGTGCTCGCGACTCAAAATCACCCTCCTCCATGTCGGTGGTCGTAGTGACAATGCGATCGATGGCGGGCAGGACTCCGGCGCTGTAGACACGCAGGCCGGGGTCGATCCCCGGCACATTGGCCGACACACTGCGCAGACGCACGCCGCCTGGTGTCATCTCCACCATTCCGCCCGGTGCCATGCCATTGGCGTCGTGACGCATCTGAAACGTGGCCAGCACATTGCCGTTTGGCAGACGCACAAAGGAGTGGGGATGTGAATAGCCGTCCACGTCGCCGAAGGTGTTGGCGATTTTCGGAGCGCGTGGATCGCGCAAATCAAAAATCACGCTCTGTCCCGATGCAAAGCCGTTGGCGAACAGCTGGCCATCGGCGGGCATCTCGTGCTCGGTGTGATGCGGGCCGTTTTGCAAGCCAGGCACCGAGAGGGTTGTGACAAGCGTACCGTATTGCGCGGAGTCTTCGGTCACATCGAGCACGGCCAGAAAATCCGGAGCCGAGACATCGGTAGAACCGGTCCACAGATACAGGTAGTCGCGCTCGACCGGGTCTGGTACCGCTGCGGATTCAGCGCAGGCGAGGCATGCAAGGGATAGCAGCAGAGCGAGCGCTGGTGTCCGATGTCTGGACAACGGGAAAGGTGTCATACCACAACCTGCAGCGTGCAGGTTCGCCCTGCCAGAGGGTGCCGTCGGCGAAACACATCATACGGCACGACGCCCGCTCTTGAAGGCACTGGCCGGCGATTAGCTTTGTGATTCATCTCCTGCACCTATCCGATGCCCGTGTCCGATCCCCTGCCCAACGATTCCATACCGCGCCGCGACTTCATCCGTGAACTCGTGGCCGACGATATCGCCACGGGCCGCTTCGGTCGCGATCCCGCTACGCGTTTCCCGCCGGAGCCCAATGGCTTTCTGCACATGGGCCACGCGAAGTCGATCTGCCTGAACTTTGGCATAGCGAAAGAGTTTGGCGGCACGTGTAACCTGCGCTTTGATGACACGAATCCGCTCACTGAGGATGTAAAGTACGTCGAGGCCATCAAGCGTGATATCCGCTGGCTGGGCTTCGACTGGGACGGTGGGTATTACGCGTCCGACTACTTTGAGCAGCTGTACGCCATTGCCGAGCGACTGGTCGAGCAGGACAAGGCGTATGTGGATTCGCAGACGGAAGAGGAGATTCGTACGAATCGTGGCACGGTTACGTCGCCTGGGATTCCCGGTCCATATCGTGATCGGTCGGTGGAAGAAAATCTGGATCTGCTGCGGCGCATGAAGGCCGGCGAGTTTGCTGACGGCGCGCACGTGCTGCGGGCAAAGATCGATCTGGCGCATGCAAACATGATCATGCGTGATCCGCTGCTCATGCGCATTCGTCGCGACGCGCATCACTACCGCCGTGGCACGGAGTGGAAGATTTATCCGCTGTATGATTTTGCGCACGGACTGAGCGATGCGATCGAAGGCATCACGCGTTCGCTGTGTACGCTGGAGTTCAAGGACAGTCGGGACATCTACGACTGGCTGGTTGAGGCGGCCGGCTACAGCAACCCGCCTGCGCAAATTGAGTTTGCGCGGTTGGAGCTCGATTACACGGTGCTGAGCAAGCGCAAGCTGTTGCGCCTGGTGAACGACGGGCATGTGAACGGCTGGGATGATCCGCGCATGCCGACCATTGCCGGACTACGCCGACGTGGTGTGCGCCCCGAAGCGATTCGTGCGTTTTGCGAGACGATTGGCGTGGCACGCAAGGATGCGCGCGTGGAGATCGCCTTGTTTGAACACACGGTGCGCAACGATCTCAACATGGAAGTACCGCGTGTGCTGTGTGTGCTCAATCCGCTCAAGGTTGTGATCACGAATTACCCCGAGGGCGAGGTGGACATGCTCGAGGGGCAGAACTTTCCGCACGATGTACCCAAGACCGGCACGCGTGCGGTGCCGTTCTCGCGCGAGCTCTGGGTGGATCGTGACGACTTCATGGAAGACCCGCCAAAGAAGTTTTATCGTCTGGCGCCGGGTCGCGAAGTGCGTCTGCGCTTTGGCTATCTGATCACGTGCACTGATGTCATCAAGGATGCCGACGGCCACGTGATAGAGCTGCATTGCACGTACGATCCCGAAACGCGCAGCGGCAATGCACCAGACGGCCGCAAAGTGCAGGGCACGATTCACTGGGTGAGTGCGCAGCACGCGCTCGACTGCGAAGTGCGTCTCTATGACCGATTGTTCACGCAGCCCGACCCGGATGACGTGCCGGAAGGAGAAGACTTCCTGAGTGCGCTCAACCCGGCGTCATTGGTGGTGATTTCCAATGCGAAGGTCGAGCCGAGCGTAGCGCACGACCCGGTCGGCAGTCGATATCAGTTCGAGCGCACCGGCTACTTCATGAGTGACACGGAAGACAGCAGGCCCGAGAAACTCGTGTTCAATCGCATTGTGAGCCTGCGCGATTCGTGGGCCAAGGAAACCAAGAAAGGCGCTTGACGACTCGCTGAAGCAGCGCCAACATATTGTTGGCGCTGTCGGAGCGCCGCCGGTCCGCGGGCAGGGAGTGTCCCATCCGATGTTGATGCGACGCACCCCGCACGCACTTCCTTCTTTCGGGCCCGCTACGCGGACAGGGCCACTACGAAAGGAGGTATTGTGTCCGCATTCCGCCCATTACCGGCGAAGCCCAACCTTGAGCACGAGCGCAAGGCGGCCAAGGCGCTGCTTCGCCAACTGCGCAGTGGCAACAGCGATGCGCTGCAACGTGTACAGGCGCACATTCGCGACGTCACCGCAGAATCGACTGCACACCTGAAGCTCGGTGACGCACAGCGCGTGATCGCACGCGAGTACGGCTTCAGCAGCTGGATTCGGCTCGTGCAGTACTTTGGCGATGTTGAGCGTCAGCGCTATGAGCATCTGAACGGCACCGGGTGGCGACGCATGATCGGGCCGGCTGCTCGGCTCAGCAGTAGCGTGCAGGAGTTGCTGCAGGGGCACGCGATCCGATCAGAGTTCGCCGGTCGCGCACTGGCCGCCTACGTGCCCCGCTTTTACGGTAGCACGCTGGATGAAGTGTACAGCCACGAGGTGACAGAGGCCGAGGCACAACTGGCCGTGGCGCGTGTCGAGGGCTTCGGCAGCTGGGTCGCGCTGCTCCAGACGGCCGCCCAGTGCGAGGTGATTCGCCGCGACGATCCCTGGCACGTGGATGAATGGAGCGACGCCTCAGCCGCGATTCTGGCGAACGACATGCCCGCGCTTGAAGCAATTGTCGCGGCGCATCCGCAGCTGATCGAAGCACGCGCGGATGCCAGCTCGGGCGCACAGCGCTTGCTCACCACCGCGCTGGCCTATGCGGAAGACGATGACGATGTGCGCATTGATCGCATCGTGCAGTGGTTGGTGTCCCGCGGTGCATCGCTCAGTCCACTGCTGGGTGGGCGCGGCGGACTGGGCTCCCGTACGAATCATGTGCGTCAGTTGCTCGAACTCGGCGCCGACCCCAACTGGCTCATGCCCAACGGACGACCTGTGCTGGAGCATGCCCTGATCGCCTGGCAGAATAGCGAAGCTGTTGACCTGCTTGCAGCGCGAGCAACACGTCGCGACGCGTGGTGGATCGCGGCCGGCCTCGGGGACGTTGCTGGTGTTGCGCGCGGTCTTGATGCCAAGGGCAAACCACGCGCAACTGCTCGACGTGACCGACCTGACTTTTCAGCGATTGCCCATCGCATGATGCCGCAGATCCCGGATCCGAGTGACGAGGATCTGCTGCAGGAGGTTTGCTGGGTCGCGTTGAGCAATGATCGTGGCAACGTGGTGGAGTACCTGGTGCGACGCGGCTTCGATGCAAACGGCGAGATGTTCGGGGCGCGATATGTGGCGGTGGCAGTGGAGGAGGTTCGGCAAAAAGTGGTAGCGGCACTCGTGCGATGCGGCGCGGATGTGACGCAGCGCGGCACACGACATCACTCAGCCCGCGACGCCGCACGGGAGAACTTTCTCCAGTGGCCTACGGCCAGGTATCGACACATCGCGCAGCTGGTTGGTCTTGATCCCGATGCGCTGCTCGCCGAGCGCCAAGCGGTGCCCGTGAAAGAACCCGCGCTCGGTTATCGCGTCGACGAAGCGATGCAACTCGCCTCCGACGATGCGCACCGATCGGGGGCGTCCGAAGTGAGCGCTGAGCACCTGTTCATTGGTCTGCTGCGCGCCCGCAACGCCATCCATCAGCTGGTGCGTCATCGTGGGCACATGAACGTGCGTGCGTTTCTCGACGCCTATCGCGAGCGTCTCCTGCCGCACGACGATCGGTTGCCGCAGCCGATGCTCTCGCTATCCGCAGACGTTCAACAGGTGCTGCGCGTCGCTACCCGCCATGCCAGAGAGGCATATCGCGAGAGCGTGAGCGCGGATGACATACTCGGCGTTCTGGTGCGCGCAGACGACGAGCCCATTGCACAACTGCTGCTCTCGTTCGGGGCCAATCTTGCGACGCTTCGGCGCGCGCTGAATCGCTAGCGATACGACCGCGAGACATCGTGCTGGCGGGACACAGGCGCAATCCTCGCTTGAAGAGCAGATCCTTCTCGCTCACCAAGGAGTTGCCTATGTCCCGTCCGCATCCTCGCCCCGTCATGCATCCTCGTACCGGCGAGCCTCCGAAGAGCCTGCGCCGCATCGTCCTCGCCGCCGCGACACTCGCGCTGCTCGGCTGCGGCGGTTCAAGCAGCGATCTCGATCCGGACGATGTCGGCACGGGCGGCACCCTGAAGATTACCCTCACCGGGAAAACGATCCCGGACCTGCCCATCACGCTGTGTGCCGGCTTCGGGCAGATCCTTACCGTACAGGCACAGCTGGAAAAGATCGTAGTTGATTTTCAGATCGTGGAGCTCGCATCACTCCGGGGCGGGGACCCCATCGAAGAAGCAACGGTGGCAGGCTTTCGATCCGCACCCGCCGGTTCGTCGCTCGATTTCAATGAGATCTGGCAGACGAGCAGTGTCACTCAGGTCACCCGCAGCGGGCGTCAGACAACCATCACCGGCACGATGACTGGCATCCTGTGGACCGAGACCAGTCCGGGCGTTGGCGGCAATCCCACGGCCATCAACGGCGGGGCTGCGGCGCCATTTACGATCACGGCTACCTGCGCACAATAGTCGGCCCGAAACGACTCCTGCTGTTGAGCCCGCCTGGTCAGAGCGATACAAAGCGCGGAATCTGAAACCACCGTTGACCTCGCTAGATTGGTCAGTGAAGGGTGTGTGACAGATCACCGAATTATCGCTTTGAACGGAGACGTAATAGATGTCAGGACACGGCGGAGAAAACGGCGGCAAGTGCCCGGTTATGCACGGGGCGGGGGTGGGACAGGAAGGCGAGTCGGCCGTTCTTGCGGACCTGAACACTCGGCGCTCGCGAGCCAACCGTGATTGGTGGCCAAACTCGCTGAATATCGGGATGCTGCATCAAAACCCGCCGATGAGTGATCCCATGGGCGCGGGCTTCAGCTACGCGGACGCGTTCAAGTCGCTGGACATTCAGGCGCTCAAGCAGGACCTGATTGCCCTGATGACCGACTCGAAAGAGTGGTGGCCTGCTGACTACGGGCACTACGGACCGTTCTTTGTGCGCATGGCGTGGCACAGCGCCGGCACCTATCGCACCGCGGATGGTCGGGGCGGCTCCTCCTCGGGCACACAGCGCTTCGCGCCGCTCAACAGCTGGCCGGACAATGGCAATCTGGACAAGGCCCGCCGTCTCTTGTGGCCGATCAAGCAGAAGTACGGCAACAAGATCTCATGGGCTGACCTGATGATCTTTGCCGGCGACTGTGCCATGGAGTCGATGGGCTTCACGACATTCGGCTTTGCTGGCGGCCGCGAGGATATCTGGGAGCCCGAGCAGGATATCTATTGGGGCTCTGAATCAGAGTGGCTGGGCGACACGCGCTATTCGGGTGACCGTGAGCTGGAGAATCCGTTGGCGGCGGTGCAGATGGGGCTCATTTACGTGAATCCCGAAGGCCCGAACGGCGAACCCGATCCGCTGCGCGCGGCCAGCGACATTCGCGAGACCTTCGCGCGCATGGCGATGAACGATGAAGAGACGGTCGCGCTGATTGCCGGTGGCCACACGTTTGGCAAGTGTCACGGCGCAGGCGATGTCTCGATGGTTGGACCGGAGCCCGAGTCGGCCGGCATCGAAGACCAGGGACTTGGCTGGTTGAGCCGGTTCGAGAGCGGCAAAGGCTCGCATGCGATCACCAGCGGCCTGGAAGGCGCGTGGACGCCCAATCCCATCAAGTGGGACAAAGGCTACTTCGACACGCTCTTTGGTTTTGACTGGGAGCTGACCAAGAGCCCCGCGGGCGCGTGGCAGTGGACGCCGACGGATCCGGCCGCCAGGACGCTCGTGCCGGACGCGCACAATCCGTCGGTGCGTCACGCGCCGATGATGGCGACAACTGACATTTCGCTGCGTGTAGATCCGATCTACGAGCCGATCTCCCGACGCTTTCATCAGAACCCGGACCAGCTCGCCGATGCTTTCGCGCGCGCCTGGTTCAAGCTCACGCACCGTGATATGGGACCGCGCTCGCGGTACCTCGGCGCGCTGGCTCCTACCGAAGAGCTGCTGTGGCAGGACCCCATTCCCGCTGTGGATCACGCGCTCGTCGATGCCATTGACATCGCCGCGCTCAAGACGCGCATTATCGAATCCGGACTTCCGATCGCGCATCTGGTCTCGACCGCATGGGCATCGGCGTCAACATTCCGCGGCTCAGACAAGCGCGGTGGCGCGAACGGCGCACGCATTCGCCTCGAACCGGCCCGGAGCTGGGACGTCAATCAGCCCGCGCGGCTCACGCGTGTGCTCGATGTGCTCGAAACAATTCAGAAGCACTTCAACGACCAGCAAACTGGTGGCAAGAAAGTTTCGCTTGCCGATCTGATCGTGCTGGCCGGCTGCGCCGCTGTGGAGAAGGCTGCCTACAACGCGGGTTACGATCTACAGGTCCCGTTCACCCCGGGTCGCATGGATGCGTCGCCTGAGCAGACGGACGCTGCAGCGTATGAGGTGCTGGAACCCATTGCCGACGGATTTCGCAACTACCTCAAGACCAGCTATCGTGTGTCGGTTGAAGAGCTGCTCATTGACAAGGCGCAGCTGCTCACGCTCACTGCACCGGAACTGACCGTGTTGCTCGGCGGATTGCGTGTGCTCAACGCCAATCATGGGCAGACGAGGCATGGCGTGTTCACGACGCGTCCGGAAACGCTGACGAACGACTTCTTCGTGCATCTGCTTGACATGAACACGACCTGGAAGCCAATGTCGGACGCGGGCGATGTCTTTGAGGGGCGTGATCGGGCCACGGGCGATGTGAAGTGGACGGCAACCCGCGTTGATCTCGTGTTCGGATCCAACTCGCAACTGCGCGCGCTGGCCGAAGCGTACGCGCAGAACGATTCGCAGGAGCATTTCGTAAAGGCGTTCGTCAAGGCGTGGGACAAGGTGATGAATCTGGATCGCTTTGATCTGGTGCGTACTTCGTGAAGTAACACGTCAACCTCTGCGGGAGACACCACCGTGAACCTCGGCGCATTCTCAGTGAGCCTGGCTGTGAAAGACATCCACGTGTCCAAGGCCTTCTACGAAAAGCTGGGGTTCACGACGATGGGCGGTGATGTGGCGCAAAACTGGGCCATTCTCAAGAACGGCGACCACATCATCGGCCTCTTTCAGGGCATGTTCGAAAAGAACATGCTCACGTTTAATCCCGGGTGGGATCAGAACGCGCAGGAGCTGAGTTCGTTTACCGATGTGCGCGAGCTGCAGAAGCAGTTGCAGGCGCAGGGCGTGCAGCTCCTCACAGAGGCCACCGAAGGCTCCGGCCCCGCAAGCTTTGTGATCGAAGATCCGGACGGCAATCCGATTCTTATCGACCAGCATCGCTGAGGTTTCGCGCCCTACGGCTGAAACCGTCGCTGCGCCATCAGTGCCTCAATCTCGGCAATCTCACGCGGCACGAGTTGGCTGATGCGCTCCAGACCGTTGGTGCTGAGCACGTAACTGTCCTCAATGCGCACACCCACGTGCTCGTATTGACGCACCCTCTCTTTCACCGCCGCGATGAACGCCCGGTTCTTCGGCGTATCCGGCAATGCGTCAAGCGAGCGCGTGCTGATGTAGATGCCAGGCTCGATCGTAAATGCATCGCCCCGCTGAAACGTCCCGTCGCTGTACGATCCCTGCATGGGATCATGCACCGCGAGGCCGAGTCCGTGGGTAATGCCGTGAATCATCCACAGGTTTGACTGTCGGCACGACGACGGATTGTTCTCACAGTTCACACGCCACGGTGGATCGTACGTCGCAGAATCACTCTCAATCAAACCCAGCGCTGCGAGGCCACGTACGCGTACCACCTCCGATGAATCGGTGGCGGCGCGCACGTTCATGCCTGTAAGGGAGTTGCGTTCGGCTGCTTTTTGTGCGTCGAGCACCAACTGATAAATCGCGCGTTGCTCCGGCGTGTAGCGTCCCGTCACCGGAATGGTGCGCGTCACGTCTGCGGCGTAGCCACGATACTCTGCGCCCGCATCCATCAAGACAAGATCGCCGGGCTTCACGGGATCGCTATCACGCATGTAATGCAGCGTGCCCGCGTTGGCACCGCCGCCAACAATGGATCCGTACGCCGGACGTTCCGCACCACGCCGAGTGAACTCAAACTCGAGCGCCGCCTTGAGTTCGTATTCGTGCTGCGGGTTCGCCGTAAGCATCGCGGCTCGATGTCCGTCACTGGTGATCTCGATCGCTCGTCGCAGCATGGCCAGCTCCGCCTCACTCTTGCGCGCGCGCAAGGCGAGCACGTGTGGCATGGCATTGTGAATCGGCAACGCCGGGTACGTGCGCGCGAGCGTCTTGAACGTTTCCTGTCCGCGGGTCAGGGTATCAAGACGGGCGAAGTCTGTGGTCTCCACGTCGGGAATGTGGTAGAACGGCAGGCCGATGCGGGCCAGCGAATCCAGCACACCCGCCAGCGCCGCAAACGACCTGCCGCGCAGGCCATAGCGAGTTTCACTGTTGGTGGAGTCCGCGCGTGTTCCGTAGTAGAACGCGGTGCGCGGATCGAGCGGCGTGAGGAACAGTGTGCTCTCACCGCGTCCGCCGTGCACGACCATCACGAACGCGGCGTCCGGTTCGTCGTAGTTGGTGAGATAGCGAAACGCCGGCAGTTGATAGAACGTGCTGAAGTCGTGCACCAACGTGCGCCCGCCAAACGCGAGGACCACGCCACTATCTATGCGCGCCGCCATTGCGTCGCGGCGGGCGGCGAACTCTGCGAGCGGAATGGGCGCCGGATCACTCTGGGCTGCGGCCGCGCTGGCGAGGAGCACCGTGCCGAGCACTGTGGCAACAATGTGACGCTGCATCAGGGGGCTCCTGGTGGTTCGTTCGAAAGAGAATACCGCAAACGCGAGTGCGGAACGCGCCGAAAAAGGCGCGGGATGGTGCGAGGTTTTACGAGCTGGTGCGAGATGAGAGACGGTGCATCAAGCATATGTCGCGCGGGCCACGCGCGCCACGTGCCATTGTCGCATGCTCAACGCTCACGTGGAGCCACGAACAACAGCCGCGGTTGCGCAACGATCGATTTCGCGAAGCGCCCGAAGAGCGTGGTCAGGCTGCCAAGCCGCACGGCGCGCGCGCGAAGCGCCATCCACAGCGCAAGCCAGAAGCTCACCAACAAGTTGACTCCGCCAATCAACAGTACGAAGCCAAAATGCACCAAAAACGTCTGCCAGCCAATCATGCCGCTGGCCGTGGCGTACCCCAGATCGGCGGAGGAGAACGCCACATGACGAATGTCGAGCGGCAGTCCAAGCACGCTGCCCAGGTAAGGTGTCATACCGAGCATGACACCGAACATGAAGTTGCCAACGATGGCCCCGTAGTGTTCATGCGCGTAGTCCGCAATGCGCGACCGGCGGGCACTCGACGATACCAGGCGCTGCAGCAGCGGGTGCGCTGCGAGCCGCGTTCGCAGATCGAGGTACCCGGCACGATTGTCGAAGGCGCCGGCAATCACGCCGGAGAGAAAGAGCCACACGCCCGCAATGGCAGCGTAGAAGAGCACGGCTGTGTTGATCGCGTCAACGCGCTGCAGCTGATACGCGACGTTCGGTGCGTTAAGCAGCGGCGCTCCGGCAAGCAGTCCAATCGCCAGTCCCATCGCGATCGCCAGACCCATTGCGACGACAACGTTGCCACTGACCGCCGCGAGTTGCGAGCGTGACAGGTCCACCAGTGTCGTGGCCAGACGTTCCTGGTTGGCGCGACCCGACGTGCCGCTGCCGATATCCTCAGCCAGTCGTGACGCCGTCATGGCGGGTTGCTTGGTCGCAATCGTGAAGTGCAGCACGTGGACGATGACAAACCCGAGTCCGTAGTTCAGACTGGAAAGCAGCGCCTCAGGAAACGGTGCAAGATCGAGCGTCTTGAGCTGCAGCTTGAGCAACGCCAGAATCGCGATGATTACACCACCACCTGCAGCCGACCTCCACATCGTGCGCAGTCCAGACCGGTCGCGTGTGATGTAATGCTCTCCGTGATCGCTCTCCTTGTCGCTGATGCTGAGCGCGACCTGTCGAACGGTATGCCGCCACAGCGGACGCAACCGCCGCTGCTCGCTGCTGGCCACGACAAAGCGGGCGAACAGCACCGCACCTTCCGCAGTGCGCACGGACGGCTCGTCGGCAGCTACCGTTCGGAGAAAGATGTCCACTCGCCGAATCGTTTGTGCGAGGCGCTCGAGCAGATGCATCGTGGCCAGCGTGGAGCCGTGTGTGACGGACCGCTTGCGAAGCCGCTGCACCTGCTCCTCACACTGGCGAAGCATGACAAACACGTGCGACGCATCTGTTTGCTGCGGTGACTGGGCGAGGGCTTCGTCTGCTGCACGCGCAAGCTGATCGCGCGCGGTTGCGACGAAGGTCGCGACTTCGCGGCTAAGTGCGATGAAGGCCGAGTCAATATCGGAGAGCACAGGATCAAGTCGCAGCAGATCCTCATCAATCTCCTCGGCCGCGATCCAGGTGGCGAGCATTTCGACGGCGTGCAGCGCATTCTCCGCCAGGTGCCTCGACACGCGACCGCGCGTGCTGGCGTCGATCGGCGCAGCGAACACCGCAAACAACGCCGCCCACCGGGGGGGTGGGACGAGGGTTACCCACGCGCCGTCACGTACGTCGTCGAAGAGCATCGACAGCAGATCGCGCAGATCGGTGGTATCGCGTGGCGCCGGATTCACCCGTTCGTAAAGGCGACCTACCACCTCCCTTGCGAAACCACGCCGCGAGAACAGCCCGAGGGTCACAAAGGCGCGATAGAGGCGGGCATCGGCCAACCAGTCATGCAGAGCGGAACCGACGGCTTGCGCCACATCGGGGCGCTCGCGTAGCGCACGGGTGAATGCATCGACACGTACTCCGGCAGATGCTTCACGTCCTGACGCAGGCCGCAACCACGCCACAATGCGTCGCAGTACGGTCGGGAGCGATTCTTCACTGAGCGGCTCATCCGACACCAGCGCCGCAACGAGGCCAAGTGCTGCGGTGACCTCGAGATCGGAGGCCTCGGGATGCGCCACGGTGTTCGAGGCCGGCTTGCCAGCCGTCGAGTTCATACCGGATTGTCGAGGAGATATCGCCACATCACGCAAACTCGTCAGGCTGCGTCGCCTCGGACTTGAGTTCGCTGGCCGCGCGGGTGGCCAGCATATCGGGTACGGTAGCCAGATGCAGCGTCTGCGTGGGAAACGCAATCTCTGCGCCGTGCTGCTCAATGATATCGCCGATCTTGAGCAGTACATCCTGCTTGACGTGATGGTACTCCGTCCAGACGGCAGTTTTCGTGAATGTGTAGACCATGAGGTCGAGCGACGTGGCGCCAAACACATTGAAGTTCACGATCAGCGTCTGTGTAGCGTCTATCCCGTCATGCTCCTCCAGCATGGTGCGAATGGCATCACAGATCGCTGCCACCATGGAGAAATCATCGTAGCGCAGGCCGATGACTTCCTTGATGCGTCGATGACTCATGCGTGACGGGTTTTCTACCACAATCGTGGTGAACACCGCGTTCGGCACGTAAATCGGATTCTTGTTGAAGGCACGAATTCGCGTATGCCGCCAACTGATGTATTCGACGGTGCCCTCGATGCTCTTGTCCGGGCTGCGAATCCACTCGCCCACGCTGAACGGACGATCCAGATAAATCGTCAGCCCGCCAAAGAAATTGGCCAGGAGGTCTTTTGCGGCGAGACCAACCGCCAGCCCGCCCACACCACCAAGTGCAAGCAGTCCACCGATCTTGATGCCAATCGTCTGCGCGATCACCAGCAGTGTGACGATGATCAGCAGCAAGCGAACGAGTTTTCCGAGCGCGTCTACCGTGGTGCGATCGAGCCCATCCGGTTGCGCCATGCGCTGCTCGATCACGTTGTGCTGCGCACGGCTGACAAACCGCATGGCGAACCACGCCGCACACGTAATCAGGATTACTTCCTGAAGCGCCAGCGCCTGCTCCAGAAAGCGTTCGTCCACGCGCCGCTGCACCACGCGTGCCATGAGACCGGCGCCAATTACCCACAGCGCAACCAACAGCGGTCGGCTGGCGCTGGTAATCAGGGCGTCGTCCCACGTGATCGACGTGCGGGAGGCTACGCGTCCCGCGTGGCGCAGCGCAAACTGCGCCACCTGATTCACCGCCGCCGTTGCGATGGCGATGACCACCAACGACGCCACCCACGGTGGAAGTCCGAGGGTGCTATTCAGAAAATTGCCGAGTGGCTCCACGCTGTTGAATGTACTGCATGATCCGCATCGCTGCGTGTTGCAGCGATCACTGCGGCGTAACGGCTGACTCGCCGAGTGAGTGCGCCAGTTCGCGCGCCAGCACATCGAGCGATCGGCTGCGCCGAATCACGTACTGTCTCAGGAACCGCGCCAACGGGTTGCTGATGACGAGGTGTTCCGTCAGCTCGATGCGCGTGCCGTCGTCATGCGGCGTGAGTAAAAACACACGCGCTGTGCGCCGCGTGTCTCCATCATCGAGCGAGTGTGCGGCAAACTGGTGCGGCGCATTGACCGCCGATGCTTCGAAGGCCGACGCGCCATCGTCACCGAACTCGCGCCAGCGCAATGGTGCGCGGCCATCAATGTCCACCGAGGTTACCGCATCGCGCCACACGCTGTAGCCAGCCGGATCGGCCACGAGCGACCAGACTGATTCGGGACTCGCGCGGAGTTGCAACACACGCGATGCGCTGAATCGTGGCGGCACGAGAAGGCCGCCCACCAGCATCGAGAGCAGCACGGCCACCACAGCGCCCATCACGAAGATCACAATGCCCACGCCGTGCCCCCCCAGTGATCAGGTGTTCGGTGTCGCGAGTGGGGCGAGTGGTGCGTCCAGCACCTCACGCACTCGTCGGGATAGCTGACCGGGCGTGAACGGCTTCTGAATGAAGGACAGTTCATCCACGCGAATACCACGCAGCAACACCGTGTCGTCGGTATAGCCGGACGCGAACAACACACGCGTGTCCGGCCGCGACTCCAGCAGCGCATCGGCGAGTGCCCGACCATGCATGCCGGGCATGATCACATCCGTGAGCAGCAGGTGAATCGGACCCTGAAATGTGCGTGCGACCTCCAGTGCGCTTGGCCCGTCAGGCGCGGCCAGTACCAGATAACCATTGCGCTCGAGTGCGGCCGTGGCCACCGCGCGCACTGCCGGCTCGTCTTCGGCAAGCAACACCGTTTCGTGCCCACGCACGGCGTCCATGGGACTGCCGGACGTCATCGGTTTGTTGGTACTCGCCATCGATGCACGTGGGAAGAACAGTCGAAAGGTTGTGCCGACACCGGGCGTGCTTTCGCACGTGATCACGCCGCGCACCTGCTCCAGCATCGCGTACGCGAGCGCCAGCCCCAGTCCGGTGCCTTTGCCCCGCTCCTTGGTGGTGAAGAACGGTTCAAAAATGCGTTCACGCACGGTATCCGTCATGCCTACGCCGGTGTCATGCACCGTCAGCATGCACCACGCGTGCGGGGAAAGCCGATACTGCGCCGCTTGCACCGCATCGAGGGCGCGCGTTTCGATGGCCAGTGATCCCCCGGACGGCATCGCATCACGAGCATTCGCGACCAGGTTGAGCAACACCTGTTCCAGTTGCCCCGTGTCAGCGGTAATGTGCCCCAGATGTGGATCACGCCTGGTTGTCACCGTGATGTGCTCACCCACAACACGCGCGAACAATCGCTCGAGGTCCGTGACCATCTCGTTGAGATCAACCACCGAGGGTTGCAGCACCTGCTTGCGGCTGATCGCAAGAATCTGACGAGTGAGATCTGCACCGCGCTCAGCGAGTGCGCGCACCTCGGTGATGTCATCGCGCACCGGCGAGTTGCTGGGCATGGCGTCGAGCGCCAACTCACAAAAGCCGATGATGCCCGTGAGCAGATTGTTGAAGTCGTGCGCGATGCCGCCGGCAAAGGCACCCACCGCTTCCATTTTCTGCGCCTGTCGCAGCTGTTCCTCACTCAGTGCAAGCGCCCGCTCGGCTTCGCGACGCGCCGTGACGTCAATGCCGATGGACAACCAGCTGTCAGCGCCGAGACGCCGCGACGAGGTGGTGATCACCTCCATTTCCACTACATCACCTTGGGCCGTGCGATGCTTCCAGATGCCGGCGTTCTGTCGCTCCTCGATGAACGGAAGTCGTCGACCGGAGAACCGCTCCACTTCCGACGGGTCGAGCAACATGGTGATGGGCTGACCGAGGAACGCATCGCGCGCGTAGCCATAATGGTCGATGGCCGCGTCGTTGACCGCCAGAATCTCCATGTTGTCCGCATTCCACGCCCACATCGGGAGTGGATTGGATTCAAAGAGGAATCGGTAGCGTCGCTCCTTGTCTGCCAGCGCAGCATTGCGTCGCTCCGCGGTTTCAGCCATGCGGTTAATGGCGTGACTGAGGACCCGCACCTCAGCTGGACCGTTGGTGAGGGCGCTGCGATGCGCGGTGGCACCTTCGGCGATGCGCTGCGCATCGTTGGCGAGTGCCACGAGTGGCCGGGAGATACGACCACCCAGGATGTAGGCTCCGAGCGCTGCAATGAGTAGCGCTGCCACTGACAACAGAATGTTGTCGCGCAGCTCAGCCTGCAGCGGCGCTTCGAACTGGTCGACGGACAGTCCAACGTTCACCAGCCACGGTGCACGGCGTGATCGCACCGAAGCGGTCAGCCGAAGAACACCATCACTGCCCGGAATCTCGTCAATCTGCGTGCTGTCCGGCCACCTCGGCTGACGTCCGGTCATCTCGTAGACATTGCGTCCCATAAAGCGATCAGGCGCCTCTGAACGCGCGACAATGACTCCGCTGGTATCCAGCACCGTCACCAGCGGACGCTGTCGAAACGAGGCGATGTTGATGAAATCGGTGAGCGTGTCTATCCGCACGGGCGAAGCGATCACACCAAACGCGCGCCCGTCCGCATCGCGCAGGGCTCGCGCGACAATTACCACCCACGCCCGATCCGGCAGCACGAACGACTGGCGCGGTGCGCCCACCACGGTGCTCGGCGACCGCAACGCGGCGGCGAAGTAGTCGCGTGTGGCAAACGAGATCGTGTCGCGGTCCGGGGTGGGACGGCCGCTACCACGATTGCGCCCCAGTGTATCAACCACAAAAAAGTTTATGAACCGTGTGTTCGTGGCCGATGACGCAATACCCAGAATGGAATCGAGTGTTGGGCGGTCATCAAAGTTGCGCCGCACCGGGTCGGCGAGCGACAGGAAGGCCGCGTTGGCGCTTTCGATCCAGTCATCGGTTCGATTGGCCATGAGCTCGGCCGCCTGCTCCACCCGTTCCATCGTGGCAACGCGCGTCGATTCCAACTGCGATACGGAATGCAGCACGTGCGCGACCGACAGTGGCACGGCCACCACGAGCATGAGCGCCAACAACTGCAGGCGCACCCCACGAGGTGGTGACGACATCATCCCGTTCCGTCGGTGGACACGGTTCGCCTGCCGCGTCGGTCAGGGTGCCACGGTGACCGCAGCGGGCGAAGCATCCACCGCATCCACGGCCATGCCCATCGCGTGATAGCCTTTGTCCACGTACAGCGAGGTCCCGGTGATGCCGGAGGCCAGTGGACTCGCGAGGAACGCCGCCACGTGTCCGACTTCCATCGCTTCCAATGGCTCGGTGAGCGGCGAGTTGGCCGCGCAGTACTCGACCATGCGTTCAATAATGCCGATGGCTTTGGCCGCGCGCGACGCAAAGGGGCCCGCAGAAATGGTGTTGACGCGCAGTCCCCACTTTCGGCCGGCCTCGTAGGCGAGCGTTCGCGTGTCACTTTCGAGGGCCGCTTTGGCCGACGACATCCCGCCACCATATCCGGGAATCGCGCGCTCGCTCGCCATGTAGGTGAGGGAACAGATCGAACCACCCGGGCGCATAATCGGTCCCAGATGCTGCAGCAATCCAAGGAGCGAGTACGCGCTCACACTGACCGCTTCGAGGTAGCCTTTCCGACTCACTTCCAGCAGCGGCTTCTTGACCTCAGGGCCGTTGGCCAGCGCGTGGAAGACAATGTCAAGCGGCTGCTCGCCAAAGTCGGACACCATCTGCGCGGTGAGGCCGGCAATGGAAAAATCGCCAACGCCGGCGTAGCGCTTGGACTCGCGCACATCGGCGGGCGCTGCGTCGAGCGTGTCATACGCGGCGTCCAGTGGATAGATCTTCTCAAAGGAAAACTGGCTGCCGTCTTCCAGCGTGCGCGACGCATCGAGCTTGCCGCGCTCGAGCAGATTTCGAAAAATATTGAGGGCGGGCGGCCACGTGGCCACGCACACCGACGCACCCGCCTGGGCGAGTGCCTTGGCGATGGCAAAGCCAAAGCCGCCATCGTCGGCGACGCCCGCAACAAGGGCGCGCTTGCCAGAGAGATTAATTGGAAGCATGCAGCCAATCTACAGGTAAACAGGGCGCGGTACAGGTCGCCGCTGATTGCGGCTACCGCGTACTGCGCCGCAAACGGTCGTTCACGGCCTCCCACGCAGCGGTTTGGGGGGGGCGTTCCACAACAATCAGCGTGCAGCCGACCGCATCGAGCGTGTGCAACGCGGCATACAATGCCTGCGCGTAGGCCGCGGGCGCGTCGGGCAGCGTGCGTCGGTGTTGAACGCCTTCCAGCGTGAGCCCGTGGCCTATCGAGAGCAGGCCAACCCGATGTTCGCTGCCCGCTGGCAGGTCATCCACACTGCGCTGCACCTGCTCCCGCTCTGACGGGTCAACCAGCCACACGTCTGCGCGGGGGGCATAGTGTCGCTCCGACAGGCCGGGGGACCGGTGCGCCTCGGCCGTGGTGACATTGGCCAATCGCACCCTGACCTCCCGGCCCAGCGTTCGCGCGAGCTCGTCGCGGCTCAGGTGACCCGGGCGCAACACCATGGGTGGATCAACGGTGAGATCGAGCACCGTGCTTTCAATCCCGACCGCGCAGGGTCCGCCGTCGAGGATCATGGGCGCATGTTCGCCGAGCGCGTCTACCACGTGTTGCGCGGTCGTTGGCGAGAGTTGTGTGAAGCGATTTGCACTCGGAGCGGCAATCGGAAATCCGGCTGCCGCGAGCAGCGCCAAAGCAACCGGATGCGCCGGTACGCGAACAGCAACGGTTGGTCCACCGGCTGTGACAATATCAGGCACGTGCGCCGCTTTGCGCAGCACCAGGGTGAGCGGTCCAGGCCAGAACGCGCGCGCCAGGTGCGCGGCTACATCGGGCCACTCAGCACAGAGGCTGCGGGCAGACGCCTCATCGGGCACGTGAACAATGAGCGGATTCCATGCGGGCCGAGCCTTCGCGGCAAACACTCGCGCGACCGCATCTGCATCGAGCGCATGTGCGGCCAGGCCGTACACCGTCTCGGTGGGGATCGCCACCAGTTCGCCGCGTTGCAACCGCCGCACCGCCTCAGCGATGGACTCGGGTGAGGACGGAACGATCGTAATGGTTAACGCTTCCCGTCTACGGTGCGCGATGGCATGGCGTCAGCGCGGCGGAACCTGAAAGTCATCTGAGAAATAGGGGCCATCGTCATTGTCCACGAACGGCGCGTCCAGAATGTCAATCGCTCGCGCGACGTCAGCTTCGCGTACCGCCAATCGCACCGGAAAAATGAGCTGCATGGAGGGCAGCATGCCGCCAGCACTGTCGCGCAGCACGACAGCGGGGATGTCGTGCGCTTCGAGTACGCTGCGAGCAACGTGCGCCTCGGATTCGCTTGCATATTCGCGGATGACTGCCATGGGTTCGCCCATCAGGTCAAGTTACAGCGTGCGATCGCTCGGCGTGAGGGTGCGCCGACGCAAACGTACGCTGTCGTGCGTGTGCCACCTGCAGGGTGGCTGACAGCGGTTGTCTCTGCTACCCGCATCCGTCACCCATGTCCCTTTGGCCTCGATACGTGCCGTCTTTCTCCCGCGCCGCGCGCTGATATGGCCGCGTCCTTTGGCATCTTCGTGCTCGTCGAACTGCCTGGCGAAGCGGGCAGAATCGTACGCGAGATCCAGGAGAAATACGATCCGAAGTTGGCGCGACTGACACCGCCACACGTAACGCTCGTCGGATCATCCGGCGTCGGCGCGATTCCGAGCGACACACCAACGCGGGAGGTGGAGCAGGCCATCTCACCGATTGCCGCGTCTACCGCTCCCATGACGTTGTCATTCGGAACGCCGGTGCGCTTCATGCAGACGGATATCATTTCTCTACCGCTCGATCCGCACGGACCACTCCGCACACTGCACGAACGGATCGCCACCAGTGGACTGCCATTTAAACCGGCGCGTTTTCTGTTCACTCCGCACTGCACGCTCAACTTCTACCGCACGCTCACCAGACAAACGGAGCGTGAACTGCTGGCGCTGAGGGTCAGCGCGCCGGTGGTCGTGGAACGCTTGCAAGTGTATCTGACGCGGGATCCGCAGCCGGCGCGGAAGCTGCTTGAGTTCACGCTCACGGACACCGAACAGCCGGGCGGTCGTCACTCGTGAGCGTGCACGTCGCCGTAGCGCTCATTGCGGTGGTGCTGCAAGCAGCGAGTGCAGCCGTCATGTTTTTTGTGGCGCGTGCGCCAGGCTGGCAGCGCGTTCGACTGATGGGCGGCATCGCAGTGACCGCCGGATTGTATAGCGTGGTCGACGTCTGGTTCTCGCTGTCCGTCCATGACATCGCGCTACGCAGCACGTTGGTGCAAGTGAACGTTGTGGTGGCCGCACTGCACGCGGCCATGTGGGTGTGGTTCACCTTCAGCGATTCGACAGGCGCGCTGCGTTCTGTTCCGCGCTGGGCACGCGCGGTGGCCATCGTGCCGACCGCGCTCGCCGTGCCGGCGGCATTGGCCGATCTGCTGGTCGATCGCTCGCGGGAGTTTCAACTGTTCGTGACGCAACTGGGCATCGATGAGCGTGTGCATCCGTTCAGCAACCTGGGGGATGCAACTGCACTGGTCGTGCTGGCGGTGCTTGGTGTGAGCATGGCCCGCCACATTCGCCGCGTGCGACGTGGTGAGAAGGGCGCGCGCGGCATCGTGATCGGTTTTGTGCTGTTTGCCGTGTGCATTGTGGCGGAGGCGCTTGTGGCGTCCGGCATACTCAAGTTCATGTATCTCGCGAGTCCCGGCTACGTCTTCATTGTGTTGCCGCTCACCGTGCAACTGTTGCAGCGCATCGGAGACGATGCTCGGCAGCTCCAGGCGCTATCGGCGCGCCTTACGGTCGAAGTCACGGAGCGCACCTCTGAGCGCGATGAAGCACGCGAGTCGCTGATTGAGCAACAGCGGTTGGCGGCGCTTGGTCGCCTCGCCGCCGGTGTCGGTCACGAAATCAACAACCCGTTGCAGTACCTCATGTTCAATCTCGAGGAACTGCGCGGACGACCACCGCGGGACGGTGAGGAGCTGAGGGCGATCGATCAGGCGCTGGAAGGCGCCGATCGCATTCGGCGAGTGGTGGAGAGCCTGCGGCGATACGGGACACCAAGCGATGAGTTCACACTCGTGGACCTGCATGCAGTGCTGCACACCGCGCTTCGCATTGCGTCACCACAGCTTCGTCACGAAGCGATGATTACGACCTCGCTTGAACCCGTGCCGCTGGTGCGTGGTGACGAAGGGCAGCTGGTGCAGATGTTGGTCAACCCGCTCGTCAACGCGGTGCAGACGTTGGCGCATCACACTGCGCAGGCGCCAAAACGCGCGGGCCATGTGCTGCTGACCACCCGTACGACTGAAAATGGAAGTGCAGAGATCCTTATCCAGGACAACGGTCCCGGCTTCGCGCCCGAGGTATTGCCAAAACTGGGCGAGCCCTACGTGACCACACGTGCGAAGCGCGGCGGCACCGGACTTGGACTCTTTGTCACGCACGGCCTCGTGACGGCGCACGATGGTACCCTCACGCTGGAGAACGCGCCGGACGGCGGCGCGATCGTGCGCATTGTGCTGCCTCCGGCCCCGGCGCATTCGTTGAACGAGGCACCGCATGATGGCGGACGGGCACTACGCCCCGACTTCGTATCACGACACATCCTGGTTGTGGACGACGAGCCAAGTCTCGTGCTGGCGCTGGAGCGCGGACTGACACGGCTGGGCCACCGCGTGCGCACGGCGTATGACGGTGAGCAGGCGCTGGCGTTGATCGATGTTCACGAGTTCGATGTAGTGCTCAGCGACCTGATGATGCCGAGTATCACCGGACAAGTGCTCGCCGAGGTACTACGCGAACGCAACCCTGCGCTTCGCGAGCGACTCGTGATCATGACCGGTGGCGCCGTAACGCCTGAAGACGCGGCCTTCCTCGCACGCGAGGATGTGGCGGTGGTGTCCAAGCCGGTGCGTTTTGCGCAGTTGTCGGAAACAATCAACGCGCTGCCGTTACCGGTCGCATCTCCAGCCGACAGACACAAACGCTAGCCGCTGGTATTCCACTCGCGTCCGCAACGAGCAAACGCGAGCCTTGGCGACGCAGCAGTCCCGTCACCGTCCCCAGCGATTAAACCCGAGCGCCAGCCCCGCACGGACGCCCCAGCTCGACCCGGTTGTGCGACCATCGTCGGGCGCATCAGCGAGCGCACCAAAGCGCATGTCCGTCCACCCGACGGAGGTGCTGAGCTGCACATGGGGCGCGATCCACACGTAGGTTCCCAATCCGGCGCCCAGACCGGTGCCGGTGTTCTGTCCGCCGAGGCCGTTGTTGATGTTCCGCTCAAGTCGTGACACTCGGCCGTACGCAAACGGCGTGAAGTTGCGCGCCGCAAACGGCAGCGCCACGCGCGGCTCGAAGAAGAAACCGCTCACGATCGCATCACCGCCCGCCAGTGAATGTGTCGAGCGCTGGTAGCCGCCACCGAGCGACAGCACGCTTACGCCGACGGAGCCCATGACATCGAACCCGCCGCCATCGGTGGCAGCGCCAACGGCGTTCCCAGAGAGGGACGCGAGCGATCCGGCCGCTTCAAGCGCGAACTGTGGCTTATCGCGTCGGTACTGCGGCGGCCACGAACGATCCTGAGCGTGGGCCGCCAAAGGAATCACCGCACCGATAGATAGCGCAACGGCGACAGCCGCCAGCGCGGCGCGGGACACGGTTACGAAGGTCAGGGAAGCACGCATAAAAGGCTCGCGAGAAAGGGAGTCGTGAATCTGTACGAGACTCTCTCAGCAAGGCCGGTGCCAATCAGCGCGCTGTGCCAAGTTGTTCCAGATCAACGGTTTGCGACGCAGCTCACGAAAGCGGTCGGCGCATCGTCCCCGCGAATGGACAGTGGGTGTCTCACGCAGCGGGCGCCGTGTGCCTAGCGCGCCACTACACGAACCGAGTCTGAGCCGAGTCGCGAGCGCACGAGGGCCTGGGCCCGGGTGAGCACATCCGTACGCGTCGCCGGACGAGTGGCGGCGGCAAACTCGACGAACAGCGTGGCCGGCGGACTGAGGGAATCGCTGGCTAACAGGTCGGCCTGGGGGGCGTAGGCGACCGTGGTGAACTCGGGAAATGCGCTGGCCATCTCGCGCGCCACCAATCGCATCTGGGCAGTATCGAGCGGCGAGCGCACAACCGTCGCCATCCGCCGCGATTCAAACGCCGTGGCGGAATCACGTAACGCGCGGGATATCTCGATGGCCTCGAAAATGCCGCGCTGGACATCGGTTTCCAGACGTGCCAGATCGCGCGACGAGATATCGCTTTGCACCACATCGAGTGCGAGCGTGCCGAGGCCGTACTCTGGCATCTTCAGGCGCATGGAATCGATCGTCTCAGGTTCGAACGGTTGCCCGGCGAGATACAGCTTCACGCGGGAGGTGTCCTCGACCGTCACCTGTGTCCAGCGCAGCACCTCACCGTTGCGCGCGGTCACTTCACCGGTGATGAACTGCTCCACGCGTCTGCGCTCGCGTGCGTCCACCACGGTTGTGTAGAGGAATCCGAGACTGGGCAACACCGCAAGACCCGCCACCGACGTGACCAATCGGATTTCCCGACGCCGCGCGCGCGCATCGCTGAAGCTGCGCAGCGGGAACTGCAGGAACCGCGCGATAGCAAACGTGGCGAGGGCAATGAAAATGGCGTTGATCACATAGAGATAGAGCGCGCCCAGAAAAAACGCTGGTCGGCCAGTGGCCAGTCCAAAGCCTGCGGTGCACAACGGCGGCATGAGTGCGGTGGCAATCGCCACACCCGGAAGCGCCATGCTTTGGTCGCGCCGAGAGCCGGCGACAATGCCCGCAATTCCACCAAACAGTGCGACGCCAACATCCAGCAACGTTGGCTGCGTTCGCGCCACCAGTTCACTCGTGGGTTCGGCGAGTGGCGACACCATGAAATAGATCGTGCTCACGCCCAGGGTGACCACGGTGGCCAGTGCCAGTTCGCGCAGGGCGAGCGCCAACAAATCCCGATCGGCGATGGCGGTGCCCAGCCCGACGCCGAGAATCGGCGACATGAGCGGAGAGATGAGCATGGCGCCGATGATCACCGCAGCGGAGCCGGTGTCCAATCCAATGCTCGCCAGAAGACACGAACAGATCAGCAGCCAGGCACGCTCACCGCGTACAGGAATGCCGGCTTCAATGCGTTGTTCCGTTCCGGCAACGTCGGTACCGCCGAGCAGTGCGAGGCGGTTGCGCCCTCTGACAAACGCGCGCAGCAGCCGAAACGAAGTCACGAGTCGTGCGCGCTGCGGATCACGCCGCGTCGGGGCGCAGCTTGGTGTAGGCTACGCAGGCATGACGGAGCGCGAGGGCCGCCGACGCTTCGAGTTCGTACTCGAAATGCAGATCGCCCAGCGCCTCGGCGTCATGCTGCTTGATAAGTCGCGACGCGTGATCGGCGATGGAGTGCCGTCGCAGATACTCGCGGGCGGCGTGCCACAGGCTGTTGGCGTGCTTGCGAAGACTTTCGTCGGGAATGCTCTCGCTCTGGCACGCGATTTCGTAGCCGAGCACACACTCTTCCAGTGCCAGGTCACACGTTTCGACAATCGCGTAGGCAGCCGTCAGTTCGGCACGCCCGACATTGCGTGAGATCAACTTTGACAATCGTTCACGCTGCCGGGCGCATTCGTCCGCGGTACGGGCAAGGGCATCGGCGCACGCCGTGGGATGTGCGTTGAGCGCGACGTCTTCGGCGTCGTGCATGTGCCGCGATGCGGCGCTGGATCGGGAACCGCGAGTGCCTGGCATGATTCAGCGGGCAGGTCGACAGAAACGTTTGGCGCGCCGGACGGTGCTGCGCTGTCCGGGCACACTACGGGGAGGCCACTGTGATCTACTCAAACGCATGGGCTTTGCGGTAGGGGGGAAACGAATGCCGTGCGTTGACGCCACACTCGTCGACGCTGAAGTTGATCATGTGTCCACCACGATCTTCGTGGTTCCTTCGCCATCGATTGCTGCACCGAGGTGCACATGACCGACGCTCCGCACGGCCACGCGTCACCCGATTCACCGCTGCACGGCAACTATGCGCACCTGCAGGTGTCCACGCGGGCAGACGGCGTCTGTACCATCACGCTCAATCGGTCGGAACGACTGAACGCCGTGAATCCACGGTTGGCCGACGAACTGCCACAGGCGCTGCACATCGTCTCGCGCGACGACGACGTACGTGCCCTTGTCATTACGGGTGCGGGGCGCGGGTTTTGCGCGGGTCTCGATCTGGGCGAACCCGTGTCACTGACCGGCGGTGTACGAGCCGATCGCATTGATCCGCTGTATTGGGTCGGCAAGTGGGTGTTGGCGCTGGCCGCGTGCGAGAAACCGGTGATCGCGGCGGTGAATGGTGCGGCCGCGGGCGCCGGTTTCGGGTTGGCGCTGGCCTGCGACCT
>JBGTOG010000141.1:0-6945 GCA_041742675.1 Gemmatimonadaceae bacterium | reverse complement strand
CTGGTGGCGTGGCGGAGCTGGTGAAGATCGCTGTGCGTCGGCAGCGTCCAGGTGCGGAGTCAGCGGAGTATCTGTTCCGCGCGTACGATGTCGATTTTTGGAGCACGCGTGGGCTGGGAATGGCGAGCAGTCACACGGCCGTGGCCTTTGGCGCTGCCGCTGTGTTGGCGCGTTGTTTTCCTGAGACGCGGTTGGTGTGGTACGCGCTTGCTGTCGGGTGCGCCGCGACGCGAGTACTGGCCGGTGCACACTACCTGAGCGATACGATCGCCGCGGCGGCGATTGGCTGGCTGGTCGCGGAGGTTGTATGGCGGTGGGCGAACACGAAAGCGCGCGACAGCGCGCACCAAAAAAGCGGCGAGACCTCGTAACGAGATCTCGCCGCTTTTTTGTCGATTCTTGAGCGGTGCGCGTGTTACGCGCGACCGTAGCGCTTCTTGAACTTGTCCACGCGACCCTGCGTGTCGATCAGGCGCTGCGTGCCCGTGTAGAACGGGTGCGAATCAGCAGTGATTTCGAGAAGAACGAGTGGATACTCGTGGCCGTCATCGAGGCGGATCTTCTGCTCGCTGGTCATGGTTGACCGCGTGAGAATGATCGCGCCCGTTGAGGCGTCTTTGAACACCACCGGGTGGTACGGCGGGTGAATGGCGTCTTTCATCCTGAACTGGCTCCTGACGCACCCATTTCCGGCGGGCACGTGTCGCGGCTTCGGAAAGCCGCATGGGGTGATCCGAACCGTTCGCCAGAGGCGACCGAGACTGGTTCGGGAGTGCAAACGTTGCCAGCTGAAATCCAAGCTGGAAATGCATGCACAGTCCGAATGAATGGTCAATTCGGAGTCAGAGGTCAAGCCGCACCATTTCTTGTGGCGACCTCGTGGAATCTCACGGCCGCGACTGCGCGCCGCGATCAAAGAACCCCGACGACTGAAAACCGCCAACCGACAACCCCCCACGCAGTCCTGGATCCGCAGGGTCTGCCGGGAGTCAGTAGCGGCCGACAAACCGACCACCGACAACTGATGACGCCGCAACCCTTCGAGCAGGGATGGTTGTTTCAGCAAGGCGGCGTGGTCAGT
Organism: Gemmatimonadaceae bacterium; assembly: GCA_041742675.1. Lineage (GTDB taxonomy): Bacteria > Gemmatimonadota > Gemmatimonadetes > Gemmatimonadales > Gemmatimonadaceae > JAABRT01. The sequence continues at coordinate 5,864 of JBGTOG010000141.1, read as the reverse complement.
TAGCGGTTATCAGTCGCACGCCGCTACGCACCACGGACGTTGTTGCGGCGCACCACAACGGCGTTCGGGGTCGTCGATCGTCGGTCTTCGGTTGTCGGTTTTTTTGGGGCGAGGCTAGTGCTGCAGCACCATCAACGCGACCATGGTGCCGCCGGCGGCTAGCCAGCCGAGTCGCCGCACGGGGACCACGCCATTCACCGGTGGCAACACCGAGCGGGCGACGGTGAACGCGATGTAGAGCATTGTCCCGGCGGCGATCGGCAGGATCATGATCGCGAGTCGCTCCGCGCGGGCGCCAAGGAGCAGGGTCAGGGTGGCGCCGGCCATGGCGAACACGGCCGTCAAGGCGTTGAATAGCAGCGCGCGCTTGGGCGAGAGCCCGCCGTGTACGAAGAGTCCAAAGGTGCCAAGTTCCCGCGGCAACTCATGGAGCCCGATGGCGACTGCCGTGAGTAGGCCGAGCTCTGGGCGAATCATGAACGTGGCCGCGATCAGGATGCCGTCGAGAAAGTTGTGCAGCACGTCAGCGCCAAAAGCCATTGGCAGCAGGCCAGCCGGTGCGCTGGAGCCAGCCACCACCGGTGCGTGCTCATGGTGGGGTACACCCATGGCCAACCCGTGCACATGGCCATGGTCATGCTGCTCCAGCAGCCGCTCCATGCCGGCAAACAGCAGAAAACCAATGGCGGCGGTCAGCGCCACCGACGACGTACTGCTGTGCGTCAGCGCTTCGGGCAGCAGGTGCAGCCCAGCAGAGGCAATGAGCACCCCAACGCCGAACGACAGCAGGTCCGGAAGGATCATCCGGACGAGCCGCTCATTGTTTGCCAGAAAAAACGTCACCACCAGCGGCACCGCGCACACAAGCGCGACGGCCACCAGGCTGCGGAGCCACACGGACATGTCGGAAGAGCTGACGCGAGCGAAGTAAGAAGAACCTACTGAGAATATATTCTCGTTACTCGGCTCACGCAATCGTCGGACGGCTCGGCTCAGCCGGCTCCATTCACCCGCACCACCGTTTCGATCGGCAGCTGCGGATCGATCGAATCCCGCACCGAACAGTACTTCGTGACTGCCAGCTCCACCGCCCGCTCGGCGTGCGCCTGCTCAATGCCCGCACCCGTGAACGTGTACGACATGACAATGCGCGTCACGCGCGCCGGTACACCGTCAAAGCGTTCGCCTTGTACATCGATCGCGAGCGCTTCAATGGGCGTGCGTCGCTTGGCGAAAATGTCGACGATGTCGTAGCCAGTGCAGGCGGCGAGCGCCAGTAACAGCGTATCCACCGGGCTTGGTCCACGCTTCGCGTCACCATCAAGGATGATCTGGTGACCGCCGGGTCTTCCCCCTTCAAACGCGTGGTCTCCCACCCAGCGTAGCGAGACGACCGACGGTGGTTTGTTGCTCATGGCTGTTCCCCCACAGTGATTGGTGCTCGTACTGCGTTGCCCCACTCTGTCCACGAACCGTCGTAGTTGCGCACGTGTGCGTAGCCCAGCAGATAGGTCAGCACAAACCATGTGTGCGACGAGCGCTCGCCAATGCGGCAGTAGGTAATCACGTTTTGATCGTCACGCAGGCCGATTTCTTCTTCGTAGATGGCGCGCAGCGCGTCGGCGGGGCGGAACGTGCCGTCGCTCGCTGCAGCGCGAGACCACGGCACGCTGCGTGCGCCAGGAATATGGCCCCCACGAAGCGTGCCCTCCTGCGGATACTCCGGCATATGCGTGCGTTCACCGCTGTACTCCTGCGGAGAGCGCACATCGATCATCGGCTTGCCTGACTCCATGTGCGCACGCGTTTCATGGTAGAACGCCCGGATGGCGCGGTCATCGCGTTCATTGGCCACAAACTGCGTGGGTGAAAACGACGGCACCTCGGTGGTCAGCGGTCGCGATTCTTCCATCCATTTGGCGCGCCCGCCGTCGAGCAGCTTGAGGTTGTCAAAGCCGAAGAGCGAGAAGACCCAGAAGGCATACGAGGCCCACCAGTTGTTCTTGTCACCGTAGAGAATGACGGTCGTGCTGTTGTCGATACCGAGTCGGCGCAGCAGCGCTTCGAACGCATCGTGTGAGACGTAGTCGCGTTCGACGGCGTCGTTCAGGTCCGTGTGCCAGTCGATGCGTTGCGCGCCGGGAATGTGTTCCAGGTCGTACAACAGCACGTCTTCGTTGCACTCGAGCAGTCGGATGGCCGGATCGCCAAGGCGGGAAGTCAGCCAGTCGGTGCTGACAAGCACGTCGGGCCGGGCGTAGCCTTTGGCGACGATGATGGGATCGGGAGTGGTGGGCACGGGCGACTCAGTGTTGAGGGAGCAGAGCGTCAGCGCATGGTAGCGGATGTTTGCCACCGCTGAAAGCACGAGCTTGAAACGCGACGGCGAGCAAGCGGGTTTACCCGGCACGTTGCACACGCGCCGCATCGGGTGACTATCGTGCGAGCTGAACTTGGTGCGATCAATATCACATTCGCCGACTAACCCGCCTCACTCCGCCGCTGTTTCATGGTCACCGCGCCTCTTGTGCCACAAATGGAGCCATACGCCCGCCACGTGCTGGTGTGCACGGGCGGATTTTGCAGCGATGACCGTCGCGGTCGTGCGCTGTACAGCCGTCTCGCATTTCTTCTGCAGCGCGAGGGGCTTCTGTTTGGCCCGAAGCGTGTGAAGCGCAGCGAGGCGCCGTGCCTGGGGGTTTGCCATGGCGGTCCGATCGTCGCTGTGTATCCGGAGGGTGTCTGGTACGGGCGCGTGACCCCGGAGTTGCTTGAGCGTATCGTGGTGGAGCATCTCAAGGGTGGTCGCGTAATCGACGACGCAGTGTTCCACCGTCTGGTCGCCCCGGCAGGCTGAGCGCCAACCAACCCTTCGTTGTGAGCCGGTGTCTGAGGGGGGCCATGACTGCTTGCACTCTCCTGCCATGACCGGTTCTCCCGCGATCTCAGCGGCGCCGCCACCCGTGCACACCGATCCCATGCTGGCGGGGTTGCGGGCACGAGATGCCGCGTGCGAACGCGCGTTCTACGAACGCCATGTGGATCGTGTCTACCGGCTGTGCGTTCGCATGACGGGGCGTGACGATCTGGCGCAGGAGTGCACGCAGGATGCGTTCGTGCGTGCCTTTGACCGGATCGATGCATTCCGCGGCGACTCGGCGCTTGGCACCTGGCTTCACGCGATTGCGGTCTCTGTCGTGCTGAATGCACTGCGACGGGAGAAACGCGCCGCCAGTCGCTACGCACCGATCGAGGTGCTCGATGCGCATCGCACAACGACGCCGGCCGTGGAGCCGGATCTGAAAGACCGATTGCGAGGCGCGATCGATGCGCTGCCGCCGGGTTATCGCACGGTGTTTCTGATGCACGATGTCGAGGGATTCACGCACGAGGAAATCGGTACCGCGCTGGGCGTGGCGTCAGGCACCAGCAAGACTCAACTGTTTCATGCGCGACGGAAGTTGCGCGACGCACTGGCGCCATTTGTGCGTTCGGAGGTGGCACGATGACGAAAGCGCTCAACTTTGATCCGTCGCGGGATCCGCTGCCGCCAGATGACGAGCTGTGGGGCGCGGAAGGCTTGCAGCAGTCGGCTCGTGAAGCCCCGGATGCGCTGGACGATGGATTGCGTTTGCTGGCCGCGTCGACCTACAACGTGCCGGGTACTGCGCCGGGTGAGACGCCGCGCGATGCCATGTGGGCGACGATCGCCGCGCGGCGCCGATCGGCGGGTGCTGTCGATGCAGCGGCCGAGCAGGAGCAAGTGGCTGTTAGTCCGCCCGCCGTTGTTGTGCATGAGATCAGGCCGCATGCATCGCGGCGCTGGTGGCCGGTGCTCGCCACAATGGCGGCGACACTGGCTATCGGCGTGTTCGTTGGCCGCGGATTTGATCGTGATGCACGCGAAGCGGCGGTAGCGGGCCAACAAATACTGGCGGGCGACACCAGTGGCGGTGCGAGCAAAGGCGCTGCCACCAACGGCGCTGCCACCAACGGAGCTGCAGCGCATGCACTTCCTGTCATGCTCGCACGACTCACGGCTGAACACTTTGATCGCAGCGAAGCCCTGCTGTTGTCAACGCGGCACAATCTCGATGGTGCTGAGAACAACGAAGTGCTCGGGCAGTGGGCGCGTGAACTGCTTACGACCACGCGTTTGCTGCTTGATACGGAGCAAGTCACTGACCATCGACTTCGGCTGTTGCTGGAAGACCTGGAGCTGACACTGGCGCTGATTCTGCAAGCGCAGTCGAGCGGACGTGCTACGGATGCACAAGCAGTACGCGATGATCTCGAGAGTGGGGACCTGCTGCTGCGCGTGCGCAGCGCGGCGATGCCCACCATGCTTTCCACAGACGATGTACGGGGGATGTCCGAATGACCAGGCCAGGCAGCGCAGCGCAGGAAGCGCGCAGCGCACACGAGCGACGCGGCGCTATGCGCGCACTGATTCTACCGGCTCTGCTGCTCGGAGTGGCGACGGCGCTGACGGCGGTGCCTTCGGCGAATGCGCAGCAGGCCAAAAGCGTGTCGCTTGATGGGCATGCGCAGATGTCGCGACTGAACGACGTGAGCGCCATGCGTGCGTTCAACGACCTGCGCGAACTTGGCGATCTGCGTGCATTCACAGCGCTCAGCATTCTGCAGGACGATCCCGCTGATTCGCTGTTTCGGGTAGCGCAGGCAGCGCTACGGCGCAGCGAGCATCAGCGCGCCGCGGAGCTGTTTCGCAACGTGCGTTCGCGATATCCGCGCTCGGCGCCCGCGGCGGATGCCGCGTACTGGGAGGCGTTTTCGCTGCATCGTCTGGGCGGCCAGCAGAATCTCTCGACTGCGCTTGAACTGTTGCAGATGCAGCGCACGACGTATCCCGCCGCCGCCAGCCTGGCCGATGCACGCGCACTGGCTGCACGCATCGAAGGGCAACTCGCGAGCCGCGGTGATGCCGCATCGGCTCAGCGTCTGATCGGGCGCGCGGAGCGCATGGCCGGTACCTGTCCCCGGGAAGACGAGGACGAACGGCTGATGGTGCTCGATGCACTGCTCACCATGGACAGTGAACTGGCCATGCCGACACTCAAGACCGTAATGGCGCGCCGCGATGAATGTTCAGCGGCGCTTCGGCGAAAAGCCGTGTTCCTGATCTCACGGAAACGCGGTCCGGAAACAGAAGACATCCTGGTCAACGCGCTAACCTCGGACCCGGACAAGGAAGTGCGCGAGCAAGCGGTGTTCTGGCTGGGCCAGGTGAATACCGAGAAATCAACTACGGCACTGCTGGATGTGCTGCGTACGTCGCAAGATGACGCAGTGCTTGAAAAGGCGGTGTTCGCGCTCTCGCAGCAGCGCAGCGAGCGTGCACAGACCGCACTGCATGATCTGGCGCGTCGTGGTGATGTAGCGAAAGCGGTACGCAGTCAGGCAATCTTTTCCATTGGACAGCGCTCCGGCAATGCGGACGAGGCGGTGCGCTTTCTCACTGAGCTGTATCCGTCCCTCAACGACGATGAGCTGAAGCAGCGCGTCCTGTTCTCGGTGTCTCAGAAGAAAATACCGGCAGCGCAGTCGTTCCTTCGGACAGTGGCCACGAACTCGCGTGAATCGATGGATGTGCGTCGGTCGGCGTTGTTTCATGCCGGACGCGCCGGCCTCGCAACACCGCAGCTTCTGGATATCATGCGCTCGTCTACGGAATCCGACTTTCGTCAGCATGTGGTGTTCGTGATCGGGGAGAAGAAGACGGCCGAATCGGTAGACGCGCTGATGGACATCGTGAAAAACGAGCCCAACGCGGGCGTTCGCAAGACGGCGATTTTCTGGCTGGGGCAGAGCAAGGATCCACGGGTAGCGCCGTTCCTGATGTC
>JBGTOG010000113.1:0-23675 GCA_041742675.1 Gemmatimonadaceae bacterium | reverse complement strand
CTCCATTACAAGTTCGTGATTGATCATGGCGGCGGCGTACATGCTCGAACTCGCTGCACCGAGTGCGCTCTGCGCGGCGACGATCAAGTCACCCGCCGCAAAGACCCCGGGAAGCGAAGTCTCGGAGGTCATCGCGTTAACGGCGAGGTGACCGGCCGAAGTCAGGGTCGGCCCAAGACTCTGGACGAGTGCTACGTGTTGCTGCGGCGGATGTGCGAAGAGCACGTCGAGTGGTTCAACGCTGCCATGTGCCAGCTCGACGCCTGCCATGGCACCATTCTCGCTTGTGATGCGCGTGATCGGGCGCTCCTCCACACGAACGCCTGCTACGGACAGCCGTGCCCTGAGATCGTCCGGTACCGCGAACGTACCGCAGGTGAAGAGCACGACATGTTCCGACCAGCCTCGAAGAAATATTGCGAAGGTCGCGGTGTCTGCGTTCGTCGCGAGATAGCCGAAGCGCTGGTCCTGCGCTTCCCAGCCGTGACAGTAGGGGCAGATCACAATCGAGCGTCCCCAGTGCTCGCGGAATCCTGGAATGTGCGGCAGCTCGTCAATCATGCCCGTACACAGCAGGATGCGTCGCGCCCGTACCTGGCCGCAGTCAGTCGTCACGTCAAACGCGCCTCGCTCGCCGAATATCTCGTGTACGAGCTCATCCCGTACCGACACGTTGGGATAGGTCGCGAGTTGCTCACGGGCAATGCGACGAAACTCGCGAGGGGACGTCCCGTCGCGCGTGGGAAAGTTGTGCATCGATTCCGCGGCAGCGTTGCGCCGCGGGCCAGCGTCGAACATGACAACAGTGCGTCGTGCTCGGCCAAGAGTGAGTGCGGCGGACAGTCCGCCGGGCCCTCCGCCCACAATGACAACATCGACAACGTCCGGTCGATTCATGGCTCCAGTCTCGAAGGCAACCTGCTGTCACGGTCGAGGCGGTCCTGGCTCATCCGATCTGATTGGTGACGCATCACGCCCGCACGCGCATCCGCACTCGCGGCAGCTGAGCCATGAGCAATCCAGCCAGGGCCATCGCAAGCACGAGCAGGCCGACAAGGTTCACCACCACACGCGACGTTGCACCAGCATCAAGCCCATCAGACGTGTCAACGGCAAACGCCGGGATCGACGCGACATCTGCACTCGTAAATGCATCTCCCCGCACAATGCGCGCACCGATAAACTCGCGGAACTCGGCGCGCAGGGCGTGTACCTGTGCTCTGAACTCGCCGTAGCGCACATCGCCTGTACCGGCGATGTCCTGCAACGCTTCCTGCACCATCAGCGCCGGCGAGAGAAAACGGAATCGCCGCAGCAGCTCCCGTTGCGACGCCGCCTGTTCGTCATATCGAGCGCGAACCGGCGCAACCACGCGTTCCACTTCTTCCTGCACCGCCCAGCTCTGTGCCGAAAAACTCGTTGGGCCTGCGGCGACGGAATCGGGGGCAAGCTCAGGGTGATCCTGATAGAACGCCGCCAGCAAGGTGGCGCCTTGCTGCTGCGCTTCTTCCGCGGCCTCGCGTTCCACCCCGATCATCTCCGCGCGCGAGGGTACCGGATACCGCATCGATGCCGTGATGTTGAGCGCGGCCGGCAACACGATCGTGAGCAGCAACCAGACCGTTGCCAATGTCATCGCGTTCTCGGACGAGCTGCGACCTCGTATGTTGACCAGCGCAACCACAAGCAGCCAGAACAACGTGTACGCGGAAACGACGGCAATCCACAAGCCGACAGCAGAGGCCCAGGACAAGAGGTTCCCTGCCCCACCAAGCAACAGCGCGAGCACCGTGGCGATGATCAGAATGCCAAGCAGGACGACAAAGCGTGCGATCAACTTGCCAGCGACTAGCGTGCCCGACGGCAGCGGCTGCGTAAGCAACAGGGCGAGCGTTCCATCTTCACGTTCCTGCGACAGCAAGCCGTAGCCGATGCTAAGTACGAATAACGGCAGCAGGAACACAATCACAAACGCAAGATCAAATCGTCCCGCGAGCAGGTGCAGCGGATTCTCGATTGAAGGAGTGCGCAGAAACGGATCACCACTGACAGTTGATACCACCGCATACGACGGGAACAGATCACCCATGCCGACGGACGTCGCGGCGAGCGGTGCTGGCGGCAGCACAGCTGCGCGCGTTCCAAGTGAGCGACCAACCGGCGCTGGCAGTGCCGGGTTCTGGAAGGCCGGGGGTGCTGCCACCTCACCGCTCTCGATAGCCAGCAGCTGCGCACTCAGCGTGGCGAGTCGCGTGCTGTCGTCGGCCAGCACCTGACGAACAATCTCCTGCTGACTCGATTGCCACGCGGCCCCGTTCGCGTACGCATACGCAACCAGCGGCACGAGCACCGCGAGCAGCAGCCAGAGCGTGCGATCAGCGCGCAGCACGCGCCATTCGTGGAATACAATGCGTGCGAGCACTCACTCACTCCGGCGCGACACGATGGACGCCCAAACCGAAGGCGAGGCCGCTGAGCAGCAGCCACGCGGCGAGAATCACGAAGCTCGGTGCTTCTTTGGAAAGCACCGAAGCAAGAACAGGCGGCTCATACGTGAACGCTGGAACCTGCGACCACACCTCAGGCCCCACTGTATACGTCTCGCCGAATCGCGAGTTCTTCTCGATATCACCGTTCAGAATGCGCTGAATGAGCCGACGGTGTTCCTCAGCGGCGCGAACAAAGTGCTCGTGGTGAAACACATCCGTTCCGGATAGTCCCATGGAAGCGCTGCGCACCGCGAGCATCGGCGTGACGATGCCAAGCGTGCGATGCACGGCTTCCTGCGAGCGCATGCGATCTGCGAGATCACCGAAATGACGGTCGTACACGTGGTTCGCGTACTCCTCGCTCGCCTGCAACGAGATCCCGGCATAGTTCACCGGCAGCTGCGGAATGCTATCCACGCCGTGAGCCGCGAGCACGCTATCGCGAAGCGCCTCCTGTCGCACGTCCTGCGGTGAGTGCCCGTCAATACCGTTGCGTAGCTCATCGTTGATTGCAGTGCGGAACGACTCGGCGCTCGGCAGCGGATGCAGCGATCGCGCAACATCAGAGGCCAGCCGCGGCGAAAGCAGCGCATTGACAATCCAGATCGCGATCAGCGACAGCAGCGCGACGCGCGATGAACGAGCCCACGCAGACACGGCAAGCGTCATGCCGAGTACGGTGCCGAAGTACAGCAGATAGCTGCTCGCAAGCATGACAACACGGGACGCCGACACACCGTGCTCCACGTCCGCTGCCAGCACCAACGCCAGCGCGCCGACCGCCGCAGCGGGCACAACGAGTGCGCTCAGGCCAAGTGAAAGTCCAGCCGCTTTCCCGCCAGCGATCGTGCCTCGGCGTATGCCCGAACCCAGCAGGAGGCGCAGCGTGCCTGCCTCACGCTCGCCGGTGATGGCGGAGAAACCCAGCAGGACAATGAGCAGCGGCACCAGCAGCTGCAGCACAGTCGATGCCGTCAGTTGTCCGAATCGTGCGAGCGCCGGCCCGTCCTGCGCGGGCCGGTATTCGAACGGGTTCTGGTTGTGCGCTTCAAGCCAGGTGAACACTCCGGTGTACGCGCTCACGCCCTGGTCAACGAGCGACAGCGGTGTCATGGGCTTGAACGCATACACACCGTAGTGAGCAGCCGAGTGCGGATTCTTCTCGCCCTGGTCGAGCCATCGCTCCCACGTGGCTTCGGTCGCTGCCTTATGCGACGCGCTGATATCGGAGTAGTTCTGCCAACCGGAGATGAGCGCCACCGCAAGCAGGCCAGCCACGAGAACTGCTCCCCAACGAAAGCGTCCGTCACGCCAGATCTCACGCGCTTCCTTTCGGGCAATCGTCAGAATCATGGTGGCGTCCTCAGTCGTGCATGTGTTCGATGTAGATACGCTCGAGATCGGCGTGCCCGATGTCGCTGGTGGCCAGTTCGCGCACCAGCCGACCGCGGTTCATGATGCCCACCCGCTGGCCTGTTTCACGCGCGCGAAACAGATCGTGTGTCGCCATCAGGATGGCCACTCCACGTTCGCGAAGGCGTCCGAGCAGCGCACTGAACTCATTCGATGCCTTGGGATCGAGCCCACTGGTGGGCTCATCAAGCAGCAGCACCTCCGCATCCTTGGCGACGGCGAGTGCGACGGCCACTTTCTGCCGCATGCCTTTCGAGTATTTACTCACACGCTTGTTGACAGCATCGGCTTGCAAGCCGGCGTCGATGAGCAGCTCGGTCAGCTCTGACCGTGACTTCGCGCGACCGCCGCCGAGCGCGGCCAGGTATTCGAGATTCTCGAGCCCCGTGAGATTTCGATACAGGTTGAGGAGTTCCGGGATGTAGGCCAGCGCACGCTTGGTCTCCACCGGGTGCCGCTGCACATCCAGTCCCTTCACGAGAACGGTACCGCTGGTCGGCGCGGTAAATCCGAGAAAGCAGTTGATGGTCGTGGATTTTCCGGCCCCGTTTGGCCCGAGCAGGCAATAGATCTCGCCCGCTGCAACGGACAATGTCAGACCATCAACGGCTCTGAAGCTGCCGTACTCCTTCACGAGGGACTCGGCCGTGAGAAGAGCGCTTGCCGTAGCGGCCTTTGGCGCCTCATGGACCGAAGCGGCTATCACGTGCGACATGGAGCGTGCACTGGAGGAGAGGAGACTGCGTGTGTTATTGATAACGCGTACTCACTACTATCGCAATCCTTCCGCCCACATTCTGCCAATGGCATCCGTAGAATATCCGAGTTGCATCCTCGGGAATGCCGACGTACCGTGGTCGAGTTGTCTTTGATAACTCTTCTCAAACTACGGTTCTCGTTTCCATGCCCCTCTGTCAACCGCAGTGTCCCCGGCACCGTGTCCTCGTCCGCTTCGGAGCATCCTGCTCGGCGATCCTCCTGCTCGCCTCGAGCGCGGCCGCGCAGCGCGCCGTCCTCGTCGGTACGGTATCCGCCGAGGGCGGCGTGCCATTGGCCGCGGCGCAGATCGGTGTCTCACGCGCCGGTGTCGGCGCTGGGGGTACGGTGTCGGATGACGAGGGACGGTTCGTGCTCAGTGTCCCCGCCGGTGAATACCGCCTGGACGTTGCGCGCATTGGCTTTGCGCCCGCCTTCCGCACCGTTCGTGCCGCAGCAGGCGATACGGTTCGCGTCAACTTTGTGCTCGCCGGGCGCAGCGCTCAGATCGCAGGCGTGACCGTGACCGGACAACGGCGACGCACGGTGAGCGCCACGCGCACCGAGCAGGCGCTGCTCGATATTCCGCAGGCCATACAGGTGTTGGGCCAGGACGTGCTCCGCCAACAGGCCGTCATCGATATGAAGGATGCTGTGCGCAATGTGGCCAACATCAACTTCACGGGCACGTACAACGGCGGCTATCAGTACTTCAGCTCGCGCGGCTTCTTCATGAGCAACGTGAGCAACTTCCGCCGCAATGGACAGATGCTGCCGAACTTCGGTCAGAACTACGCCGACAACATCGAGAGCATCGAGATTCTGAAAGGACCGGCCGGCATTCTGTACGGTGATGTCACGCCCGGCGGCATCATCAACGTGACCACCAAGCAGCCGCTCTCCTCGCGTCAGGGCCGCCTTGAACTGCGGACGGGGAACTACGGGCTCGTGCGTCCGTCGCTCGACATCACGGGGCCGATCGATCGCGATGGCAAAGTGCGCGGACGATTCGTTTCGTCGTACGAGCAGGCAGGCTCGTTTCGTGATCGCGTTGAAAGCAATGCACTGCTCATCGCACCATCGCTGCAGTGGGAGCCGAGGGACGGTACCAAGTGGACTGTCGAGGCGAGTGTTCGGAATGATGAGCGAGTCGGTGACCCGGGCGTCATTTCGCCCGATGGCACGGTGGCTGGACTCTTCACACTGCCGCGATCACGGTTCCTCGGCGAGCCCGACGCCACCTACGGCTACACCGACCGCTTCGCGTCGTCCACGCTCGAACAGCGTTTGCCGGGTGGCTGGTCACTTCGCCATGTCGCCGGCGCAACAGACCAGTCCCGCACGCCACGCAATCTTTATCTCGGCGCGGTGAACGACGGCGTTGTGTCGCGCACGCAGTACTTCTTTCACCAGGACCGTCGCCAGTACATGTCGTCGATCGATCTGCTCGGCAAGGCACGCACCGGAGCACTGACGCACCAGTTGCTGGTAGGCGCGGACTGGATGGATCATACCTCCCGCACTGGTCGCTTCGCGGAGGGACGTCTGGCAGGTGGCATCAATCTATTCGAGCCCACCTACGAACAAGTTGACTACCTGCCCGTGCCCACCGAGATGGATCAGTCGGCCCTGCTGACGCGACGCTTTGGTGCTTACGTGCAGGATCAGGTGAGCTTCGCCGACGAGCGTGTCCATGTGCTCCTTGGGGCCCGCTTCAATCATTTTCGCATGGGTGACCGTTATGACAATCCCGCCGTCCGCCCCGCGGACGCGGCTGATGTCGTGGAGCGACCCATCAGCCCGCGCGTTGGCGTGGTGCTGAAGCCGCGCCCTTGGCTGGCGACGTACGCGTCGTTCGCCGAGTCGTATGAAGTGAACGGATTCGATTGGATAGACCCGACTGTTGCCGTGCCACCGACGTTCGGTCGGCAGCTCGAAGTGGGCGTCAAGGGAGAACTGTTTGGGAATCGTCTGGGCGCCACGCTGTCGGCGTTTCGCATCGGTAAGTCTGATGTCTACGGCTGGGGCAATTATTCTGCGGCCAACCCTGCACCCACACCGGAGGATGCAGATCGTGGCTGGTTTACGTACGCCGGCGCCGAGCATCGCAGTGAAGGTGTCGAGCTTGACCTGAACGGCCGTTTGACTGAGCGCCTCTCGATTGTTGCGTCGGCTGCACTCACCGACGCCACCGTCGTCCGAGATCCCGTGTACGCAACGGGCAACGTGCTGTCCAATACACCGCGTGAAAGCGCGAGTGTGTGGGCGCACTACCGCGTGGGCGGTGCACTGAGCGGACTGGATCTCGGCACAGGGCTGTTCTACAAGGGCGCCTTCTACGGCACTGACGACAACGATGCCGATGGTCGCGTGCCCGCGAACCACACGATCGACGTGAGCACCGGCTATCGGTGGCGCGGCTATCATGCGCAGATCAACGTGTCCAATCTGACCGACCGCACCAGTTTTCTCGGTGGTTTTGGATTGTGGGAGCCACAGTGGCCACGTCGCATTGTGGTGAGTCTTTCCACACTGTTCTAGTCGTGCGCGATTCATACCCGCAGTGCGTTGTGCATGCGTGCGATAGCATCGTGCGGTCACGGCGCAACTTGTCCGAATGACGGCGCGTTGGCGGCGAGTGCGCGCGCTCGCGCTGACGCTGCACCTGTGGCTCGGCATGGCGTCCGCCATCGCGTTCGCGATCGCCGCTGGCACAGGTGCTGTGCTGGCCTATCGCGCGGAACTCGAGCGCTGGCTGGTGCCGGCGACTTCGCACGTCACGCCCGGCGACGTTGGGTGGGAAGTCGCGGCCGAGCGGCTGCGCGCAGCGCATCCGCAAGCAACGCTGCAGACACTGTGGTTTCCGCGTTGGAACAAGCCCTACTACGAAGGCTACCTTGTGAGCGCCGACGGTAGCTCTCGAAACGCGGCACTCGATCCTGGTCGTGGCGTGCCCATACCGCTGCCGGGCAGCGAGGCGGCGGAATGGCTCGACGCCATTGGCACGCTGCATACGTCGCTCGTCGGCACGACCGCGGGCTACAACATCATGATAGCGGCGACCATTGTGTCGTTGGTCGTGTTGTTGAGTGGTCTGGTCGTGTGGTGGCCGGGCCGCGCCCGATGGCGAAGCGGTCTTCGCGTTCGCGGGGATCGTCCGCTGCGGATCGTCAACTACGATGTGCATCGTGTGACGGGCGTGCTTTCTGCGCCGCTCCTTGCGCTGATGTGTGCAACGGCCGTGATCATGGCGTGGCCTGCGCAGACCGCGGCGCTCTTGGCGCGCCTCGCGGGTGATCGTACACCGGCGCTCTCAGCGTGGACCGAAGTTCGCTCGGGTGCGCAACCAGTGGACTGGTCGCCGGACGATGTCCCGCGTCACGCCGATCTGCTCGCTGATGCGTTGGCGCGAACGCCAGCTGCGCAACCCTTTTACATCACGTGGCCTCAAACGCCGGACGAACCGATTCACGTGCGATTGCAAACGGGAATCGATCCGCAGCCGTTCGGCATCACCACGCGACTCGCCTATGATCGGTGGACAGGCACGCTGCTGCAGGTGATCGACCCGCGTACGATGCGCACGTCGGATCGCATCGCACAACACTGGGCCACACGATTGCATTACGGCGACTTCTCTCCGCTGACGAAAGCGGTATGGGCTCTTGCGTGTGTCATTGGCGTTGGACTGGTCATCACCGGCGTAGCCGTCTGGTGGTGGAAGAGACGTCCGTTCTTTCGACCCGGGCGCAAGCCGGCGTCCGTTTCACATGGCGGCCACGCAGAACACGAGCTTCAGGTTGAAGTCGCGAGGGACTTCGAATCGGCGCCGTCATGACGCCGCGTGCTCCAGGCATCGAGCGATAGACGGCCGGGCCCCACGAGTAGCAAGAAGAGAGAGCCCATCGCCATCGCGAAGTCCGTACGGCTCTCGTGTGCGAAGCTCCAGAATCCGTAGTACGGAAGCTCGCGCACCTTGAACGGTCCGAGGTCAGTGCCGAGCAGGATCTGGAGTTTTGTAGTCAAGAATGCTACTGCCATGACAGCCAGGAGTGGCACGACTGCCACGCGGGTGAACAGGCCAAGCAAGACCAGCAGCCCGCAGACGCTCTCAACCGCCCCCACCAATGGTCCCAGCACCTCAGCGTTCGGAATGCCGATGCGCGCAAAGCGGCCCGCCCCAACCTCCAGCGGATAGAGGAACTTCTGGAGCCCTTCCGCGAGGAACACGCCGCCGACCATCAGTCGGATCAATAGCGTTGCGTCAGCAGCGGCAGGTGCCGGGTAGCGTGCGAAGGATTCGGAGGGCATGTCGTGGAGGCAAGAGTTGGCGATCGTCGAGTCACGAAGATGTCCACCGGGCGGCAATGAAGTTGGAAACACAGGACAACGCCAGCTGGACGCTCACGTCCCATCCATTGGCGCGTGGGGAATGCCGCGGCAGCGGGAAAGCGATTACTGACGGACGAATGTAACGCCGTTCCGCTAAGCCTTGTGGCGCTGTCAGCAATCACATACGCTCAAATGGCCACAGATTGGCGACGATGACGAAAGTCGCTTCTCAAACGTTATCGATGACTCGGAGAAAAGAGCAGATGTCTTCCCTACCGAAGCTAGCGCCCGATGCACGCGCTCTGTTCAAGCGGGCACTTGACGCGAAACGATCCGCTGGCAAAGTGACGAGAGCGGAATTCATCTCAGAGATCCTTGACGAACAATCGATATCTGAGCGCCCCGAACCGGAGGCCTCTCCTGCGGGAGCGGACAGTCTCGGGCTGCGTGACACGGTTGCACAGTTTTTCGGCAAAAGTCCGGTTACCTTCTCGTTGGAAGCGAAGCTGATCATCGAGCAGGCGATGAATCAGGTGATCAAGGAAGGACGAGATGCCGTAACAGTCGACGACTTGCGAGTTGCCGCCCAGAGTCCGACTACGTAGCCGGCAACAAATCGTCGATCATCCTTAAGGGCAGAAAAGGCGTCGGAGCCATGCGGTTCGGCCGTAGTGCGCCCAAGGTGAACTTTATACGGGCTGAACGCGAAACGACCCCGCACCAACAAGACGCGGGGTCGATCGCAAAGCCTTACATGTAAAAGTACACACTAGAGCGGGCGACCGGACTCGAACCGGCGACGTCCAGCTTGGGAAGCCTGATCGACGCTCACGGTTTGCGCTCATTGGGGGTGTTTTCCCTCTCGGCGGCGTGCGAAAGCTGTGTGCAGCGCTCACGAAGTGAGCGGAAAAGTCGGAAACATTGGGCACCATTGGGCACCACGCGCACACTCTGCGGATCTCGTCCCTCTTAGCTTCGTCGCGTGGGAGAACGTCGGCTCCTCCGAAGCGGGTCACTTCCAAGTTCAGCTGGAACTCGGAGGCTTGTGTCTCGGCAGACTGGAGCCGTGTACGGCGTTCAGAGCCAGCCCCGCGGGATCGCTTCCAGCTGCGCGATCCCAAACCGCGGAACTATGGGACTCAGTTTGCAAGACGACTCACCAGCCTCAACCAGCGGATCGGGGTGAACGGGCTTGCGCCTCCTTGCCGCGTGGTCCATCCCTATTTCGCCCCGCCACCGAAAGAGAACCCGATTTGATGCCACCGAAGACTCGCCAGCATGTCATCCCTAGGGTGTTTCTTCGCGCATTCTGCGATCCGACGCCCCACGCTGATCATCCTCCGGGGGTGCCGTTTGAGCCAAGCGTCTGGCTGCTCCCCCGTTCCCTTGACGGAAAGGCCAAGCGAAAGGCTCCCGGCAGCGTGTTCACAGAACAGAGGGTCTACACACTTGCCACCGAAGACCCGGAGCTTCCGGAAATTGAAGAATGGCTGTCCCGTATAGAAAGCAATTATGCAGTCGCGTACAAGAAGCTTAAAGAACGCCAAGAACTGAACCCGGCAGAGTGGGATCACCTCTTCCTATTCGTGGGTGCTCTCCACGCCCGCAGGTTATCCCAAGTCGCGCACTGGCAGAAGCAGCTTAGTCAACTCGAGAAGATTGCGCGCGCGGTTGAAAAGCACCATACGGGCGCGGAGCGAAGTGCCGACAAGAAGTATGCTGGGTGGGAGCAGATCGGACTCCGGTCGCTCCAGCTTCGCGCGGAATCGTTCCGCAACGTCCTCAAAGCAGGAGCAATCTTCCTGCTAGAGAACATGTCGGAGGTCCCTTTTGCTAGCTCCGATCGTCCAGTCGCGAGCGATCACTTGGAACTTGCTCTACTGCGCGACTGGGGCGTTCCCCCAGAGATCGAATCCGCCGATGAGGAAGAGCGCAATGCGGGCTTCACTTGCTTCTGTCCCTTGTCGCCCGAGCTGGCACTCTTCACTTCGCACAACCTCAGCCCGGCAAGCATGGTTCATTGGTGGACGACTTACGATGACAATCTCATTGCTTCGCTGATGTGGTGGATGATTCTGGACTCCGAGTCGTTCTTGATCGCAAACTCGGAAATGCCGTTTCCTGAACCTCTCGCGAAAGACTATGCGCGAGCGCTGGCGTCGATGTAGTGTTTCGCTAGTCGCAGGAGTACCATGCGATACCTACAAGAGTCGAGATTCTGGCACTGTGGCTACTTGCATATCGATATAACGAGAAGTTGGCCGCAAGCGAGCTTGACCGCCTAGAGCAGTGCGATCCGACGAGCAACTCGTCATGCGCGCGAAGTACTAGCTGTGCGAGCAGCCTTCGCTTCGGAGAAGAACCGTCTGGCGACTCGGGTTCCGACCCAAACACGTAATCGCTCACGCGGCGCCAGAAGAGCGCCGGAATCGCGAGGTGATGTAGTTCGGGCGGCGGAGATTCAGCCACTTCAACGAGAGCGATACCCACGCCGTCGTCCACAATGAGCTGACGGAGAGTTGTATCGTCGCCGCTAGCATCCGCCATCTTTTGGTAGAGCAGCACGATGTCATCTCCCGTGGCATCCCCGCGCTTTGGATCGCCGAGGTCGGACGGGGATAGCTTTAGCTTCACCAGCGCGAAAGCAGCAACGCTCCCGATCAAGAACGGACGGAGCTCGCTGCGCTCGTCCTCGGAGAACTCGCCAAGCTGCGTGAGTCTGTGCAACTCGCGGTCGATCGCGTAAGCGAGCGTGCCTGCCTCTCGGGCGACGTCGTCAAGCCGAGGTTTCCACCGAAGCCACTTGAGCATACGTCAGCTCAGCCAACGAGGCTCGAGGCGTTCTCGCGGAAGCAGCCGATGGCACTAGCGGCGACACTGCCGTTGTTTGCGGTCGGGAACCATACCGTCATCGCAGAACGAAGCTTGAGCCATCGGCGAAGCGATACCGCTCGGTGTCTGGCTCAATCGTGGGATCGTCCCGCCATCGAGGCTCCGCATCATCCGAGTACGCGGGCTCAACGTCTCGTGCGGCCGCACCAACTAGCGCGAGTAGACGCTCGCCAAAGATCATAGGGTTTCCTTCAGCCTCGGCAAGTGCTTGCTCCATTAGCCGATGGGAGATCGCCCTTTCGTCCGCCATCACGTCGGCTCCTGTTAAAGTGTCGCTCACCTGCCATCCCCTGATTTTGCAAGTTCGATGAACTGAGAGATCTCCGTATGCTTTGCGCCAGTGTCAAGACCTCCACGGAGGAGAGGTCCCAGTTCGTGCGTTTTTGACCCTGCATTTATGCTGCGTCGATGGTACGTTCTTTTTGCAACATTTTCCCTCTACATCTCGATAAGGAATCACATGAGCCGCACGCTTCGTCCCCTCGCGCTCGCGCTTGCTGCTGCCGCGACACTGCCGCTATCGACCGCGACAGCCCAAGGCGCATTTACACCTGGCTCCAAGGTCGTCAGCGTTGGGCTGCTGAGCGATGCCGGCACCGGAGTCGGCGGCGCGTTTGAGTACAGCCTGACGGAACTGTCGCCGAACGTTCGTCTGGGTGTTGGCGCATTTCTCGGCTACTTCACCGAGTCAGTGGGCGCGGACTCATACTCCGCCGTTCCGATCTTGGCGACCGGCAACGTGCACCTCGCGTTGTCCGAACTGCCCGCGCTCGACCTCTTCGCGGGCATCTCGCTGGGCGTCGTGCAGTATGTCTATCGAGATGAGATGCCGGGGGTCCGAGTTGATGATACCGTGCAAGATGCCGTCGCCGGATTCAATATCGGAGCACGCTACTACCTCACGCCGACTGTCGGTGCCTTCGGACAGCTTGGTATCGGCGATGTGCCGGAATTTTTTGTAGGATTGTCGCTCAAGTTCTAAGCGCCGGGGCCCGACCCAAGCGACTCAGACGCGGCTACTCTGGTCGCGCTCCTGTGGTCCGCGTCCTGTTCGACGATGTCACCTCAGGGCTCCGACCGGCGGGCAGCGTCTGTAGCGCTCCGGCCGACATCTTCCCCGCTGCAGCAACGTCAATGCTGCTTGCACTCACGGCGCCGAACACTCCATACGCCCCCTGTAGTCCAGCACTGAACACCGTGCTGTCCCGAAGGTATTGCCCGTAGCTACTGTCCAGCGCAAAGACGAGCACAGTGCTTGTCGTCCCAGGCTGCCGTGGCAGTACGACAAACGTGTCGGTGATCGGGACGAAGGCGTCGAGGCCGGGACCGAACACCAGAAACCTTTCCACGCCGGGTATGCGCTGCCACACGACGCGGTGAACGACGCCGTCGCTCTCGAGCTTCAGGGTTGGATTCATAGGGATGCGGGCCGACCCGATGATCCTACGGCCTTCAGAGACGACTTCCAGTGCGTACGTCTCACCGACCCGCAGCGCTTCCCGACCAAGCCCTGCGGCGCTTGACCGCTCGTCGAGCACGTAGTTGCCAGTACTCGGGAAGAATGCTCCACCTGGACGCGGCGGCGGTGGAGACGTCCTCCACGCGAACTCGGCGCCGTCACGCTCGCGTGTCATCCGAAACGTTTGTGCCAATCGATACTCGAGTCGCGAGGGTCGCCCGGAGTTGGCCAGTAGAGCGGTGAGCTGTGGTTGCAACGGGTTCGAGGCACTGTCTGAGAGGACCAGCAATAGAATGGGCTCCTCTGTGCGGGGATTCAGCGTCTTCGCGGCGTCGCACGACGAGAGCAGTGTAAACGCGCTGAGTATCCCTAACGCGAGAGTGGCGCCCTGAGATACACGCAATCTGCTGAGCCGAACTCCTACCATCGGACGGACACTCCGAGCGATGGCAGCAAGGGCAGGCTGCGCCTCTCCGCACCACCTGCCGAACAAAACTCGGGCCGGTCCACACAGGCGAAGTACTGTCGCCAATCGTACTCGAGGCCGTTGACGCGTGCGAGTGCATTGACGATCTGCATCGAGAACGTCCAATCGGCTCCGCGTGCGCTCCACTCGTACTGCGCTCCCAGATCGACTCGCGCGTAGCCCGGCAGCCGCGCGCTTCGCGGTCCGCCGTACACGAAGCGCGTGAGGTAGCGGTTGTTGTCGAGCAGGGGCACGAATGTACGCACGGCAACAGGGGTCACCGCCGTGCCACTGCGCATTTGCGCGGCAGCAGTCACGCGCCATGCGCTGCTCAGCGGCAGCGAGGTAAACGCGCTGAGCTGGTGCGGAGAATCCCACGCGGTCGGAAGATGAGTGTCGTTGATTTTTTCGGAGGCGCGCTGTCCGGTGTAACTCAGCTGGACGGCAGCGCCGGTCGGGGTGGCGAAACTCGCGGTGAGCTGCGCACCGAAAGTGCGCCCCGGAATGCGCAGAAACCCCGCACCACCGGCTGAGTCCATGCCCGTTCCGTATGTCCCGCCGGACACAGCCAGCGTACGATCACGATAGGCGCGCGCGTATACTGCCGCGCTCGCGCGAAGTTGTGACTGCGACGCCGCGGCCGACGGATGCCAGTCCACCGAGAGCGCAGCCACGTCCGCCACCCGTGGACGCGTCAGCAGGAATACGGGCTGCGTCACGCTCCCCTCCAACGGCTCGCCAGCGATCGCATCAAACTGGTGGCGACGATCGAATGCGAGATGCATGGCGAGCGGACGTGCCCACGTATACGTGAGCTGCAGTCTCGGCGCCGTGTACCATGAACTCGCGATTCGCGACACGTGAGCGCCACCGCTCACCGCCCACCGTTCACCCACACGCCACACGCCATCGGCAAACGCGTTGGCAATCGTCTGGCGCGTGACGGTATCCAGCGCAGGCGGCACTGCGCTTCGCAACAGTTGATCGGCAAAGAGCTCCCCCCAACGGTGCGCATGTTCACGAACGCGAAAGCCGATGCCGGACCTGAGCTGCAATCGGTTGAGCCGTCGCTCCAGCGTGAGCGAGCCCGTTGTCCAGTCCTGAACGATGCGGGAATCCTCCAGCTCCGCGGAATCTTCGGCGAGTGCACGGAACAACTCCCGGCGTTCGGCCCGCGCTCGGCTCGTTGATAGCAAGGCATGCATGGACCATGATGGTGCGCGATAACGCAGATTGACTCCAGCCAGCTGTTCGCCCCAACGCGCTGGCTGCTCATCTGACTGAACGTTCAGCGCGCTCGCGGCATCGCGCGTGACATAACCCAGTGCTTCCGCGTGCCATCCGCTCCGCCACTGACGTCCTGCGCGCACCAGGAGATCGCTGAATCCGGGGAAGATCAGATCGTCGCCTTGAGCGCCCGATTGGCGGAGGTAGCTCGCAAGCACTTTGTCTATGTAACTCGTGCGACCGCTCACCAGGACGTCGACTTCTCCGGGAAGCGGCTGTGCAATCGTGGCGCTGGCCGAGAGAAGCGTAAGCACCAGCTCGCGTGAAGGCTTGAGACCGGGCCGAAGCGTCTCGAGTCGTATGTCGCCGCTGAGATGACCGTCTCTATCCGCTGGAAGATGATGCACGCGTAGCTCCGCGCGATCGAGCGCCGCCACATTGAACGCGCCAATGAGATTGGCCGCGTGAAAGGGCGACTGCAGTGGATGCCCGTCGAGCGTGATCGCATGTTCGTCGCTCGCTCCTCCTGCCAGATGCACTCGGCCACTAATGTCGTTGGCTTGCAGCACTTCCGGCAGCAAAGACATCGTGCGAAAGATGTCCGCTTCGCCAAGTGGCGGTGCTTGTCGTACAGTGGCCGTCGTCAACGTCGAGGTCATCGGCTCACCGCGATCACTCGTCACCACGAGGCCACGCAGTTCGTTCGCTGCAGCCTCGAGCACCACATGGAGTGTATCGGAGTATGCTCTCGCTCCCACGCGTATCGTATCTCGACGTGCGAGAAAGCCGATGCGTCGCACGCACAGATAGAAAACGCCAGGCCGCAGCTGCATCCTGAACGTCCCGTTGCGTACCGTATAGGTGCGAATCGACCCCTCGCACTCTGCGACCGCAGCACCAGGTATCGGCGCACCTTGCGAATCGGTGACGCGACCAGTCAGCTCGGCTTGCGCCGATGCGGTGCGGGGCACAAGTGATGAGAGCAAGAGAACCGAGGCGCAGACAGAACGCCCTTTGAATCTGCGGATGTGGCCCCCTCCAATTTTGAGCTTGAACGTGACCCAACTCCGTAGAGCAGTGCCTCGGATTTGGAGGCCGCGGCGGATTGTACAGCGTGGAACGGTATGACGGCTAGTGGCGAGCGCTGGCTGAATGCGGAGTGTCTGTGAAGCAGGTTGTACAAGCTTTCGACGTGGCGTCACAACACCAGGCGCGGCAGCGTATGAAGGAATGGTGCTGGCAACACGCTTTATGGCGCCGTCCTGTAGGGCTGTCGGGTACACATCGCGACACTACCTCACCGAGGCCCGCACGCTCAGCGCGCTGTCGCGCTCCATATTCAATTGGCGATGACTACGCCTGTGTCGCCGTAGCTCCCCACGCTAGTCAATTGTCGATCCCCCCGGGCGCTTGCCACAATCGCGTTGACGTGGGACACGCAATTCTGAACCATCTGCGACGACGCTGTGAACTTTGCCGCTGACTGTTTGGACTTGAACTTGCCCCGATTCAGTATCGCCGCTGGGCTTGGCTTCAGGCCGCCTTTCGAATGCCGACAGTCTCTATGGATCTGTGTTCGGAGGTGACGTCATGTGGAGTTGTTCGTGCAGTCGGTGCGCCCAATCGCGTGACACTGCCCGATGATCGAGTTCTCATGGAAGTGTGTGGGTCAACGCTGACGCTCTCGATCTTCGCCTTTTCGACGACCACACGCCGGTACGCGATCAGGGCATCTTTGCGAGCACTTCGCTAATTGTGAGCGACTCGTCGCCCACTGGGCCAGACAAATCTTGCCCTGCGCTAGCTCGTTCAACCAACAACTGCGTGAAGTAGCGCATGACACGATCAAACTCAACACCCCAGATCACCTTGTTTCCCCTCCGGCGCTTGGCGTTCTTCATGGTGGCCCGACATGTACTCGCGCTGCTGCAGAGAGCAACCGCCGCGACCGGGCTGTGGGCTTGCCGCAGCGAATCGCTCCGCGCCGCATTCGTCAGGACGTCTCGGATGGTGGCGCCTCCCCCTAGGGGCACGTTTAGATCCTCGCCTTTAATGGCGCGCGACTGAAGCGATTCGCGGAAAGACCCTAGCACCGACGCGACCTCATCGTCTGACACGACCCCCGGGCCAGCGAGCCGATTGAGATTCTCGAAGGTCGCGGGACAGGTTTCGGGCGTCATGCAAGCCCGACCGCCCGCCACTCTCGCCGTCACGACCCGCAGGGAGTCGCGCGTGCGCTGCCGAGCGAGCACCTGCGCAATGGTTCGCTTCGGGTCCGAAAACGGATCCAAATGCGCGCTGCCTCCGACAAAGGCGATGGCAATGACTTGGTCGGAGAAGTAGTCGGCCAGGTGCGCAACGTCGGCGGCGGAAACTATGCCCGCGTCAAGCAAGCGTTGGATGTTGTTGGTCGTCGCAACACACGTGCGCTTTGTGGTGCATGGCACTTTGCTTTTCTGCGCGCGCGCCACCGGTTCCTGTGCCTGCTTGACGGCTTGAATGGCCATCGCTTCCCCGAGCGTGAGCGTGGTGTCGCCAACCGGGGCCGTGTAGTCTCCAACGCTCGCGATGACTCGGCCGACCAAATACGCTATCGCCAAGTCCGCATGCGCGTCGGACATCGCCCCGGCTTTGCTAAGTCGAATGACATTGGCGTGGGTGGCCCAGCACGTCGAGATCCCGGCGCAGTCGGGTTGCGCGATCATGGCCTCCCGAATCCTCGCTGTCGCCGCCCCAATCGCATGGATCTCCAGTGCGTCCGCATTCAGCGTCGCGGGCTCGCCGTCCGGCCGCGTCGGATCGCCGCCGGCTTCCCAGCGCTCAAGACGCCGACGCTTGAAGAACTCCGACAGACGCGCCATCTCGATGTCGGTGAGTTCACCCGTGCGCTGCAGGCGCGCGATATTCGGGGCGGTCGCTGGACACGTCGCCTTCGAGAGACATTCGATCTTAGCTTGTGTTGGGACCGCTGTCACAAGCAGAACGCTAAGGACCTGAAGCAGCATTGCGTTGATGAAAAAGGGAACGGAATCCAAGTGGCGCTGCGCGATCCTTTACTCGAGTGCGTCGCGAGCGGCCGCGAGCGCATGGCGACGTTCTGGAGATGAAGCTAGAGAGCATGGTCGACACGTGCAGTTTGTTGAGGCTCTACGCAGTAATGGTCGCGCCCGTCCGGTGTTGGCGCAACAAGATCACACCGAGCGATTGAGCCTTTCGCACGTTTGCCGAGAGCGCGCATCATGTCGCCGGGCCTCGCCGCCTCGCTCGTCGTTCCGGACGACGCTGGTGATGTCATCCTCGCTCCAGGACGGCGCGACCGGCGTGCGCACCGGCTGCTCGTTGTCGTCCAGCGTGGGACTCACAGCAGCGCTTGTGTTTTCCGATTGCTTCCCTCTCGCTAAACACTGCGTAAAAGCCTGATTCTGCGACGGTTGCATACACTCCACGCACCCGGAAGGACGCAGAAAGAACGAACGCCCTATAGCATTGCGCGCGGCGCCCGCACACTTTTTCGCACACGGGAACGTAGGTATCACGCCTGCCGACTCTCTCCACACGCTGCAAGCACTCGGGCGTCGATCACCTTCGCTGCCCAATACCTGATGACGCCCATCCCCGATTCCGAACGTCAGTTTGTTCTTGCTCAGCTGCTCGCCACATCGGGTGTGATGATGAAAGAGTTCCTGCGACGGCGAGGGCTAGCGGCTTCGTCGTCTGGGCGTGTGGATGATCAAGCGGAGCGGCTCCTACGGTATGTCGAGGAGGGCACACTGACGTTGTCTGATGTGGACTCCTATCTACTCGACTTCCGGGAGAGCAACGCGAAGATCGTTCGGCTGTATAGCTGCCTTGAGGCTGACGACCACGCTTCTATTGTCGGCGGGTTGATGGGGCCCAGCGGCTCGGTTCCGAATGCAAGCATGCTGAGGTACAGTTTCACCACGGACCTTGCGTATGCGATTGCGAGTGAAACTGAAGTAAAGATGGTCTTCACCGAGCAGCACGTTCGCATTGTACCGAACAAGCGCGAGCGGCGGTGGGAAACGCAGATGTTGGACATCACTGTTGTGATGCGATACTGGCGCGCGAGTCGGCGCCTCTGGATTGCTCTAGACAAGCCGGGGGACGAGCATCCGCATGGAACAAGCGCCGACGACTATTTTCAGTCATACGAACTTCTCGCCGCCGCAAAATTGAGCCTTGGATTGACGCGGATAGATCTGAATCCTGCTCTCGTAAGGCTCGACCATAAACCCAACGTCTCCATCCTAAAGCACCGAAGTGTTGAGGATGGGATTCGGAACACGCGGGTAGTTGATGGCTACACCACTATGTCTGCGGCCCCTGCTTTTCGAGACCACATTCGACTCGTGACGCTCCGGCACGGTGGAGAGTTCCTTTGGAATCCGACTTCCGACACCATCGACGGGCAACGCTCGCTACTGCGCCCGGTCCGCGCGCGAGTCGACACAAAGAGCGCGTCGGTTGCCTTTGTTCAGCACACCCTCTCCTTCGAGATCGATCATGTCATTGCTGACCTCATGGCTGAGTAAAGTCGAGCGAGTCATTGACCGAGCCGCTGCATGGCTCGCCAATCGACTCGTCGGGGCACCAGCGGCAGGGGCGGCCGAGCTCGCGGGCAAGCTGATGGCTACAGAGCTCGGCGGCGATGTGGAAGCCGCGATTTCGGCGGTCGACAAACGGCTACAGGCTGCCCACGCTACCTACTTGGACCCGGCGGTGTTTGCGGCCGAACAGAGGCTATCGCCAACCGCAGTGCTCCTCGCGTTGCGACAGATGGAACGGGTGGGCAAAGGTCGCTACGCTGTGATCGTCCGGGACTCTGACGGACTAGAGGTAGCGAGCTTCGACAGTTTCGCCGACGTGCCTCGCTACATTGACTCTCCGTTTGACGGGCAAGTGCCCGTCACGGAAGCCAATACCGATTTGGTCTTCAAAGTCGGACATCGGTGAAGCGCGGCGCCGTCGAAGAGGCGCTTGCGCACAGAGATGCGCTGGCTGCGCAAGGCACCGATGTTTCCCAGATTGACCGGGCCAGAGTGTCACTTGCCCAGCGGCTACTTGACGGTCAGCGTGAGAGCATTGTCGAACAAAGCAATGCTCGTTGGTCGGGGCGCGCTTGGTTGAACACTTTGCTGGCTCTCGACACCGTTGCCATTGTGATCTGTCTCGTGCGCTTCGTGATTGAACCGTCAGCGATTCTGCTAGCCGCACTACTTCTCTTCTTCCTACTCGCCTTGGTGATGAGCCTCGCACTGGTCAGACTGCGAATCGAACCCGGTATGGCCGATATGATACGGGCGTTCTCAAGGCAACCAATGGACCCACAGTAGACTGCGCTTCAAACTTGAACTTGAACTTGCCCCGTTTCAGGAGAGCCAAGTGGGTTGGGATATCAGGCCGCGAGTGATGGTACGGCACGCAGCCTTTCCCACCGCTACGGCACGCAACAACCTCGGCTGCGGCCTCGCTCTGCTTTGGGCACTGCTGTTTTGCACCACTCATCTACGGGCGCAGGCCGTACCCGAAAAGGAAAGTCGGACGTATGCCTCGGTGAGCGTGGCATGGGATGTCCAGCCGCTGAACTGTACGACCTGTCAGACAAGCGCTCGGGCAGCAGGTCCAGCAGTTGAGGCGCTCATCGGGGTGAGGCTGGGCCGAGGGCTAGGGCTCGGCATCGCCGGGCGTGCGTTTCAGCAGTTGAGCTATGAATACAATCAGTCTAGCAAGTATGTGCTCCTCGTCGGACAGTACAGGCGGCCTGCCTGGAAAAATCTCACCCTCAACGCGGGCGCTGGTCACGCCCGACATGAGGCGGAGCGATCAACGGCCGCAGCTCGATATTCTGAAGACGGCATCGCCGTCTACGGAGGTATATCGCTTCGAGTCCCGTCTCGCAGCCGCATAGGACTCGTTACGAACTTGGGTGTCATCCAGACTGTCAGTGGTTCACGTGCTTTTCGCCCATGGACCGTAACCTTTGGCGTAGGCCTCAGCGTGATTGATTGAATGGGCTGAGTCCGGTTAACCTCGTTGTCGTGGGTGGGCTGAATGTCACCGAACACTCAAATGCGGCCAGGAAAGAACACTTCAAATGCGGCCACGTCGTAGCTGCGTGAGAATGTCGTCACGTGGCGCGAGTGCGCAAGCGTGACAGGGACGTGGCGTTTGCGATGGAGCGATTATTCGTCGGGCACCGCACTGCTGCGCAGTCGCAGCCGATAGCTTTTGCCCACCATCTGGATGATCGTGGCGTGCGCCAGAAAGCGATCCAGAATCGCCGTGGCGGCCGGGACATCACCGAGAAACAGCCCCCAGTCCTGGGTGGGCCGATTGGTGGTGATGAGCGTCGAGGCGGTCTCGTGGCGACGCACGAAGACTTCGAGCAAGTCCTCAGCGGCAGTCGGACCAAGCTTCTTCATCCCAAAATCTTCAAGCACGAGCAGGTTGACCTGCGTGAGCTGCCGCACCAAGTCGCGCCGCGTGCCGGTCGCGTCGGCCTGGGCGAAATCAGCGACGAGATCGAAGGTGCTGCGCACGAGCGCCCGCTGCCCCGCGTGAATTGCGCCGACCGCAATCGCGGTCGCCATGTGCGATTTTCCGACACCCGGTGGCCCGATCAACAGCACGCCGCTGTGGGTCTGCACGAAGCGCGCGCTCGCGAGCTCGACCAGGTGCGGCTTCGGGATCTTCGGATTGAAACGCCAATCGAAATCGGCGAGCGTTTTGACCGTGCTGATGCCGGCTTGTTTCAGTCGGCGCGCGAACAAGCGATCCGCGCGGCGCGTCAGTTCATCCTCGACCAGCAGGTCGAGAAAATCGAGCGGCGCGAGCGGAGCCGCCTCCGCCTGCGCGACGCGCGCCGGTAACGCTTCGATCATGCCCGACAGGCGGAGCGTACGGAGGCGCGTGGTGAGTTGCGAGGTCATGACAGAAAGTGGGTGAGGGTGTATTGCGTCATCGGGCGGATCGCCGGATCACTGTCGATGAGCGGGGGCGACGATACGGGCGCCGCCGCTTCGGTGAGCGCGCGAATCGTTTGATAGCGAAAGTGCTGCTGCTCCAAGGCGGTCTGGACGGCGGAGAGCACGCGTTCGCGCGGGTGCGCACGCGTGAGGCGCAAGACACCTTGAATCGGTCGGATCGCGCGCACGCCACGCGCGGCCAATGCGCCATCGGCCCACGCACGGAGTGCCGGGCCCACGCGCTCGCACTGCCCCAGTAAACGATGGAGAAAGGCCTGCTGGCGCGTCGAGGCCACGACCTCGCCAGCGGGTCGTGCGTAGGTGCCGGCCTGGACGCGATGATGCACCGCCGCGAGGGTCTCGCGATGGTAGACGCGCACGAGCTGCGCATCCCACTGCACCCGCACGCGTGTCCCGAGCAGCGACAGCGGCACCGGATAGAAGGCGCCCGCGACTTCGACATGGCCATCCGCATGCACGGTGCGTTCGCCCGTCTGAAAGAGCGGGAAGGCATTGGCGGCCAGCGGCTGCAGGGTCGGCTGCTCGACCTCGAGGAAGTGCGTCCACACCTGCCGCCGCGTCGTGCCATGAATGCGCAGGCGGGCCACCGTCCGATTCCACTGTCGCAAGAAAGTGTTGTGCTCGACGAGGCTCTCGAAGCGCCGCCCTTTCAGCGCATTGTCTTTGACGTACCCACCGCTCCGCTCTTGCTTGCCGTTCTCCTGCGGGTGGCGCGGCTGCGTGGGCAGCGACGTGAAGCCCCAGTGCGCGGCAAACGCCTGGTAGATCGTGTTGTTATCGGGATCGTACAGACAGGCGCGCACGACCGCCGCTTTGAGATTGTCGTGTCGCACGACGAGCGGCACGCCGCCGAACGCGCGAAACGCGCGTTCGTGCAGGCGGAGAAAGGTCTCGACTTTCTGATCATCGACGGCTTCTTCATACCCGTGCCGTGAGTGACAGAGCGTCATGCGAAACACCCACGGTCGTCGCCACTCGCCCGTCGCCGCGTGCAGCGTGGGCGCGCCACGAAAGAAGTCGACCTGCGCTTCGGCGCCGGGCGCATGATGGAACACCCCGACCGCGCGACGCGGCGGCGCGAGCGTGCGCACGTAGCGCTTCACCGATTCGTAGCTCGCGCTGTAGCCGAACTCCTCGACGAGATCCTGCCAGATCCGCTGCACGCTCAGGCCGGCGTCGAGCTTCTCGGCGATCACCGTGCGATAGGCCGCCGCACTCGCGCGTGGCCGCGCACGAGCGATGACGTCGGGGTCGGAGCCGGCGAACACTTTGGCCGCATTTGATGGCGAGCCGGGGAACACTTTGGCCGCATTTGCCGCCGTCCGCGGCGTCGGCGCCTCAGCCGATGCCGTGCCCAGGCACTCCGAGCCGGGGAACACTTTGGCCGCATTTGCCCGACGCGCCGCGTCGTACCGGCTGATCGTTTCGCGACGCACGCCGGTCTCGGCCTCGATGCGACGGAAACTCCAGCCGAGCTCCAACAGTGCGACAACTTGTTGTCGTTTCGCCATTTGCAGGTAGTTGCCCATCACAGCCTCGAGGGTAAAAGACCCTCAAGGATGTCATGGAGTCGCTACGTGCCGTGGCCGCTTTTCAGGTGTTCCGTGGTGGCCGCTTTTGGGTGTTCGGTGACA
>JBGTOG010000105.1:0-21145 GCA_041742675.1 Gemmatimonadaceae bacterium | reverse complement strand
CCGCTGGTCGCTGGCGGGCTGCGCACATCGGCGCGTGAGTATCAGCGGTTGCTCGCGCTGGCGTATCACCTTGGCAGTTTCGATGGGGTACGTATCGCGACACCATCGCTGATTTCGGCACAGGCGGTCGCGCCGTATCCTGGTGTGGTGGTCGGCAACTCGCCCTACGCAGCGTTGGGCGCGTCGTTCCGGTACGGCTATGGGGCGTGGCTCGAGTGCTCATCGCCGGGCACCGGCTGCCCGATCATTTCGTCGGCCGGGTTGTTCGGGTTCACGCCGTGGCTCGACCGTAACGCGGGCTACTACGCCACCATTGCCATGGAAGAGACCTTTGCTGGCGCGAGCGCATACAGCGTGCGGCTGCAGCAAGCGGTCATGCCATACATCCGTGAGGCGCTGGCGAGTCCGTGAGGATAAACGACGGGCACGAGCGCGTGACTCGGGGTTAGAATGTTCGCATGACACCTTGGGTTAAACGCCTCATGATTGCGAATGTCGCGGTCTATCTGCTGCAGATGTCGGTGGGCTGGATCACCGGCTATCTCGCGCTCGTACCGGCCGCGCTGCTGTTCCGTCCGTGGACCATTATCACGTACATGTTTGCGCACAGTACGTTCGGGCTCACGCACATCCTGTTCAACATGTTCGCGCTATTCATTTTTGGTCCGCGCGTCGAGATGCGGCTGGGCGGGAAGCATTTTCTCTGGCTGTACATGATTGCGGGCATTACCGGCGGATTGCTGTCGCTGTTTTTCACGCCGTTTGCGCGTATTGTGGGTGCCTCGGGCGCGGTGTTTGGTGTGCAGCTGGCGTTTGCCATGTTCTATCCGCGGGACCGCATTTACATCTGGGGAATCATTCCGATTGAAGCGCGCGTCCTCGTGGTGATCATGACCGTGATCACGCTGTACGGTGGCATGCGCGGTGGTGGCAATGTGGCGCACTTTGCGCACCTTGGCGGCTACGTGGGTGCGTACCTGTATCTCAAGTGGGTGGAGAGTCGCTTGCCCGCCAAGCAGTGGGAGAAGAAGCTGGCTGGTCCCCCGCCCACGAAGATTCCGTTGGGCAACTGGAAGAGTGTGGACCTGGCGATGGTGCACGAGGTCAACCGTGACGAAGTGTCGCGCATTCTGGGCAAGATTCAAACGCAGGGCGAGGGCAGTCTGACATCACAGGAACGCGTGTTTCTTGGACACTTTACGCCGAGGGATGCGTAGTGGGATCCACCTGAGGCTGTCGGGGGTGTAGGACACGTGCCGAACTAATTCCACGGGCCAGCGGAGGCGAGATGACAGTGCGTCGCGCATGCAGCATGGTGTTGGGGTGGGTTGGATTGTTTGGGGTGATTGTGCTGCCGGCCAATGCGCAGGCGCCCACCGTGCGCGACAGCGCGGGCATTCGCATCGTAGAGAACGGACCGCGCGCATCGGCGCCGGTGGCGTTTCGACTGGCGAGCAAGCCACGGCTTGAAGTGGGCGGTCTGGAAGCGGACCCCGATCTCGAGTTTGACCATAACCAAGGCTACCTGCGCGCCGCGCTGCTCCCCGATGGTGGACTGGCGGTGATCGATGTGTGGCGTGTGCACTTTTTTTCGGCGAACGGTACCCGTCGCGCGGTTGTGGGGCGCAAGGGCGCGGGGCCGAATGAGTTTCGGTATCTCATGGGCATTTGTCGTACACGGGGCGATACGCTGGTGGTGTACGATTCGCACAACAAGCGAGTGACGCTGCTGACATCAGCCGGTCGCGTTGCAAGTGCGTTTCAGGTGGAGCCGAATTGGTCAACGGGATTTGATTCCTGCTACGCTGACGGCACGCTCCACTTCTCACGCATGGTACCTGCGGCAGCCACCGACTCGGTACAACCTGTTGAGCTCTTCCGCACCAGACTTGACGGCAGCAAGGTGGGGCGGGATCTGTCATTCACCTCGCGAAAGTTCGACATGATCACCTCGTCGGGCGCGATCTATACGGCGGGCGGAGCACACCTGCTCTATGTGGATGCTCGCGACAATCAGATTCGCCTGTACGATGCGCAGGGCAAGCTGGCGCGAATCGTCCGGACAGCGGATCCCATTCTGCCGGTGACCAACGAGCAGGCAGAGGCGCGCATGCTCGGATCGATTCCGCGCGACGTGCCTGCAGCTGAGCGCCAACAACGCATCGACCTGATGCGCAGCCGCGGGCACGCTGCTTCGTGGCCCGCCTACGAAATGCTGCAGTCCGATCCCGCGGGACGTATCTGGGCGCTCGACAAGTTCATGGTGTCCGGGCAACAACTCGCATGGACGGCCTTTGACGCAGAGGGGCGACTGCTTGGGCGGCTGGCGCTGTCACCGCTACCAGGTGAGCAACGCCCGCCGCAAGTCATCGCGTTCGGTGATGACGCCGTGCTCGTGCGTCGTCGTGATTCAGACGGCGCCGCGTACTTGTCGCTCTTTCCGCTCGAACGAGTAAGCGCCACGCGCCGATAGCGGGACTTCGCCTACGGCCTCGGCGGAACGCGACGACGTTCCGCTTCGCGCTCTCTCTCGCGATCACGCTCCGCCCGGCGCTGCGCCTCGCGGGCGTTGCGCTTGAACTCATCGCTGATCCGCTGCAACAGCGACTGTCGCACTTCACCCTCACCAATCGCATCGCCGATGGCATTCATGGCCGCGTCGACGGCATCGGGCGACAGATGTTCAAAGCCTGCGCTCGCAAATCTGAACCAACCACCGTCGCAGCTCTTGGCAGGCGCCGTCCCTGGCTTGAACCACTCCTGCTGCGGCGTGCCGCACCAGCCATCGGTGAGCAGCCCGGTTTCACTGTCAATCGTGCGCGCAATCAGCGTAGGTGGCGGCGTCCACGCATCATCCCGTGTTGGTGAGCGCCAGCCGCTGCGCATGAACTGCGCCCACACCGGAGCGGCGTAGCGTCCGCCGGACGCAGCCGCGCCGAGGGAGGTGGGCGTGTCGGTGCCCAGCCACACACCGGTGACGAGCGATGGCGAATAGCCCACAAACCACGCGTCGGTTCCGTCATTCGTGGTGCCGGTTTTTCCCGCCACCGGCCCGCGCACACCACTCTCGCGCACCGCGCTGCCCGTACCGCGGTCCACGGCCGACTGCAACATGCTGGTGACAAGAAACGCGTCTTCCAGCGACATTACTCGATCGCGTGTGCTCGGTGTGCGTTCCCACAGCAGCGTGCCATCGGCGGTGCTGATCTTTGTGACGACGTGCGGCACAATGCGCCAGCCACCATTGGAGAAGGGCGCGTATGCCGCCGTGAGTTCGATTGGGGTGAGTGACGCGCTGCCAAGGGAGAGCGATGGCACATCGGGTAAATCTGATGTAATGCCGTTCGCGCGTGCCACGTTCATGATGGCATCATTGCCGACATCCTGCGCGAGGCGCACCGTGGCAATGTTTGATGAGCGCATCAACGCGGTGCGCATGGTCATGCGACCGTTGTGCACACCACCATAGTTTGTGGGTGTCCACGTGGTGCGGCCGGTACGAATAGACAGCGGCTCATCGCTGAGCATGCGATTGCCCGCATAGCCGTTGGCAATCGCCGCGGCGTACACAAACGGTTTGAATGTTGAACCGACCTGACGACTGGCCTGCGTCGCGCGATTGAATCCGCGCGCCGTCACAGCGCGACCGCCCACAACGGCTCGAATCGCGCCAGTGAGCGGATCAATGGCGACAAGCGCCGCTTCCGTGGGCTTGCCCTTGGTGTTGCTGCTGCGCGCACGATCAACCCGCGCGGCGCCGGCCGCAACCGCACGTTCACCAGCGCGCTGTGCCCTCGCGTCAATCGTGGTGTGGATGGTGAGATCCCTGTCGCGTACAGCTGCCGGTAGCTTGCCCGCGCTCACAAGAGAATCGACGGTCGATCGCACGACATCAACTGCCCACGTGTGCGCGGGCCAGTCCGGCTTCCACGCGCGTCGCGGCAGCTTGATCGCCTGGCCGCGAGTGCGTGCGGCCAGTGCTGAGTCCATGAGATTCGCATTTACCAGCACACCGAGCACCACGTCGCGACGCTGCTTGGCACGCTCCGCGCTTCGGCGAGGCGAATACGAAGATGGCGCCTTGGGCAGCCCCGCGAGCAGCGCCGCATCAGCGATCGTCGCGCGTGATACGCTGTGGCCGAGCAGATCCTGACTCACCGCTTCGATGCCCCACGTGCCGCTGCCGAAGTAGATCGTGTTCAGATAGCGCTCGAGAATCTCATCCTTGCTGAGCGCGTCTTCAATGAGCCGCGCGTAGCGAACTTCGAGCGCCTTGCGCTTCCAACCACGCACAGACTCGGTGAGAAATGCGTTGCGCGCGAGCTGCATGGTGATGGTGCTCGCGCCTTCGCGCACACCGCCGGCGAGCACATTGTGCACCGTGGCGCGCGCGACACCGCGCAAGTCTATGCCGTTGTGCGCAGCAAAGCGCTTGTCTTCGACAGCAATAAATGCTTCGCGTACCGGCACCGGAATCTTCTCAAGCGCGACAGGAATGCGTCGCACCGGATCGATCATTCCAAGCAGCTCTCCGTCGTGCGCGATCAGGCGATCGCCGGTGCTGGGACGCCACTCACGCAACTCGGCGACGGTCGGGCAGCCATCAAAGCCGCACGTTTCCCACCAGGTCACGCTTGTCGCACCGCCCACTCCGATCACCACGGCGGCGCCGACCCAGACGCGTCGGTCGCGACTGGCGCCCTTCAGCACTTCACGGCTGCGGCGAAAGGCGCGCGTGGAAAACACCGCGGTTTGGCGACGAGCACGACGAGCAAACTGCCGAGACCGCTGCCAGCATGCATCCATGAACTGGCCTGCACGTTGGCGTGCGCCTTGAGTAGCGTTCTGATCAGAGTTCATCACCGTAGTTTGACCCCAGGGAACATGCCGAGTTTCGTTTGTCGTCTGTCCGTGTTGTTGCTGATCGCTGCCTGCGCTCCTGGAGACCGCGGAGATCTGGCGGCGGACGACACTGGAAGGACCCTACGGTTGGACAGCGCTGGAGGTGACACCGTTCGTCCCTCTGCCATCGGTGACTCGTCGACGCGGTTGCCGGGCGATGGTTCCGGGAGCACCGGCGTGTCCAGCGCGCGAGGCACTGAAGCCGGCGCGACGAACGCCGCGCTGGCGGCCGCCAGCGACTCCGGGGCGCAAGCCCGCACGCCCAATGAATACGGGCGTATTCCGGTGGTGGAGTATCACCTGGTGGACGACGAAGACGGTTCCTACAAAGTGAGCCGCGAACGTTTCCGCGCCGAACTCGACACGCTGTACGCCCGAGGCTTTCGGCCCATTTCGCTGGGCGAGATGCTCGACAAACGCATCGACCTGCCGCGTGGTCTTTCACCCGTGCTGTTCATTTTCGACGATGCGTCGCCCAGTCAGTTTCGCTACGTCGAGCAGAACGGCGGGTTGGTTGTTGACCCATCGAGCGCGCTCGGCATCTGGCTCGACTTCGCGAAGGACAAGCCCGATTGGCGTCACCGCGGCTTGTTCTGCCTGCTCTCAGGCGCCGAAGCTGGCCGCTCCTTCTTTGGCAACAAGGGCATTGAAGGGCAGAAGACCGAATGGCGTTTTCCGAAGCTTCGTCAGCTGGACTCCCTCGGGTTTGAGTTGTGCAATCACACGCTCTGGCACGCGCGGCTCGACAAGTACGACAATGCTTTTGTCCAGGAACAGATCGCGCGCGGCGAACTGGCGATCGATTCAGCGATTCCGGGCTACACGGTGCGCGGATTTGCGCTGCCCCTTGGCATGTGGCCCAAAACGCGCGAGCTGGCATGGGCTGGCGCGTGGACTGATCCCAAGAGCAAGCGTGAGCTGCGTTACAGCTACGACGCCGTGTTTGAAGTCGCGGGCGGGCCCTCGCGCAGCCCGCACGATGCGAAGTTCAATCCGCGATCGATTCCGCGTATTCCGCTCGGCAAGGGCATGCCGTTGTTTCCCACGCTGCGCAGTTTGGAGAAGGAAGGTGCGGGCGGGCGCTATGTCAGTGACGGTGACATGACGCGGGTCGCAGGAAGTCCGCCGTCGCCGTAGGTCGCCGCTCAAATTACGGGTGCGACCGACGCACTGATCGGTCAGCTGGCTTTTTTCGCCAACTCGTCCCAACGATCAACGGCGCGACGCATATGCGGGATGACAATGCTGCCGCCGACAATCAGCCCGATGCTCAGCGTCTCGAACGCTTCGTCGCGGGTGACCCCTTCTTCGGCGCAGCGTACGATGTGATAAGTGATGCAGTCGTCACAGCGCAGCACGAGCGACGCAACGAGACCCAGTAATTCCTTGGTCTTCACATCGAGCGCGCCGTTTTCGTAGGCGCGCCCGTCGAGCGCGAAGAACCGGTTGATGACCAGATTGTTTTCGCCGAGAATGCGTTCATTCATGCGTTCACGGAACGCGCGAAACTCGGCCAGTGAACCTGACGCATCAGCGTCGCTGCCGGCGTTCGTGGGCGGTGCGTGCGACTCGTGATCGGGGCTCACAGCGTCCACTTGCGAAGGGTGGTAAGCGCTGTTTCGAGCGCCTGCTTTTGTTGCGCGCTGGTGGCGACCGCGAGCAACTGTTCGTACGTGCGAATGGCCAACGCCATCGCTTCCTTATCCTGCTCGGCGCTGGCGAGTGACGCGGCGTTGTCGGCCAGCGCCGCCTTGGCGAGTTGGTCTTCGGGAAATCGCTCGGTGACCTGAATCCAGCGGATTGTGCGGTCGCGCTGATTGCCTTCGGTGAGCGCCCACATGTGCCAGGCGCCGCGGTTTTTGGGATCGGCAGCAATGGCACGATCGGCCAGCACTCCCACGACTTCCGGGCCGCGTCCGCTGAGCCAGTAGGCGTTCGCGAGAATGACCAGCGCGCGCGCGTTGTTTGGTTGTTCGGCCACGACACGTTCGTAGATGGGGCCGGCGACCTCGGGCATTTCACGCCATGGTTCAACGGCGGCGACGAGTGCGTCCGCCGTCGCGCCGTCGCGCAGTTCATACAGGCGTTCCATGAGGGCGCCCATGTTGCCGGAGGCCTCGTAGGCGGCGACGGCGTTGGTCAGGGCCGTGCGAAGGTCAGTTGGAGGAGCGATCATGAGTGACAAATGTAGTGCTGTACCGGAACTGTGACTTGCGCGAACTCGCGAAGGCTGCAACATTCCGTGCGTCTTCGGCGTATCAAGGAGAACGCGCCAGACGACCCCCGAAGGTCCCCAGCCAGATTGCGGTGCATGCGTTGCGGCTTCCGTCCACACGCGTCCATCGGCTGGCCCCCCACGAGACGACGACGTGCAGTACGTCCGGACATCTGCCCGATGTCCGCGTCCCATGCGAGAACGGAAGATTCCGCTACTTCCCAAGGCAAGACGGCGCTGATCGCCACCGTCCTAACTCAGTATCCGTACCAGTCCCCCCACGAGAGCGCTGCTCCCGAGGCCACGACTGATTCCGTGCAACATGCACTTTCGGCGCACCCGCGCCGCACCCCGGTCCGGTGGTCTCCATCGGTCCTCCACGCCACACGCAGTACAGCATGAACGAACCCAAGCGCCCTAATCGCCGTGGCCGTCGGCCCCGGACCCGTGATGCACAAGCGACGGATGTCGGCGGTGAGCCGAATCCGTATCGCGACGGCCCTGAGGCCGCGACATCAGCCCCCGACGAACCGGCGGCCCGCGCACCGAGACAGGAACGCGCCCCCGCCCCACAACAGGAGAGCGCGGCGCCTCCTCCCTCCTCCGCTGAGCCGCCAGTCAGCGGCGGCGCTCCCGCTCCATCAGAGGCGCCCGGAGATCATCGCCAGAATGGTCATAGCCCGGGTCCGCGACGGAATACGCGACGAGGCCGCGGGCGCTTTCGAAAGGATCGCGGTGAGCGTCCTGAGCGTGGTCCGAGAGAACCGCGCGAGCATCGCCCGCCTCGCGAACCGCGCGAGGTGGCACCGCCGAGTGTGGTCGAAGGCACCTCTACGGGCTGGTTCGATCTGCAGCGCGACGCGGGCTTCGTTCGACAAGCGGTCAACAGCTATCTCCCCGAGCCGACGGATCCGTTTGTGCAGCCGTCCATGGTTCGCCAGCACGGATTGCGCCGCGGCGACAAGGTCGAAGCGACCTGGGGCCGTGATCATCGTGGCCGCGCTGTGCTCATCGAGATCACCGCGCTAAACGACGGCCCGCCCGTTGCTGAAGGAAAGCGGCCGGATTTCAACACCCTCACGGCGAGTTATCCAGATCGCAAGCTCACGCTCGAGACGGGACAGGCCGCCAAGGCCGGACCGGAACTCACACGACGCGCGATCGATCTCATCGCTCCTGTTGGCTACGGCCAGCGAGCCCTGATTGTGGCACCGGCGCGCGCCGGCAAGACCACGCTGCTGCAAGCGATCGTTGAGGGTGTGGCGGTGAATCATCCGGAAGCCGGACTCTTTGTGCTGCTGGTAGATGAGCGCCCGGAAGAGGTGAGCGAGATGATTGAGTGGGGCTACGGCGAGGTGGTCGCGTCGAGCTTCGACATGCCGGCCAAACGCCACGTGGAAGTGGCCGACATGGTGCTTGAGCGTTCACGTCGCATGGTGGAACAGGGCAAGGATGTCGTGATCGTGCTGGATTCCATTACGCGGCTTGCCCGCGCGCACAACACGGTTGAACGGGGCACAGGCCGTACGCTTTCCGGTGGACTGGATTCGAGCGCCATGCAGAAACCCAAGGCGTTTTTCGGGTCGGCCCGCATGATCTCACCCGAGAATGGTGGCGGTTCGCTCACCATCATCGCGACGGCGCTCGTCGAAACCGGCTCTCGCATGGACGACGTGATCTTTGAGGAGTTCAAAGGCACGGGTAACTGCGAGATCAAGCTTGATCGCAGCCTGGCTGACCGCCGCATTTATCCGGCGTTCGACATTGCCGTGAGCGGTACGCGCCGCGAAGAGAAGCTTTATCGTCCTGACCAGCTGCAGAAAGTGCATTTGCTGCGCCGCGGTCTGGCGCAGATGCCACCGCAGGCCGGCATGGAGTGGCTGATCAAGCGCGTGGCTGGTACGCAGAACAACGACTCGCTGCTCGACGGGCTCTGATACGCTCCTCGCGCTGCGGCAGGGGCGCCCACAGCGGCATCACCGGTTAATAGAGAACGCACACGTTTTTCGACGTGTGCGTTTTTTGTGGGGCCCGAAACATCCGGGCCAGTAGCATGTTGGCGAGGGGCGAGAAGTTAAAGAGCGTGACACAGAAGCCGATACCTGAGGAAGGACAGTGGCCCACCATGCAATGGTGAGCATTTGCAGCACCTATCCTTTTCCTCACGCGCATGTTTCGCTCCCTGACACTTCGCGCCAAAATCCTTGCGCTCCCAGTTGTAGCGGCCATTGGATTTGTCGTCACTCTTGCGGTCGTTGTATCGCTGGGACTTTCTGCCCAGACCGAGCAGGAGCGCATTCAGAATGGCTACTCGCCGGCGTTGCAGGTCAGCCAGCGACTCGAGCGCACGCTCGAAGACTATCAGCGTGCGCTGCGCGATGCGGTGGGCGCGAGCGACGCTGACGCAGTGCTTGCTGCCGACTCGCTGTCAGCGCGCTTCGTGGCATTGGGACAGTCGCTGGCGGCCAACGATTTGGTGGAGCAGGACGGCATCGATAGCCTGATGGCGGCGTTCTCGGCCTACGCTGCAGGCGCGCGCGCATCCAGCCTGGGGATGATCACCGGCGACCTGGAGCTCGACCTGATGGGCGGCATGCAGGCGATGCGCTCGCAGTACGCGGCGCTCGCCGCGACGCTGGCCGACCGACGCGCCTTTGAAGAAGCGCGCATCGCGACGGCATTCGAATCGGCGCAGTCCATGCAGACCAAGACGCTGATCAGTTCGGCTGGTGTGCTCGTGGTCGCGCTGGCACTGCTGGGCGTACTGGCGGTCGGCACGCTGCGCAACATTCTTGGCTCGCTCGGCGCGCTCTCCAATGCGGCCAGCGAAATCGCGAGCGGTCGCATTGAGCAAAAGATCGAGATTCACTCCAAGGATGAAGTCGGCGCACTGGCCGACGCGTTCCGCGGCATGCTGGCCTACATCGGCGATATCGCACACGCCGCCGACCGCCTCGCGGTAGGCGATCTCAAAGCCGCATCGGTGGAGCCGCGATCGGAGCATGATGTGCTCTCGCGCAACATGAACCGTGTCTCCGAAGCGCTGCACACCGTGATGGGCGAAGTTGGCAACACCATCACCGCCGTGCAGGCAGGCAACTTGTCGCAGCGTGGTTCGGCCAAGGGCATTGATGGTGCCTACGCCGATGTCATCACCGGCACCAACGGGATGCTCGACGCCGTAAACGCTCCGATCGATGAAGCGCGCACGGTACTGGCGCGCGTTGCGCAGCGTGACCTCACGGTGCGCATGGAGGGTGACTATCAGGGTGATCATGCAGCGATCAAGAAGTCGTTGAACGCAGCGTTGACGAACATTGGCGAAGCGTTTGCCTCACTCACGTCGGCGGTAGCACAGGTCAACTCAGCAGCAGCGGAGATTGGCTCCGGCAGTCAGGAGTTGGCGTCCGGTGCAGCTGACCAGGCCGGCGCGATTGATCAGGTCTCCAACCGCCTGGTGGTGGTCGGCGCGCGGACCAAGGCGAGTGCCGCCGATGCACACGAAGCACGTGCCGCGATGGAGCGAGCGCGCACCGATACCGAGCAGGGTGTCGAGCGCATGCAAACGCTGGCCGAAGCGGTAGCAGATATCAAGAAGTCTGCCGATTCCACCGCCAAGATCGTCAAGACGATTGACGAGATTGCCTTTCAGACCAATCTGCTGGCGCTCAACGCGGCGGTTGAGGCCGCGCGCGCCGGTGACGCCGGGAGGGGCTTTGCGGTTGTCGCCGACGAGGTGCGCAGTCTGGCCATTCGTGCGGCGGAAGCGGCACGCAACACCGCTGTCCTGATCGAAGAGTCTGTACAAAAAACGGAAACTGGTGTGAAGCTCAATGATGGCGTGCGCCGCCGCCTAGAAGAGATTCGCACGGGCGTTGAACGCGCCAGCACCATGATGGCGAACATTGCCGATGGCGCACGCGAGCAGGAGCAAGAGCTGACGGAAGTGACGTCAGCGATCACACAGATCGCACAGCTCACACAGCGTGTGGCGGCTAACGCTGAAGAATCTGCCAGTGCAGCCGCTGAACTGCAGGCCCAGGCCGGAGAGATGCACGAGATGGCCTCGCAGTTTGTCGTTGACACGTCGAGTCCGGCTCAGCCG
Source organism: Gemmatimonadaceae bacterium (assembly GCA_041742675.1). Lineage (GTDB taxonomy): Bacteria > Gemmatimonadota > Gemmatimonadetes > Gemmatimonadales > Gemmatimonadaceae > JAABRT01. Next base: position 9,923 of record JBGTOG010000105.1, on the reverse strand, counting down.
ACGAGGTCGTCGCGAGCGCACGCCGCTCCTGCACCTCGGCGCACGTCGTTGCATCTCGGCGCGCAAAAGAACGCGGCGCGTTCCGCAGATACTCGCAGTGCCGCGACACGTGCGCCAGCCGCCGCCATGGGCGATGCGGAGCGCCTGATTCCGTTCGACGCCGAAGATACAGACATTTTCGGCGAGTTCTGACCCCGAATTCAGTCTGGCGACAATCGACACCAGACTGAATGCACGTTACCGAACCATGTGCCGATCAGGCTTGATGCGCATCGGCATATCGGTCAAGCAGCGTCGCGGCCGCACGCATCCCCTGGCGGAAGTTCTCTTCGGAGATCCATTCGTCCGGGGCATGTGCGTTTTCGCCGGGCAAGCCAAAGCCCATGAGCAGGACGGGCGCACCGAGAATTCGTTCAAAGTCACCAACGACCGGTATTGAGCCGCCCTCGCCCGTAATGACTGGCGTGACACCAAACGCCGCTTCAAGTGCTGCAACGCCGGCATCGTGCAGCGGACCGCCGAGTTCTGATCGCCAAGGACGTCCGCCATGCAGCGCGGTCACGGTTGCAACCACACCGGGCGGCGCCACGCGCGCGACATGTTCAGCGATCAATCGCTCAACAGTCTTGGGATCCTGATCGGGCACCAAACGACAGCTGACCTTCGCCATCGCCACCGCCGGCAGCACTGTCTTTGCACCTTCGCCGGTGTAGCCGCTGAGCAAACCGTTCACTTCGCAGGTCGGTCGCGTCCACAGACGCTCCAGCACCGAGTAGCCCGCTTCGCCACCCAGCGCTGGTGCGCCGACCTCGTGGCGAAACGACTCCTCATCGAATGGCAAGGTGCGCATCTGCTCGCGCACTGCCTCCGGCCAATCCTGTACCTGATCGTAAAAACCAGGCATCGCCACCCGACCCTGGTCGTCATGGAGTGTGGCCAGGATGCGCGCCAGTGCCATGGCGGGATTCACCACCGCCCCTCCGTACATGCCGGAATGCAGATCACTGTCTGCGCCGCGCACATCGATCTGTACGTACGCCAGACCGCGCAACGACGACAGAATGCTCGGCGTACCTGGAGCGAACATGGTGCTGTCGGAGATCACCACGCCGTCAGAGCGCAATCGCTCACGGTTGGCTTCGAGAAACGCTTCGAGATTCACACTCCCCACTTCTTCTTCGCCTTCGGCCAGTACGATCACGTTGACCGGCAAGGTGCCGCGTACTGCGAGATGTGCTTCGAGCGCTTTGACGTGCAGATAGAGCTGTCCTTTGTCGTCCACGCTGCCGCGCGCGTAAATGCGACCGTCACGCACTTCCGGTTCAAACGCCGGCGACGTCCACAGCTCGAGTGGTTCGGCCGGTTGTACGTCGTAATGACCATATACCAGCAACGTCGGAGCGTCGGGGCCGGCACCGCGCCACTCGCCAAGCACAATGGGGTGACCTGGTGTGTCGACAAGGCTCGCGCTGAGGCCGGCGTTTGTGAGCCGATCAGCCAACCATGCAGCGGCGCGTCGGCAGTCACCATTGTGTTCGCTGCGCGCGCTGACACTCGGAATGCGCAGGAAGTCGAACAGCTCGCTCATGGAGTCTGACTGGTGCGCGTCAAGCCAACGATCGATATCGGCGGGTACGGTGTGTGTTTTCGACATGGTGGGTCTAGGAGAAAAAATCCATGGTGGTCACGATCGAGCCACACTTAACATACGGTCTCCAATGCTCAAGCCGAGCACGGTAGCGATGACCGCGAGCGAGACGCTGAGTACTACATACAGCGCGGCTCGCATCATGCGTCCTTCATTCGCCAGCGTTATCAGCTCGGCGCTGAAGGTACTGAATGTCGTGAAACCGCCGCAGAAGCCCACGGTGAGTGCAATGCGCCACACGGGATCCAGCGTGGGCAGGCTCAACCAGCGAGCGAACACACCAATGAGAAACGAGCCGAGCACATTCACGAACAGCGTGCCAAGCGGAAATCCGAGCGAGAGTCGCGCGAACAACAATCCGAACGCGTAGCGCGAGACGGAGCCCGCGCCGCCGGCGACTGCGATGGCCAACCACAGCTTCATCGTGCGCTGCCGTAGAGCATAGAAGTCACCACGTCGCGCGTCCAAGGGGCGGGACATCCACCGCGATGCGATACAGCCAGATCCTGCGCTGTGAAATCACACCGCCGTTGCGGGTCAGGTCGACAGTAGCACCAGCGCGGAAATCTCGAAACCACGTGCCGACTTCGGCGGCCAGCGAGTCGCCCGTGACGCTGGCTTCGAACACCGCCACGAGTCCGTCTCCCGGCCGTACGCGGTCGTGGGCGGTGTCCCACAAATCATACTGGTTACGGCGAGACGCGAGATTGAGCGCGAACACCGTCGGCTGGTCAGGCAAGTGAAAGGCCAGCTCCGAAGCATCCTGATATCGATTCGCGGACACCCAGACATCAATACTTCCATCGAGAAAGGCGTCACGACGCGCGGTGTGTACGGCCTGCCCGAGTTCCTGCCAACCGTGCGCGCGTGCAATGGGATCGCGACGTGGTGCAAGCGGCAGGATTGGCCGCCATGCCTGCACCGACACCACGACCAGCAGCAGCGCCGCGAGCGCGAGCCCCGCGCGGTACCAGCGTCCGTGCGCCCAACGTGCTGACGTAGCGGCGAGCAGGACGATCGCGGCCGGATAGATCGGGGCCGGCCAGTTGGCCTCGACAGAACGGCGCCAGGCGCTGAACACGAACACGCCAATCGGCACAATCACCAGCATCGCGAGGGCGAAGCGGCGGACGAGCATGTCATTGGCCGACAGGCGCTTGCGCACAGGCCACGCATCGCGCGCGGCCACGAAGACCGCCATCATCATCAGCACGAACAGAATTGGCGAGGCGATTCCCAACTGTCCGCCTAGCAGTTCCAGCTCGCGACTGATGCCCGACCCGCGGGCCGGCGAAAATCCGTGCGCGAACTGAAAGCCAAACGACACCCACTCGTAAAACCAGTTCCACACGACCACCGGTGCGAACAGCGCGGCGGCCACCAGCGTGGCCACGTACGGACCGGGCTCCGCGAAGCGCTTTCGCAGCGCCGGGTGGATCAGAAACGCCGCGGTCACGGCGATGGGTATCAAGGCCGCCGTGTATTTGGAGATGAGTGCGCCGCCCAGCGCTACACCGGTCAGCGTCCACCAGCCAAGGGAGGCCAGCGATCGAAGGGGCGCCGAGAGCGCGAGGGTGAACCCGAGACACGCCACGGCGAGGGAAGCCAGAAATGGGGCGTCGGGGGTGGCGAGCACAAACCCGAGCGTCGCCAGCGGAACCACGAAGAAGAGCACCGCCGCCCGAGCGGCCGCCCGGGGACCGCCGAGTTCTGACGCCAGCAGGATGAGCGTGAAGTGCGCCACCCCGCCCATGAGCCAGGGGCCCGCGCGCACCCCAAGCAGCGTGTCGCCGAACAGGCGTACGCCGGCGGCAATCAGCAGCGCGATGCCGGGCGGGTGATCGTAGTAGCCTGCGTCGAGCCGGCGCGTCCACTCCCAATAGTAGGTCTCATCGGGAAACAGAGGGACGAGCGAGGCGAGCAGCGCGCGTACGGCAGCGCCCGCCAGCAACCAGAGCAGGGCGATTCGCCAGTAGCGTCGGGCGGTGACAGGCGAGGGTGGCGCGAGCGGATCATCGTAGACAGGCACATCCGCAAACTCACACGTTGGCGACCTCCGTCACAGTCCCTTCGAGCAGACTATGTGCATGGTTCGCAACGATCGAACACCGGAACGACCGACGGGTAGACACGGGGGCCGGGTTCAGGACAGGTTGTTCCCGTGGTGTGACGGTTACCGTCGTCCGTGCCTGAGCGTCCCTGAAGTGTGCCTTTGCCGCTGTCGGCGTGGGCTCCCTTCCTGATGTGTACTTCTCCCAGTAGCCAAGGATAGACCTGCATGCGGGTCATGCCCCTCGTTGCGTCCCCTCGCGTTCGCCGTTTCGCCGCATTGGCACTAACGGCGACCACGCTGATCACCGTGACCGGATGTAGAGATTGGATTGTGCGCACGCGAAGCGCCGAGTCCATTTCGCTCGCGCCGACCAACTTTGAAGTACCGGTGAACGCCAGTGTGCGCGTCGTGGGCACGGCGTTCGACAAGGATGGCAACACGATCGGAACCAAGACGATTCGTTTTTCGTCGTCCAACACGACGGTAGCGACGATCACCGCGGACGGTCTGGTGATCGGTGTGTCGCCTGGCAGCGCGATTATTGCGGGTGAGGCTGACGGAGCGCGTGGCGAGACCACGGTGACCGTGATCCCCGAGATTCCAAACAACATTCTGGTCACGCCATCGCCCGTGACGCTTCGTCGCAACAATATCCGGCAGTTCACGGCTACGCCGCGCACGTCAGCGGGGACAGCCATCAATGGACTCACGATTAACTGGCAGACGAGCAACTCGGCCCTTGCGAGTGTGTCGCCATCGGGACAAGTGACGGCGCTGGCTCCGGGTAACGTCGTGATTTCCGCCTCGGTTGGACAGGTGTTCGGCAGCGCACAGGTCACAATTACAGAAGTGCCAATCGGCTCGATTTCACTGGCACCAACGTCGCGTTCGCTTCAAGTCACCGAAGAGTTCATTCCGACGGTGACGCTGCGTGATACGGCCAACAACGTGATGGATGCGTTCGGCCGCACGCTCAACTGGAGCAGCAGCAATGCGCTGAACGCGACGGTGAACGCGAGCGGTGTGGTACGCGGCGTTCGTGTCGGTCCGGCCACCATTTCTGCCGCGTCACCAGACAATCCGGCGATTAACGGATCGATGAACGTCACGGTGATCAATCGCGAAGTGAAGTCGATAGTGATTACGCCGCGCAGTGGATTCTTGCGTCTGGCAGTGCCGCGTCAGCTGAGTGCCACGCTTCGTGACTCCGCCGATGCCGTGATTACAGGCCGCGTCGTCACATGGACCAGCCTCACGCCAACGATTGCCTCAATCAGCACCAACGGAAACGTCACGGGCCTTTCGCTGGGCACGGCGCAACTCACGGCACGTGTGGATGATGCTGCGGATACGGTAACGTTTGCCGTGACCAGGATTCCCGTTGGTGAAGTCACCTTGTCTCCTACGAACACCAGCGTAATCCAGGGACAGACGGTGACGCTCAACATTACGGTGAAGGACACGGCGGGCACGGAAGTCACTGATCGAGCTGTAGTGTGGGGCACCAGCAATCCAACGATTGCGTCTGTCAATAATGGGCTGGTGACTGGTATCGCGACTGGCAATGTGACCATCACCGCGACATCTGAGAATCGCAGCGGCAACGCCAGCGTGACGGTGTTGCAGGTGCCTGTGGATTCGGTCGCGCTGGTGAATCCGGCAGACGCGATCTTCAGCATTAACGCAGCCACACCGGGCAACACTCGGCAGGTGCAGTTGGAACTGCTCGACGCTGGCGGCAGCACGGTGCTCAATCGCAACCTGCTGATCACATCATCGTCGCCGAGTGTCGCCAACGCCACGTGGAATCAGCAGACGCGGATCCTGACGGTTTCGGCTACACCCGGGACAACCGGCGGCTCCACGACCATCACCTTCCGCGCGCTTACGCAAGGCGGAAACCCGGAAGGCAAGACGAGCAGGATCGAAGTCACGGTGAACGCATCACCGTGACCACAGCCCCGTCCTTCGTTCGCGGCCTTTTCGAGGGCGACCTTCACGAGTCCCTGCTCTTCCCGTATCCGGCGCCGCTCAGTGAGCGCGCGCCGGACGACGCGGCCACCGCCGCGCGACTCGTCGCCGAACTGCATCGCCTGGTAGAGTCCGGCGTTATCGATTCGGCGCGCATGGACGAAGAGGAGCGCATTCCCGAGGAGGTCATCACAGCCTTCGCGCACTCCGGCCTCTTGGCGCTCTCGATTCCCAAAGAATACGGCGGACTCGGATTGTCTGCGTCTGGCTACGCCGTGGTCGCCGGTGAAGTGGCGGCCGTGGATCCGTCACTCGCCGTACTGATCGGCGTGCACTGCGGCTTGTCGTCCAAGGCGATTGTGCTCTTTGGCAACGACGAGCAGAAGGCGCGCTACTTGCCCATGCTCGCACGCGGAGAAACACTCGGCGCGTACGCGCTCACGGAGCCGGAAACCGGTTCCGATGCGCAGAACATCGTCTCGCGCGCCGAGCGTGCGCCGGATGGTCAGGGCTGGTTGTTGTACGGTCGCAAGCACTGGATCGGCAACGGACAGCGCGCTGGTGTGATCGTCACGTTTGCACAAACACGCGTGGCGCGCGGCGATGCGATGGTCAATCGCCCCACGGCGTTCATCATTCGCCCCGACATGCCGGGCTTTCATGTGCATGGCACGGTGCGCAAGCTCGGCATCCGCGCCAGCACACAGGCGGAACTGATTTTTGACGGGCTGTACGTGCCTGACGATCATGTACTTGGTGAAGTGGGCAAAGGATTTTCGGTTGCGGTCAATGCGCTGAACGCCGGCCGCCTGTCTCTGGCTGCGGGGTGCACGGCTGCCGCACGATTGCTGCTTCGCGAGTATATCGCGTACGGTGAAATGCGTGTGCAGTTTGGTGCGCCGCTGGTTTCGTTTGAAGTCACGCAGCGCAAGCTGTCCACGATGGCCGCCGATGTGTACGCCTCAGACGCCATGGTGGGCGCACTCGCGGCAGCGCTCGACGGCAAGAACACGGATGCATCGCTCGAGGCGGCGATCGCCAAGGTCTTCGCCTCTGAGCTCATTTGGCGCGCAACAGACGAGATGGTGCAGCTCGCCGGCGGTCGCGGCTTCGTGAAGCCATGGCCGTACGAGCGCTATCTGCGTGACGCGCGCATCAATCGCATTTTCGAAGGCGCGAATGAAATTCTGCGGCTGTACGTCGGACTGAACGGCGTGCAAGGCCCCGCAGCCCAGCTGCAGGAACTCGCCGAGGCGATCAAGAGCCCCCTGCAACACTGGGAACGCGTGGCCGAGTACGCCGCGGGACGCGTGAAGTCGGCACTGGGGCGTCATGAAAAGTTTGATGTGAAGTTGCACGCACGTCTCGAACCGCACGCACGCTACGTGGAGAAGCACACAGCGGAACTTGCTCGGGCAACAGAGCGCGCCGTGATGCGTCACAAGAAGCGCATTATTGAGCGTCAGATGGTCGTGGAACGGCTGGCCGATATGGCGGCCGAGCTCTATGCACGGACTGCGACAATCGCGCGCACGCAGCGCCTGATCGAAGAGCGCGGCGTCGAGCAGTGCGCTCGTGAACTCGACCTGTGCGATCTGTTTTGCGTGACGTCGGGGCGTCGCTTCCGCGCGCTACGTGTGGCGTTGCAGGACGGTGGAGAGACCGTTGATGCGCGCCGTCGTATGATCGCTGACACCTTGCGCGCAGACGGCGGCTACGTGGTACCGGCTGCACTCATGGATCTGCCCACACCGGCCGCCAGTGCGCCCTCGCTGACGCCACCCGAACGGTCCGCAGCACAGACCGAAGCCACGCGTTCCGAGGAACAGCTCGCACGCCAGGATTGACACCCCGGGGAAAGTATTCGCCGGAGAATGCGATTCCCCGCAAACCGTGATGTGTTTCAGCTGTCGCGGTTGAGCAGCCCGAGACGCAGTGCCAGCTTCACGTAGTCCGTACGGTGGGTGATGTGCAGCTTCTCGTTGATTCGTTGCTTGTACGTATCCACCGTTTTCGGGCTGATGGACAGGCGCTCACCGATCTCGGGCGCCGTGTGGCCTTCTGCAAAAAGCCGCAGTACGACCTGCTCACGATCCGTCAATCGAGCGAATCGCGAGCGGTCGTCGGCGTGCTCTTCCTTGCGCGCGAGTCCGCGTGCCAAGGCGCGCGCGGCGCTTGGCTGCACGTAGATATCGCCGGCGGCCACGATACGCACCGCGTCCACCAGCTCTCGCTCGGCGACCGTCTTGAGCAAGTAACCTGCGGCGCCCGCTTCGAGCAGCGCGACCAGATGCTCGTCTTCGCTGTGCATGGTAAGGATCAGCACGCGACGTGTCGCGGGTGTGCCGGCTTCTGCTTTGCGTGCCACCGATTGCTTGACCAGTTCGCGCGTCGCCGAGAGTCCATCCATTTCGGGCATGGACAAATCCATGACAATCACATGCGGATCGAATCGCTCCGCGAGTGACAGCGCTTCGCGCCCCGTACCGCCTTCACCAACAACCATGATGTCCTTGGCTGTTGACAGAATGGCTGCAAGGCCCGTGCGTACGATCGCGTGATCGTCCACGAGCACGACACGAATTAAGTCGGGACGCATGAGAAGAATGTCGTGTGCGTGAACATGGGCGGCAAGTGGAGCTGATCTGCTGATCAGCGATCAAGTCGTTCAAACGCACCTTCGTGCGCCACGTCACGTCCCGGTTCACGGCGTTTGAAGATGCGAAAGAGATAAACGAACGACGGCAGCAGGATCACCGTCCCCACGCCAAGCACACCGAGCACGAGTTGCTGCGTGATGCGTGGCGCCGCCAGCTCGGTGATCGTATGTGATGGTGGCACCATCCATGGATACTGCGACCAGGCCCAGCCCCAGACCAGAAACGATGCCTGGGCCGCAGCGGCAAGCACGGCAACCCGCCAATGCCGTTGCCAGAGCGCCCAAAAGCCGCCAAGGCCCGCGATCGCGGTCACGGCGTGCATTGCGAAGGCCGCTCGCCCCGATGTGAGACCGGAGAACACCAGCGGGGCGCGGTCGCGAGCGACCACGATGGTGATTGTGCCCGCAACAAACACGCAGATCGCGGCCTGCAGCGCACGCGCGCGGAAATCCTCCTTGAGTTGTGGATCGGTGCTCTCCCACGCCAGATACACCGCGGCGAGATGCGCAAAGAGCGCCAACGTCAATACACCAACCGCGAGGCAGAACATGCCCAGCCACGGTGTGAGATACAGCTCAGCGAACGTGCGTGTGCCATCGGGCGGCGTCATGGGCACACTGCCACTCGCCACGGCGCCAAGACACACGCCAAGCAGCACGGGCGTCACCACACTCGCAATTGCGAATACGCGCCCCCACCGCCGCTGCACGTTGTCGGCCTTGCTGTCGTAGCTGCGAAACGTGAATGCCGAGCCACGCAGCACAATGCCCACCAGCATGAGCGTAATCGGGATGTGCAGCGCGGTCGAGAAGTGTGCAAACGCACGCGGAAAACAGCTGAACAACAAGACGACGACCAGAATCAGCCAGACATGATTGGCCTCCCAGATCGGCCCGATCGCATCGGCGATCAGCGTGCGCTGCTCGGCCCGGCGCCGTCCCATCGCAAGAAGGTCCCAGACCCCGCCGCCGAAGTCCGCCCCGCCGAAGAGCACGTAGGCGTTCAGCGCCACGACCATCACCGCTGCGACGAGGACCGGTGCGCCGGGCAGATCCATCATCGCTCCGACCGGAGCTGCGGGCTCCGCACGATCTGCCGGTACAGGAGCCAGACGACGACGACTCCGAGCACGAGATAGAGGATCGTGAACGTGACGAACGGGATGACGAGGCCCGGCATCGGGGTCACCGCGTCGGCTGTGCGGAGATAGCCGTAGACGACCCACGGCTGCCGCCCGACTTCCGTCACCGTCCACCCGGCCTCGATCGCGATGAAGCCCATCGGCGCCGCGAGGACGAGTGCCTTGAGCAGCGTCCGGTTGGCCACCAGGTCGGCCTTTCGCCAGCGCAGCCAGAGGATCCAGAGGCTGAGCAGCGCGAGGTAGACGCCAAGCGCGATCATGATCTGGAAGGCGATGTGGACGATCGCCACCGGTGGCTGCTCGTCCCGCGGGAACGCGTCCAGGCCGACGACCTCGGCGTCGATGTCGCCGAAGGCGAGGAGCGACATCCCGCCGGGAATCTCGATGGCCCAGCGGGTCTCGCGCGCGGTCTCGTCAGGCCACCCGCCGATGCGCAGCGGCGCGCGGCGC
>JBGTOG010000094.1:0-12472 GCA_041742675.1 Gemmatimonadaceae bacterium | reverse complement strand
ATTCCCGCCGCAATCACCCCAAGCACCGCCAGCGTCCCCCACCGTGCGCCCGGGTCCATGATCGCATTGACGATCAGGAACAACGTGGCGGCGATAAACATCAGGGGCACTACCGGAAAGAGCGGCACTCGCACTGACGGATTCCAGTCCGCACGCTTGCGTAGCGGGAAAATCGCCGACACGCCGAGGATGTAGAACACCAGCGACGCGGTCACGAAAATGTCGGCCAGTTGCTCAAAGGTGCGCAGCAGCACGAAGCCGATCCCGAGTGCCGCGGCCAACCCGATGGCCACGTAGGGCGTCTGAAAACGCGGATGCACCTCGGCAACCTTTCTGAAAAACAGCTTGTCATCGGCTAACGCAAAAAATACACGCGGCCCGGTGAGCATGGAGCCATTGATCGAACCAAACGTGCTCACGAGCACCGTCAGCGAGACCAGCGTCACGCCCCACGGACCAACAAGCCGCTCTGCAACATCCGCTGCGACCAACCGCGCGCCGCGAATCTCGTCGATGCTGAGCACCGACAAATACGCCACATTCGCCAGCAGATAGATCGCGATCACGGCCAGCGTGCCAAGCACAATACCACGCGGCAAGTTCCGACGCGGATCCTTGACCTCTCCTCCCACTTTCGACAGATCCGCCCAGCCGTCGAACGCCCAGAGCACCGAGACCAGCGCCAATCCGAACGCGCCCACCGAAAAACTTCCAGCCGGCATGGCCGGCGTGAAGTTGCCACCGGTTTTCGGCAGCCCGATCGCAAACGCCAGCAGCACAATCACCACCAGTCCACCGTACTTCGCGATGGTCGTGGCGTTCTGCACCAGCGAACCCCAGCGCAAGCCCACAATGTTGATAGTGGCCATCAGTGCCAGGGCGGCCGCCGCAAGAAAGCGGGCGTACGTCGCGTACGGTTCGAGCGCCGGATCAAGGCCGATACCGCGCACCGCATATTCGGCAAACGTGATGGAAATGGCGCCGAGGGCTGCCGCACGAATCAGCAACAACTCCGTCCAGCCAAACAGGAATGCCGGCAGTCGTCCCCACCCTTCCCGGATGTACGCATACATGCCGCCGGTCTTGGGTAGCGCGCCGGCAAGCTCGGCCAGCGTCAGCGCACCGCACAGCGCAAAGAGACCGCCCACCGTCCAGACAATGAGCATGGGCGCGGGGCCCGGCAGTTTGTCGGCAATGCCCGCCGGCGATCGAAATATTCCGGATCCGATGGTGGATCCAACGAGCACAGCAATGGCCGAAAAAAGGCCGAGCTGACGAGGCAGCTCTTTCGAGGGCGCGCCTGGCGCCACTGGCGGGATGGTGGTCATATCGTTGGCGAAGCTAGTACGCTTGCCGCTGTCTCGCACGGGGGTGAAGTTTCTCAGATTGTTTCCGACTCCTGATTGTGCCAGTTACCGAGGCGGCGCCACGGCGCCCTGATGCTCATGTCTGCTGCAGTTCTTGACCTGCTGTTCTGGGGGGCAGTCGCGCTGTGTACCATCGCGCAGCTGTTCATCCTCAAGGCGGTCTTCATGCCGGGCCCGCTGCCGACGTCCGGTCCCGCCGCCGATGGACGGGCTGCGGGTCGACTTCGCCCGGCATCCCGGCCGCTGGAGATGGCCTGGGTCGTGCTCCCCGCTATTGCGCTGGTGTTAGTGTTTCTGTGGGCGTGGCAGCTCCGTCATCCGGCACCGCTGCAGGGCGCCGCGTCGGCATCGGCTGACATAACGTCCCCGACGGCGCAGACATGACGCCGAACGTGGTACCTGATCTGACGCGCAAACTTGCAGATGTGCCGCCGGTCGTGCCGCCGGTCGCGGCACCCCCGTCGCTCACCCGCGATCTGATTGCGCTGACCAAACCGCGCATCATTTCGTTGTTGCTCGTCACCACCGCCGCGCCGATGTACGCGGCCGGTCAGCCAAGCATTGGGACGGTCCTGTTGGTAATGCTCGGTGGCTACCTGATGGCCGGTGGCGCCAACGCGGTGAACATGTATCTCGACCGCGACATTGATGATGTCATGGCGCGCACACGCTTGCGGCCCATACCAAGCGGTCGCATGTCGCCGCAGCAGGTGCTCGCGTTTGGCGTGGCGTGTGCGGCCGCGGCCACGTGGATGCTGGCCTGGTTTGTGAACGTGCTCGCGGCGGGCCTCGCATTGGCGGGATTTTATTTCTACGTGTTTATCTACACGCGCTGGCTGAAACGCTCGTCGCCGCAGAACATTGTGATTGGAGGCGCCGCCGGTGCGTTCCCTCCGCTGGTGGGATGGGCGGCGGTTACCGGGTCGCTCGATCTGGTTGCCATCACGCTGTTTCTGATCGTGTTTTACTGGACACCACCGCACTTCTGGGCGCTCGCACTGATGAAGCAGCACGACTACGGACGCGCCGGCGTACCGATGGCGCCGCTCGTGTGGGGCGAACGGGAGACGATGCACCAGATGCTCTGGTATACCGTGATCCTGCTCGTGCTCACGCTGCTGCCGTGGTGGGTTGGCGCGTTCGGTGTGTTGTATCTGGCCAGTGCAATCATTCTTGGTGCCCTGCTGCTCGGCGGCATTGTGCAGATGCTGCGCGCGGCCAACGCGGGCGCGCCATGGAGCGGGCCGGCGTGGTGGGTCTACAAGTATTCGTTGCTGTATCTGGCACTGCTGTTTGTGGCCATGGCGGTGGACCGGGCGTTGGCGCGGTGACGTCTGCCGCAGCACCGGTTGCACCCGCGCGCCCGCGAGGACTGGTCTCACCGCGACCTCTCGCTCGACTGCTCCCGCGGCTGGCGCCGTATCGCGGTCCACTGGCGATTGCCGCAGTCTGTCTGGTGGTTGCCGCTGCGGCCGGACTCGTGTTTCCGCTCGTCATTGGCTACCTGCTCGACGCAGCGTTCGAGCTGAAAGACCGCGGCGCGCTGGATCGCATCGCACTGCTGCTGCTGGGCATCTTTGCGCTGCAAGGCGCAATGAACTTTGTGCAAGTCTATCTGTTGAGCTCCACCACCGAGCGGGTAGTCGCCAAGCTGCGCGAAGACACCTTTGCGCATCTCATTCGTCTGAGCCCCGCCTTTTTCACAGAACGGCGCTCCGGCGAACTCACGAGCCGCTTGTCGTCAGATCTGGCGTTGCTGCAGTCGCTGCTTGGCACGTGGGTATCGGAGCTGTCGCGACAGATTCTGTTTCTGGTTGGCGGCATCATCATGCTCACCGTCACCAATCCGGGGCTCACGCTCACCACGCTCGCCGTCGTCCCGATCGTCGTGGTCGCCGCGATCATGTTCGGACGCGCGCTGCGCAAGGCCAGCACCGGTGTGCAGGATCGCATCGCAGAAGCCATGGGCACCGCCGATGAAGCCTTCGCCTCCATTCGCACGGTACAGAGCTTCACGCGCGAGCCGATTGAGTCGGCGCGCTTTCGTGGACTGCTGGATGGCGTGGTCACAGCGGCAGTGCATCGTGCCAAGCTGCGCGCCGGTTTTTTCGGTGTCGTGGGATTCGTCGCGTTCGCTTCAGTGGTCGCCGTGCTGTGGCAGGGCGGCGCGCAGGTGCTCGCTGGCCGACTCACGCCAGGCGCGCTGGTTTCGTTTCTGTTCTATGCGCTGACCGTTGCCGCGGCTGTGGGTGCGCTCGCATCGCTGTTCGGAAATTTTCAGGAAGCAGTTGGCGCGGCACTCCGGGTGTTCGAGCTGCTCGACACCAACGCAACGGTCGCCGAGCCAACATCCCCGGCCACGTTGCAACGACCCGTACGCGGTGCGGTGTCGCTCAGCGATGTCAGCTTTCGCTACGGTGAGGATCAGCCGTTCGTCTTGCGCAACGTCACGCTGCACGTGGCGCCAGGCGAAGTGGTCGCGCTGGTTGGTCGCTCCGGCGCCGGCAAGACCACCATGGCGTCGCTCGTGCCGCGATTCTGGGACGTGAGCAGCGGCAGCATCTCGCTGGATGGACATGATGTACGACAGCTCGCGCTCGGCGATCTTCGCGGCGCGATCGGCATTGTGCCGCAGGAACCCACGCTGTTCAGCGGCACAGTGCGCGACAACATCGCCTACGCTCGCGTGAATGCGACCGCTGAAGAAGTGGAAGCCGCCGCGCGCGCTGCGCATGCGTGGGAGTTCATTGAGCGCTTGCCGGACGGGTTGGAGACACGTGTCGGCGAGCGCGGCGTCAAGCTCTCCGGCGGTCAGCGACAGCGCATTGCCATTGCACGCGTGTTCCTCAAGAATCCGGCCGTAGTGATTCTCGACGAGGCGACATCAAGTTTGGATTCCGAAAGTGAACAGCTCGTCGAATCAGCGCTGACCACCCTGTTGCAGCACCGCACCACGCTCATCATTGCCCATCGGCTCAGCACCGTCCGGCGCGCCGATCGTGTCGTTGTGATGGATCAGGGGAGCATTCTTGAGCAAGGCGATCACGAGACGTTGCTCGCACTGGGCGGCCTGTATCATGCGCTGCACAACCGGCAGTTCGGCGACGCGATTATTGAAGCGTAGCCTGGTCCAGTTCGGCGACGCGATCGTTGCGGCCTAGCCGGGCAGCGTGACGATCAGCCGCGTCTCCACGCCGTCATCCACCAAGACGCGCATGGCGATGCGGCCAAGTCGCTCGTGCCACGCCACCAGCACGTACTGCCCCGGCGGGATGCCGTCAAATGCAAAGCGCCCATCTCGACTAGAAACCGCAACGAACGGATGCGGCGCGACGGCGATCCAGCCGTGTACCCACGGATGTTTGTCATCGGTCACGGCCACCAGCCCCGGTGTTTCCAGCACAGACGTGAGCGGAACAACGGCGCCGGCGTCCCCCAGTGGTACAAGCGCGCGCGGCGCAATCTCGGCTGAACGCGACGACGTATCGACCTCAGGGCCGACCGCGTCAACACGCTGTTCATCGTCCACCGTCTCGACCATATCGGTGAAACGGAGCCGGACATCCATGTTATCCGCACTGCGCACCATCAGCGTAGCGCCAACCGATGCACGAAGCACCCGCGGTACCAGGACACAGTTCTCGAGCGTGATGGCAATGCGTCGTGGCGATGCGTCCGCTGGTCCGTGTGTCACGCCCACAAGCCACACGACCGCGTCACCGATGCCGAGCGCATCGCCCACGATGGACTGAGTCAGGGGCACGCGACACACATGTTGATCGTGCGTTGGTTGCATAACCACATCATCGGGCAGCGCACCGTCGAATCGCACGACACCGACAATGCGCCCGCTACTCCGCGGCGTTGAATCCACCCGATAGCCTTGCAGCCCGGTCGCACTGGCCAACGTCGCGGGCAATGATGCAGCCGGCTGTGCGAGAATCAGTTCCTGCGCCGGATCCACGTCAGCCGCGTTGCACGCCTGCAACGCGACGCCGAGCAAAGTGGTGGCGCACCGGATCAGCAATCGCGCTCGGTGCGATATGCAACCGTCGCGTGTTGTCTGGTGCGTCACTACAACACGAGCAAGTCGTGCTGCAACTCCTGCGGCGTGACCAGCAACGCTTGTTCGAGGACCAGCGCGTTGACCTCTGTGCGCATACCGAGCTGTCCGGGAATGTAAATGCCGGGTTCCACGCTGAACCCAACGCCCGGTATCAGCAACCGATCGTCGCGGGATTCCAGATTGTCGAGTTGCGGACCGGAGCCATGCAACTCGCGCGAGTCAATCGAATGCCCGGTACGATGCGTGAAGTACGGACCAAATCCGCGCGCTTCGATGATTGCGCGTGCCGCATCATCGGCCTCGGCACCGCGCACCGGATCGCCGGCAGACAGACGTTGGTGCAACAGTGCCAGCGCCGCGTCCCGCGCGTCGCGGATCGCATCCCACACCGACACCGCCAGTACACTCGGCGGCCCAACGGTCGCCATCCAGGTCTGGTCGGCATACACGCCGTCCTGCTCGTGCGCCCACAAGTCAATCAGCAACACATCGCCTTCTCGCACCAGGCGCGGTGCATCGGCGCTCGGCTCGTAGTGCGGATTGGCTGCATTTTCGGAGGCGGCCACATCAGGGCCGTGATCCGTGATCAATCCAGCCGCGGCGAAACGCGCCAGAATGCCCTGCTGCAACTCGTATTCAGACGCTGGAGTCGCGGTGCGAGCACGCGCACCCGCTTCGGTCATCGTATCGAGCGCGATGGTGCGAATCTGTTCCGCAGCCCGCTCGTGCGACGCGCGCTGTTCCGGCGTCCACGTCGCGTACACCTGACTGACCAACTCGCCTGAGCTGACAACGGTGGCACCAGCCGCGCGCACCAGATCGAGTACGCCAGCGGGCACACGATCGAGATACGGGATGGCGTCCCCTGGCGAATACTCCATGGCCACGCGTTTTCCACTGACCAACGCGGCCACCTCTGACTCCAGTGATCGCCAGCCACTGTACGTGATGAGCGGCCACTCACGCGGCCACTTTGCCCACGGCCCCGGTTCGATGGCGTGCTGGATTCCAATCGGAGCACCTTGGCGGGGAATCCACGCAAACACGCGGCGCGAAACGAGGCCGGAAAACCCCAGCAGTCCTGACGCGATGGCGTTGGTGCCGCGAAAGTCGTACAACAACCAGCCGTCGAGTTCGAGCGCCGCAAGTTGCCGCTGCAACGCGGGCAGCATGGCAGGAGTGAGCATCACGAGTGGCAGAAGAGTGTGAGCGTCATCGGCGCCAGTCGGTACGCCACTGGCACGAGGCATCGCCACGCGTCCGGCAGGTGACCACTTGAATGGCTGCGTCTTCGCCGGTGAGACCGAGCAGCAGTTCGCGCAGCGCCGCTTCGAAGAGCCCACAGCCGGCACCGTGCGGCGCAGCATCGGCCGTCACCGGAGACGGCACGTCAAGCAGCAGCGTGCTGCCCTGCCGTTCAAGCGTGCCGGCCATGTAGCGCTTGACGAGTGCACGGAGATGCCGCAGTGCAAGCGGTCGTCCCACGGCGCGAGGCAGTGAGCGGGAGGCACGACGAGTGGTTGTGGACAGCGTGCTCAGTGCAACGCGGGCCACGCGCCGTCCCGCTTCCCGAAACACGATGTCCGCATCAGGACGGCGACCCACCAACCGGGCCAGTGCCAGGACATCGTCAAACGGTATGGACTGCTGACGACGCACACATTCGGTGTATCGCCGGATCTGCATGTAGACGGTGTCGCTCAAACCGAAACGCTTGTTGCGCAGCTCGTGCACGAGTTCCGTATCAAGATCGGCCGCCGGCAGGTCAAGCGCACGCACCGACTCGAGCAGCGAGAGCGGCACCACCGCGTCCACCGGAGCACCGGCGAGCAACAGCACCGTGACGCCACTGGGCGGCGAGAGGCGAGGTGTGATTTCAGGGGACGTATGTGTCACCTGTCGAAGCTAGCGACCCGCCACAAAGTCGTGAAGCCGATCGTGGAACCTCCGAGGCTGTGGATCGTTGTTATGTTGACAGTCGAAGCGGTCCGGACCGTGTATTCGTACATCGGGATTGCGTTCGCGAGCAGGTTGCCCGCCCACGTGCGAGAGTAAGTGCATGCCAGATTCTATTTCCTTCACCTCAGTCGATGACGGCTCGCATGAGCCGTCTCGGACGTGCCGGGATGTGCGCGCGAAGCTCGATGCATACGTCGATGGCGAGGTGAGTGAGATGGAGGCGGCTATCGTGGTGGAGCATGTGCCGCAGTGTGCACACTGCCAGAGCGCCGAGTCTTCGCTTCGACAGTTCCTCGCCGCTGTACGCCATTCCCAGCTCCCCGTCCTGGCATCGCGCCGCCTCCGGCTGCGCATCGCGCAGCTCTTCGAGGCGGCCGAGTCGCAGTCGCGCTAGTCCGCGCACCGCCTCGGCGCACCCTCGGACCCCGTGGATCGAAGCTGATGAGCGCGCGCTCCCGGTCGCTCGTGCGATCAGACTCTACGCAGGTCCTGATCGTCGGAGGCGGACCGGCGGGCTCATCCACCGCGACGTTCCTGCGCGAGCACGGACTCGACGTCACCCTTGTCGACCGCGCGCATTTCCCCCGCAGTAAGCCATGCGCCGAATACCTCAGTCCTGAAGCATCCCGCATCCTCGATGCGATGGGTGTGCTTGGACGAGTTGAAGCCGCCGGTGCGGCGCAGCTTACCGGTATGGTGGTGCGGGCACCAAACGGATTCGAAATCGAAGGCGCGTTTGTCGCGGAGCACGGCTTTAAAGGTTTTCGTGACCGCGGTCTGGCGCTCCGACGAGAGGTACTTGATGCCCTGTTGCTTGAGCGCGCCCGCGAGCAGGGTACGCAGGTGATCGAGGGCGCGCGGGTCGAAGCGCTGGTGCAGCGCGATCGTGGGTACACTGTCACGCTTCGCGAAGACGGCGCAGTGCGTGAGATGCAGGCATCGCTGGTCATCGGCGCCGATGGACTGCGCTCGGTGGTCGCGCGCACACTCGGACTCGCGCGCCGGCGGCGCTGGCCTCGTCGCTTGGCGCTGGTCGCACATTGGCGCGGCGTTGACGGTATCGGCACGCGCGGCGAAATGCACGTGCAGCACGATGGCTATGTTGGGCTGGCCGATGTCGGCGATGGGGTGACGAACGTTGCGCTGGTCGTGCCTGCGGCATCTGCGCGGGATGCATCGGGCGATCCGGATGGCTTTGTGCGGCGCTGGCTGGGGCGTTACCCGCATCTGTCGCGCCGATTCGAGCACGCCGCGCGGATTTCTCCGGTTCAGGCAACGGGGCCATTTGGATCGCATGCTCGGCGTGCGTTCGCGCCTGACGCGGCGCTTGTTGGCGACGCCGCTGACTTCTTTGACCCCTTTACCGGCGAAGGCATTTACGCCGCGCTGCGCGGTGGCGAGCTGCTGGCGCCGTTCGCGGCCGAGGCGGTGCAAGCTGCATCGTCTGCCGGCGCGTTGACGGCGCTTCGTGCGTATGAGCGCGCTCGACGCGACGCGTTCAAGGGCAAGTGGCGCGTCGAAAAGCTCATCGGCCTGTCCGTGGCGTATCCCGCGCTGATGAACCACGCAGCCCGTGTACTCTCGCGCCGCAAGGAAGTCGCCGACTTGCTCATTGGGGTGACGGGCGATTTCGTTCCGGCTGGTGAGATTCTGCGTCCCTCAGTTCTCTGGCGCATGCTCGTTCCCCCGCTTCGTACCTAATGCACGCACCGCCCGCCCTGATCGACGCGCCACAGTTTCGCGCGGTGCTCAGCCGCTTCGCATCCGGCGTCACGGTGGTGACCTCTCGGGATGCCGAGGGACGTGACTACGGAATGACCGTTAGCGCGTTCAGTTCACTGAGTCTTGATCCGCCGCTCGTGCTGGTGTGCATTGATCAATCAGCGGCGTGGCACGATGTGCTGCCGCGGGCCACGCACTTCAACGTCCACATTCTGGGCGAGACACAGGAAGCGATCTCGCGGCGCTTTGCGAGCGAACGCGCCGATCGCTTCGTCGATGTGTCGCACACGCGCGGCGACAACGGATTGGTGAAGCTGACCGGCGTCATTGCACTGCTCGAATGTCGCATCACGGCTCGCCATCCGGGCGGTGACCATAGCATCGTGGTTGGAGAAGTGGAGCGCGCGCACGCCGACGATGGAGAGCCGCTGCTGTACTTCCGCGGGACGTACGCGAAACGGCAATCGTGATGACGCGGGTCGGGAGCGTGCCGCCGTGCTGACTCCGGCACGACGACGTGGCGTGGAGTTGCTTGACGACCCGGCAACCGATGCGGCGCTGGCGTCACGCTCGCTGGTCGACATCGCGCGCGCGAACACATTTTTCGGCGGCCGGCGAGCGGTCCTGTGTGAGTTCGATAGCGTGCTGCGCGAGTTCGGTCGCAGGCCGCTCGTCTTGCTCGACGTCGGCGCAGGGCTTGGCGACATAGCACGCGCCGCGCAGACGCTGGCTCGCGCACGCGGTGTGGCGATTCGCACCGTCGGACTTGAGCTCACTCCCGCATTGGCCAAAGGTACGCTCACGGGTGCGGATCGCGCCGTCTGCGCCAATGCGCTGTCCCTGCCCTTTGCAACCAATAGCATCGATGTCGTGACCTGTTCGCAGGTGCTGCATCACTTTGATGGCGAGAGCGCCGACGCATTGCTTCGCGAACTCACACGTGTTGCGCGCGTTGCGGTCATTGTAAGCGACCTGCGCCGCAGCTGGACGGCAGCGGCACTGCTGTGGCTGGTATCATTTCCGCTCGGATTTCATCCGGTCAGTCGGCACGACGGGATCGTGTCGATATTCCGCGGGTACACGGCTCCGGAGCTGAACGATGCCGTGCACGCTGCCATTGGTCGCGTCCCCACCGTCCGTCATCGACTGGGTTGGCGCATCACCGCCATGTGGTCCCCACAGTAGCATTCTCTATGCACGCAACCGAATCCGACCTTCCGCTGCAGCCGCCCTATCAACTCGGGGAGCTGCCCATGGCGCGGCGACTTGTCACCATAGACGAGCAGGTAGTGAAGGCGCCGATGGACCGCATCTTCGAGATCGCACGGTTGGTGGAACACTGGCCCGCGTATCTGTCGCACTATCGGTTTGTGCGCTTTCGCTCACGGGCGACCGACGGGGGGGGCCTGGTGGAAATGTCCGCGAACCGCCCGTTCGGTCCCGTGGGCTGGCCGACCTGGTGGCTCTCGGAAATGTCGGTCGATCACGACGCACCGCTGATTCGCTTTCGACATGTTGGCGGCATCACCACGCGCATGGACGTGGCGTGGGAGTTCGTCCCGGTTGACGGTGGGACGCGTGTGCGCATTGTGCACACCTGGGATGGTCCGCGTTGGCCGCTTATTGGCCCGTTTGCGGCCACGGCGGTCATCGGGCCCGTCTTTGTGCACGGCATTGCGTCACGCACGCTTGCGGGGCTCGCCAAGGCCGCTGAGCGAGGCGAATCATTGCCGTCGGCGCGCAACGCTCGCGCCATGGCACCGGCGGACAATACGCGGGTGATGATGTCGGACCGCAGCGGACCGACGGCGTGAGGGCCGGCCAGCGACGCGTTGCAATCACCGGTATTGGCTGCGTCACGCCTATTGGCACGGGTGTCGACGCGCTGTGGAATGGTTTGCGCGCCGAACGCAGCGCCGTCACGACCATCTCCCGCTTTGATGCGTCGATTTTTCGCAGCCAGTGCAATGCCGCGGTTGATGACTTTGATCCGCTCACCTGGCTCGACGAACGCCGTGCCAAACGACTCGATCGGTTCGGCGCGTTGAGTGTGGTGTCCGCCATGCTGGCGCTGCAGGACGCGAAGCTTGATCTCGACGCCATCGACCGGGATCGTGTTGGCACCATGATGGGGACAGCGCTGGGCGGCGTTGGCTACGCGGAGGAGCAGGCGGGACGGTTCATGCAGGGCGGTCTGCGGGCGGTGGACGCGACGCTGGCGCTGGCGGTGTTTGGTGGGGCGGCGAGCTGCAACATCGCTATTGAGTTTGGCATCACCGGCCCCAACTCCACCAATGCCATGAGTTGCGCCTCGGGCACAATAGCGATTGGCGAAGCCTTTCGGCGGGTGCGCGATGGTGAGGTGGATGTGATGCTGGGGGGGGGAGCCGAGGCGCCGCTGGCGACACTGTGCTTTGGCGCGTTTGCGCTCATTCGCGCCATGAGTACGCGCAACGATGATCCGGCGTGTGCGTCGCGCCCTTTTGACCGCGATCGTGATGGGTTTGTGATGGGCGAAGGCTCATCGGTGCTGGTGCTCGAAGCGTGGGAGCATGCCGTCGCACGCGGTGCACACATTTACGCTGAGCTGGCGGGCTACGGCACGACCAACGATGCACACCACATGACCGCGCCGCTGCCGGATGGGTCACAAGCCTCTCGCTGCATCACGCTGGCTCTGGCCGACGCGGACGTCGCGCCCACCGATGTGGGCTATGTGAACGCGCACGGCAGTTCCACGCCGCTCAATGATCCCACGGAAACGCTGGCGCTCAAGCGTGCCATCGGTGCCCATGCGGCGCGCATTCCGGTCTCCAGCACCAAAGGCTACTACGGGCACGCCTTGGGCGCCTCCGGTGCCATCGAGGCCGCGATCAGTGCACTCACGCTCGACCGTGACTGGATTCCGCCCACGCTCAACCTCGACAATCCCGATCCATCCTGCGATCTCGATTATGTACCGCAGAGGGGACGTGAGGCGTCGCCGGATGTGGTGCTGAGCAACTCGTTCGGGTTTGGTGGGATCAACGCGTCGCTGGTGTTCAAGCGGGCCTGAACCGCGTGAACCAAAGCGCGCACAGAGGTCACAGAGCACTGCAACGGAATGGATAATGGTGCGGCGCACGGGCCACATTGGCCCCGCGAACCATGGCAGTCACGACCTGACCTCTTAAACCTCGCCACCAGGTTCGCATCCCGCTGCGAACCCGTGCGCAACTCCTCTGTGTCCTTCTATGAGAAAGGCAATTCTGTCAAGGCCACCGTGGTGGCCTCGCGGCTGGCAATCAGTCCGTCCGGCTCCGCGTCCCCTGGATCACTCTTCTATCCGCACTCGTGAAGCTCGCCTGCTGCGAGCGGT
>JBGTOG010000086.1:0-3858 GCA_041742675.1 Gemmatimonadaceae bacterium | reverse complement strand
GTGAGCGTTGCGCCATTGAGCTTCGCCGAGTCGGGCGGGTTGAACAAAGGCTGGCCGTTCCGGTCGAGCAGCGCGACGTTCTTCAGCGTCCACGGAATGAGCGCGTCGTAGGCGGTCGTAAGTCCGCAGCGCAGGTCACAGCGGCACCTCTACTACCAGTCGCTGCACGTACCTCGATCCGCGCAGCAGCTGCCAGGATCGTGGGAAGCCGCACTTCAAAACGTCCCGATTGCGCCGCAATTACTGCTGCGTCGGATCAATCGCGATCCAGATCATTGGACAGTGAAGCAACTCGCTTTTTCCCTTGGCGTCAGTCGTCGATCACTGGAGCGCAAGTTCCTCGTCTGGGGACTCCCGACTCCGAAGGAGTTCATCCGTCGCAGCCAAGCTCGGGCCCCAGAGCACGTCTTCCATGGCCCGTGAATGCGCACGCCTTCATGGCCGCATGCACTCTGGATCCGATTTCGGGCGTCACGTCGAGATCACCAACCTTTACGCAGTTGCGAACACTCAGAGTTGCGCACGCGACTTCGCGAGTGCGGGGTGGAACCGAACCTTCGGCCGCCCCGATGAGCGCGGAGTCAAGCATGACACCACCACGTCAGGAGCGGGTGATGATGATCGATGAGGTGTTTCAGAGCGGCAGACTCGCGCCCTGCAAAGCGGCCGCCGCGCTCGGCGTGCCTAGGGCGCTTGGCGCTATCGAAGGAGCGGGCGAAGTTCAAGTCCGCTTCTGCGCAAATTGCTTCGGACTGATATCGCACCAGAACTGACCGAACTAGTCCTCGATCAACGTCCTTGCCGCGAGCAACTGCCGTCGCAAGATTCTACGATTAGTGCTGGCCGTAAAGGCCATAAATGTTTCTGAGCTAGCACTCCGCACCACGACGACGGGCGTCGCTGTAAGTCCGAGAGTCTTCAGGGCCTGAACGGAGCCTGCGCGAAGATTCATGTGCGATCCAGGCTCTACTTCCAGCACTTCCGCGACGAACTGCGCGACAGCAGGACTCGCTTCGCGACCATTCTCTGGCAATAGCCCAATGTGCGAAGGTCGAATCACGCTACGAATCATCCGCAAATCCGACTCGCGGGAAAGACACTCGCGCTCTTGCACGATCACCATCACCGCATGGGCCTCGAAGTTCGCGTCAGGTGAGGACAGTGCGCGAAGAGCCGCCGCTTGTGACTCTTCCGCGTGGCAACCCTGAATACTGAGTAGCGACATCACTGCAAAGGCCGCTTTCATCGCGGCAGCGAGCATGGCTGCATTCTTCACGAGGAGTTTCTCAGTGCCTGCTATCGCGTGGTTCGCGTGGCAGATCTGCGTCGAAGCTGCGTGATTCGAGGATATCCTTCTTCGTCTTCCATCAGCAGCGTCAGCGATTGAGCAAAGCCCGTCGCCGCTTTGATTCGGTACGGCGCGAGATGAGTGCCGACATACGCGAAATCCGGCAGCGAGAACTCGTCGATGAGGCGAAGTCTTTCCTTCGAGCTGCCCTCGAAAACGACGAATGCCGACTCACCCACAATGGCCACATCAGCCCAGCCAAACACAGCATCTCGTCCAATCGTTGTTCTTATCACGCCGCCCGCAAGCACCTGTGTGTCTGCGGTCGCGGGAGAAAGCCTTTCTCGAGCCGGGACCCGCGCAACGACTTGCATTTGCTCATCGAACACGCGTAGATCGGATGGCCCGAGTAGAGGCACGAACGCACAGAGCGATGGCGAGACCTGCGTCAGGTGAAACTGGCCCAGCACTGTAGGTAGCTGGTCTAAGTCGGCAAGCCACGGCGCCTGCACCTTACGAGGTGAGCTGTCCTGGGGCGAAAATCGAAGCAGCGCGGAATGGCGTCCTACGGCGCCAGCCAGTAGTACGTCGGCACTGAGCTGGCACGCACTACGCACACTCGAGGGAAGTTCGACGCGCGCTTCACTCGCAAACGATCCATCTGCGCGAACCGTGCTGATTCTCTGGTTTGGCGCGTCTGCGACGGCCAGCATTCCGTCCAGTGCCCTGAAGAGGACCGGACGCATGAACTCTCGGGGACCGCTACCTCGTCTACCGGCAGTCCACCGCACCGATCCCGTCGCGGCATCCAACGCAAGGACGACCATGTTGCCGTATTCAGCGACGTAGACGGTGCTGTCAAATGCGAGCAATAATAGCGGCTGAAGCAATACGGTGTCTGAGAGACTTCCGCTCCGTGTCCACACGGTATCCCAAGACCCTTGAAGGTACGCTCGGTTTCCGACCAGCTGATTGTTCTCACCCGCGGGTTTCTGTCTCGTTGGCTCGGGGTCGTGCGTGGCCATGCCCGCCGCGCCGGGATCACGAGCTCCGGAGGCACGCGCCTGCTCGTCGGCGGGCGCGCCGCATGCAAAGAGGAGCAGCACCAAGCCAACAGCGACGCATGCAGTCACACGTTGGCCGGGCATGCATGGACGTAGACCAATACGAGTTTTTGTGATTCCCATTGCATGCCCGTCCAAGTGAGAATGGGTGATTAGCTTCTCGTGAGCGTAGGTTGACAAAATCATCCTGCGCGGACGACGTCACCTAGTGATTATGTCAGGTGGGATTCGACTTGGGTGTGTCCCGCGTTTAGTTGAAACTCGGGTGATGCCGGTGTGATGCGGCTCATGCCGCCGTGGTGGTCTCCGTAAGGTGCTGCGTCAACGCGGCCTGCAGCAAGGGCAGATGCGCCATGCCGCGGATACGTCGAAAGTTTCGCTCAATGTGCAGCAGTGTCGCCGCGCACCACCGCTGTTTCTGATCGCTCGTGCGCCAATGATCGACGCGCTGCGTTTTGCGTTCAATCTGCGCCATCACGCTCTCGATCAAGTTTGTCGTGTTCAGCGAGCGGCGCAGCGCGTCGGGCAGATTGAGGCGATGCAGGGTGAGCGTTTCCTCCAAGCCCTCCTCGAGACTGCGCGCGGCGGACTCGTTCAGCACGGCGAGTTCTTTCACGAGGCGATGCAGCGCACGTTTCGCATCCGCGTGTCCGCCGTGCGCGTACGCGTCGCGCAGTTTGCGTCGCCAGAGGACCTGCTGCGGCTTCGAGAGATAGCGCAGCACATTCTCGCGCTTGTGCCACTGACAGCGCTGCACGACGGCGTCGTCGCCGAACACGTCGCGCACTGCCGCGCGCAGCCCTTTGGCGCCATCGAGCACCACCAGCAATCCCGCCGGCGCCGCAAAGCCACGCTCAAGCAGCTCCCGCAGGAACGTCGCACACGTGCGCTTGTTTTCGGTCGCCGTTTGTACGAGCCCCAAGATGCGCTTTTCTCCCTCGGTGGTCACGCCCAGCGCGATCACCATCTGATCCTCCGCGAACGTCTTGCCATCGAGCAACAACACGAGCCACTGGCGATCATCATGGCGGCGTGTGTGGAACTGCTGCAGGGCGGCGGCGCTGGCTTGCACGAACCGACGGGAAACGGTCGACTTCGAGAGCCCGAACGCGGCGGGCACCGCCTCGGCAGCGGCCTCGTACTCGCGCGTCGAAATGCCCGACAGCACGCGGCGAAACAGGCCGACGTCGTGCGCGCGTGGCGTTTGCAACTGCGCATACGTCGCCAGCGGCACTTCGGTCTGCGTGCGCACATTGCGCACCCGCGGCACGGTGATGGGCAGCTTTTGATCGGCCAGATATACCGACCCGCGCTGGCGTCCCCACCGTGCGATGCCGGCGTGGCCATCGGCGTGTGCATAGCGCGTGCCGGCCAAGGCGAGCACTTCGTTCTGCAGCGCGTCCTCGACGGCCTGCAGGCCCAACGGAATGAGCGCTTGGATCAATGACAGCGCGACGGTGCCGTCGTCCAACGGGGCCTCGACCTGCTCGGCGGCGGGTGTCGGCA
>JBGTOG010000080.1:0-28464 GCA_041742675.1 Gemmatimonadaceae bacterium | reverse complement strand
ATCGATTGGATCGAGCAGCAGCTCAAGAACTCCGGCTGCACCAATACGGAACGCATCACCTACGAGCATCTACAGTTTGCGCGGCCTCCAGCTGCGCCCACGACACCGCCTACGGGCGCTGCCTCTGACCGACCCAATCCTGCAGTCGCGGGATCGCGTGCGGCGGTGAACCGACGTGCTGGCCCGCCGGTTGCTTCAGGCGGCGGACGGGCTCGCGGCATTCGTGTGCGCACGGGAGTCAACAACGATTCGCTCGCGCAACCGGATACCGTGCTGCGTACACTCAACGCACAGGCGTCAACTCCGGGTGAACGCGAGCAGGTGTATTGCACCAAAATCGGCACGACGCATCCAAACGAGATGTATATCGTAGGTGGACACATGGACGGCATCGGTTGGGGCGAAGCCGCCAACGACGACGGCTCCGGGACGGCACTCGTGATGGAGCTCGCGCGCATCTTCTCCAGTCCCGATGTGCAAACCGAACGCTCCATTCGCTTCATCCTGTTCAACAACGAAGAGACAGGACTCAACGGCGCACGCGCCTACGTGCAGCAGCGGCAGGCACTGCAGGGCATCGAGTCGCCGGCCGGTTCCGGCCAGTATCCTGAACCCACGTGGCTTGGCATGATCCAGCATGACATGATGCTCTTTGATCATGGCATGCCCCGTCCCGACGGCACGTACGCCGCCGAGCAGCGACCGGAAGCGGATGTCAATGTGGAGTTCCAGATGAACTCGCAGAAGACGCTCGAATCACAGGCACTCGCCTGGGCGTTTCACGCGGCGAATGCGCGTTACGCAACAGACTATCCGGTGCAGGTGGGCCCACACATGACCAACACCGATTCCGGTCCGTTTCAGGATATCGTGGCCAGCATCAGCTTGCGCGAGAACGAACGCGGCACGCAGACGGGGAGTGGATGGAGCCCACACTGGCATCAGCCCACTGATCTGTTCAGCTCCTACAGCGACAAGGACTTCATGCTCGGCCTGAATGCGGCGCAAACGACGCTTGGTGCCGTGGGACGGCTCGTGAACGCTGCACTGGTCAGGTAATCCCGTGACATCAATCACACGCCCATGAGTTACCGTAGGGAGTATCTGGATTCCGAACCAGCGCGGGGTGAAGTCGATCAGACCGTAGGTCTCACACTGCTCGAATTCGGCGCGCCCGGCTGCGGATTCTGCGCCGCGATACAACCGGCGCTATCGAAAGCGCTGGAAGGCACGGACGTGCAGCATCTGAAGATTGAAGACGGCAGTGGCCGGCTACTGGGGCGATCATTTCACGTCAAGCTCTGGCCCACGCTCATTCTGCTGCGCGATGGCAAGGAAGAAGGCCGCGCGGTTCGACCCACAGGGCTGGCTGAGCTGGAGTCGCTGCTGCGCCGCGAGGGGTGAGGCGCTTTCGCGCGGCTGACAGCTCCCTCCACACGCCACCGAGGCACATTGGCGACGTCAATTGTTGCTGAGGCATTTGCCCATGACAGCGAACAGGTGCAACCTTCATGCTCCTACCCACCTGGAGTCGATTCATGCGCCTCGCTCTCCCCGCGTCTCTTGCTGCGCTCGCCGTCACAACGCTGGTCGTCACTGCTCCATCGCCCGGTGTCTCTCCCGCGCAGTCACTGAGCTTCTTCATCACCAGCGTTGGCCCCGGTGACGGAGCGAACCTTGGCGGTCTGGCGGGTGCAGATGCTCACTGCTCAACGCTGGCGGAAGCGGCAGGCGTCACCGGCAAGGAATGGCGCGCCTACCTGAGCGCCTCGCCAGCCAACGGTCAACCAGCCGTTCACGCAAAGGATCGCATCGGCAGCGGACCGTGGTATAACGCCAAGGGCGTGCAGGTGGCGCGTGATGTCGCGCATCTGCACAGCGATGACAATGCGCTTGGCAAGGAGCACAGCCTGACCGAAAAGGGCGAGATGGTCAACGGACGCGGCGATTCGCCGAACCAGCATGATATTCTCACCGGTTCCAATCCCGACGGAACGCTGGCGGCAGACACGACGGATACCACCTGCGGCAACTGGACGAGCAACAGCAGCGGTGCAGCACTCGTAGGACATCACGATAAGCAGGGTGGTGGCGCACGGCCCACCTCATGGAACTCCGCGCACGCATCGCGCGGGTGCAGCCAGCAGAATCTGGTGGGCACAGGCGGGAACGGACTGTTCTACTGCTTCACACGCTGATGCAGGTCGACATCACCAGCGACGTGCAGCAATCGGTGTCCGATGTGGGCGCCTGGTTGTCGGCGAACCAACCACGCCTGGTCGCCGCAGCGGTACTGCTGGGGCTGGGCGTCGCACTGGCGTTTCTGGGACGACTGCTGGTTGTACGCATCATTGCTGCGATTGAGCGTACCGTACCCGGACGGGCGTTTGTCACATCATTCGCCGGCATTGCGCGCGAACGACGCGTCGCTGACATCGTTGGTGGTGTCGTGTTCTGGATGGTGCTGCTGTTTTTTGTGGCCACCGCCGCCGATGCGCTGGGCCTGCCACTAGTTACGTCGGTCGTCGCCAGCTTCTCTACGTTTGTGCCGCGCGTCTTTGCGGCGATTCTGATATTCGTTGTTGGACTGGTGATCGCCAACGTTGTGCGTGGAGCGGTGAGCGCCGCCGCCACCAGCACGGGCAGCACGATCGGTCCCGGGTTGGGGCAACTCGCCCGGATTGCGATCATCACATCCGCGCTGCTGATCGCCATGGGTGAACTTGGCGTCGACATCGCCTTGCTCACCGCGTTTTTCTCCGTGGCGCTGGCGGCGCTGCTTGGCGGATTCGCGCTGGCCTTTGGCCTGGGCGCGCGCACCGCCATCAGCAACATCATTGGCTCGCACTACCTGCGAAAGACGTTTGAGATAGGACAGACCGTGCGCATCGGCGAGATCGAGGGCGTGATTGCGGAACTCTCCAGCACCGCCGTCATTCTGCAGGTACCGGAAGGGCACGTTGTGATTCCTGCCAAGCAGTTCGGTGAAATGCCCGCGCTGTTGCGTACCGCCCCGGAGCGTTCGTGATCGCCGAAGCACAACTGGCGCACGCCTTCATGTCAGCGCATCCAACACGCGCCGCCATGTCGTTGGAGCAGATGGAGCTATTGCTTGCCGCCGCCGTTCTCGAAAGCACACCACCCGCGGCCGCGACGGTTGTGGTGCGTGAGATGAATGCGTCGCGCGCGGCGGCGTGCCTCGAACAAATGGTGGCTGAAGACGCCGGGTCGAATGCCGCAGCCATTCTCGCCCTCATGCCCACGGACGAGTCGGCGATGATCGTGCGCAGCATTGATCCAGAACGCCGAACGCTGCTGCTGGGCGCGCTGTCGCCGGACACACGCGAGCAGATCGAACGCGCCCTTCCGTATCCTGAGGGAACCGCCGGAGCCGTGATGGACCCGGGTGTCTTTCGACTGACCGACGACGTGCTCGTTGCCGATGCGCGGGATCGCCTTCGCAGCGCCGCACGTGAGTTGCTCTACTATGTGTATATCGTAGACCGTGAGCAGCGGCTGGTTGGCGTGCTTGATATCCCGGAGCTGTTGCTCGCGCGCTCCCGTGATACCGTTGGTGCTGCAATGCACCGCACCGTGCAATCAGTCACGGTCACTGCACCAGTTGCGCTTGTTCGTGAGCACGCGGGCTGGCAGTCATATCACGCGCTCCCGGTGGTCGATGAAAACGGCGTGCTGCTTGGGGCGATCCGCTACCAGACCCTGCGCCGTCTCGAACGTAACTCCGCTGGTCGCGAGACGGCGCCTGGTGCCGTAACGGCGGGAGCACTCGCTGAGCTGTTTCAGTTGGGAACGTCCGGTCTTGTTGCCGGCCTCTCGGGCGCCGCCGCACCAATGCCTCGCAGCGTGGATCGGTCACCAGCCCCACCACCGGAACCGCGCCATGACGACTGAAGCCAACGAGGGATTTCGGAAACTGGCGCGCACGTTCCTTCGCGATTTCCCGAACGAGGCCGCACGTCATCTGGATGATCTGCCCGTCTCGGAAATTGTGCGCCTTGTGCAGGCCGAAACGACCCGGTACGCGGTACCGTTGATGGATCGACTGGAACCGCACCTTGCCGCCGAGGTGCTGGTGTTGCTCTCGGCAGATATGCAGCGCGAGGTGGTGAGCGCCATGGATCCGGCGCGCGTTGTCTCGCTGCTTGCGTGGCTCGACGCGGATGAGCGTCAGACCGTGCTCGCGCTGCTCGACGATGCGCTCGCACGGGAGCTGCGCAGCATGGCCGAGTATCCGGCGGAGACAGCGGGCCAGCTCATGGACCCGCGCGTTGCCGGGTTTCGACCCGGCACAACGGTGCGCGTGGTGTTGGCTCGGCTGCGAGCGGCGCGTTCACACCGCATTGCTGACGTCTACGTGGTGGATGATACGCGGCGACTGACTGGTCGCGTGCCGTTGCAACAACTCGCGCTGGCTGAGCCAGATGCGCTGGTTGAGTCGTTGATGGTGCCGTCGGTTATTGTGCAAGCCATCGATCCACAGGAAGAAGTGGTTGAACACTTCACCAAAGCGCGGCTCACCAGCTTGCCAGTCGTGGATTTCGAAGAACGCCTGCTCGGCGTCATTCGCTATGACACACTCGCCTTGGCCGCACAGGAGGATGTCGCAGCCGATATGCTGTCCATGGTTGGTGCAAGCCGCCAGGAGCGCGCGCTGTCACCAGTGTCGTTCGCCGTACGCAAACGACTGCCGTGGTTGCAAATCAATCTGGCCACGGCGTTTCTGGCAGCGTCTGTTGTCGGGATCTTTGAAGACACGATCGCGCGCTTTACCGCGTTGGCGGTCTTGCTGCCGGTCGTGGCCGGACAGGCAGGCAATACCGGTGCGCAGGCACTCGCCGTCACTATGCGCGGACTGGCCATGCGTGAGATTCGCATTGGCCAGTGGCCCACGGTGGTTCGCAAGGAAGCAGGGGTTGCGCTGTTGAACGGTGTTGCGGTGTCGTTGACCACCGCGGCCGGTGTATGGATCTGGAGTCGCTCAGCCGGACTCGCGATCGTGATTGGCACCTCGATGGTGATGTCCATGGTGGCCGCCGGTATCGCCGGCGTGCTGGTGCCGACAGGGCTCACGATGGTTGGACAGGACCCGGCGCAATCCTCATCCATCATTCTCACAACCGTCACTGATGTCTTTGGTTTCGCGAGCTTCCTCGGCATCGCAACGCTTCTGTCGCGCATGCTGTGAGCTTGCTGTCCTGGGTTGTCGCGCTCGGCGTTGCAGGACAGCCGCAGCCAGATCCGTGCGTGCCGACGGGACCGTACGCGCCGTCTGATGATTTGTACTGTCTGCATCTTGTCGCTGCACCAGCCATAGTGGCTCCAGCTGCCGGTTACGTTGCACTCGATATCGCGCCCGGTCCGTTCACGGTCGCGGTGACACGCGATGGCATTCATCGCTATCGTCCTCGCATCACGTTGAGCGGGCTGCCGGATCCGCAGGCTGTTGACGATGCGGCTCGTGTATACATCGCGTGGGTCGCCACGCCACGATTCGGCGAGTGGACAAGGCTCGGCGTTGTACACAACGGCACCACGTCGTTGCCTGAGATCGCGCTCAATCAGTTCATCGTGCTCGTCACTGCGGAATCTGACTCGTTGGTGGCTGAGCGTACGGGACCGCTCGTACTGCGCGGAGAGTCGCCGAGCACGCGCATGCAACCACCGGACTTCCAGGAATTCGCGGTGGGTGTGCTTGGTATGTCGGCAGATGCGCTGCGTGCGCATGAAACACACGGAGCGCAGGATACGACAGGTCGCATACCCGCAAGTGCGGCGGATCACGCCGAGCACCGTGTGCCTGCAGCACCTGCAGCCGCCGCCAGCGCCAGCGCCGCAACCAAGTGGACCACGGTGCCGATGCCCGCAGGTTTTGCCATGCTTCCCGCGGAGATGGCGCTGCGCCCTGGCGTGGGCGCGCAGCTCCCACAGGCCCGCGCGGACACACCGTGGGCGACGCGATCCGGTCTGGTGCGACTGCACGACGGTGACACGCTGCAACTGACCGCCAGTGCTGTACGCAAGCGCATTCATGGACGCGAATACACGATGCTCGGCTTTAACGGTCAGATTCCAGGACCACTGCTCCACGTGGATCGCGGAACCAGTGTCACCGTACGCTTCGAGAATCAGCTCGACCAACCTTCAAGCGTGCATTGGCACGGACTGCGACAGGACTGGCGCATGGACGGCGCACCGCCGCTGAGTCAGGATCCCGTATCGCCTGGCGAGCGCTTCGTCTACACGCTGCAGTTTCCGGACGCCGGCCTGTACTGGTATCACCCGCATGTGCGAGAAGAGATGCAGCAGGACCTCGGCCTGTCCGGAAATCTCATGGTACAAGGCATGGACAGCCTGCCTGAAGTCACGCGCGAAGAAGTTCTTTTGCTCGACGACATCCTGATTGGTGACGACGGACTCGTGCCCTTCGGCCTGGAGCATCCCACGCATGCGTTGATGGGGCGGTTTGGCAACGTCTTTCTTGTGAACGGCGAACCGCGACACACCGGCGCCATGCGGATGGGGGAAACGGTGCGTGTCTGGTTCACAAACGCCGCCAACACGCGCACCTTCAATCTCGTTCTCCACAATGCGACGGTTGCACTTGTGGCCGCTGACATGGGCGCATTTCCCGAACCGATTGCGATCGGCAGTGTGGTATTGGCGCCTGCTGAACGCTACGCCGTAGATGTCACACCCACCGGCGAGGGGCCTGTCGTGCTGACGAATCAGGTACAGGCGCTCGATCACCTGTACGGGCGGTTCGTGGCACAGCGCGATACGCTTGCCGTGTGGACGCTTGCGCAGCGGCCCACCGCTGCGCTGTCCGCCCCTGCGACGTCCCACCTCGGTGCGGTGGCAACACAAGACTCCAGGCAGCACTCAACCATCGAGCGGACGCACCCGGCAGATGCAGCGGACTCAACACCCGATTTCATCTTCGAGTTTGGCCTGCGCACGCGTGATCTGCCCTTCACCACATCCCGCATGATGCTGCTCGACTCTGCCTACTTTCATCCCGTCGAGTGGAGCGGCACCATGCCCATGATGAACTGGGCAACAACGGCGGCGCAGGCGAACTGGTTCATCCGCGACGCACGAAGCGGACATGAAAACCTTGACGCTTCGTTTCACGTCAAGCTCGGCGACACACGAACGATGCGCCTTGTGAACCCGCGCAACTCGCTGCACGCCATGCAGCATCCTATTCATATGCACGGGCAGCGGTTTCGCATTGTGGCCGTAAACGGGGTGTCGGTTCATCCGGCACATCAGGCGTGGAAGGACACCGTGCTGCTGCCGGCAGGCGGCACGGTTGATCTGGTGGTAGAGTTCGCAAATTCCGGACATTGGATGCTGCACTGTCATATCGCCGAACATGTAGAGAGTGGCATGATGACACACTTCACGGTGGAGGAATGATGCGACACAACAACGGTGGACAACTGATGCGATACACAGAACGAGTTCTGGCGGCGGTGCTGACGATGTTGTGCATCTCTGGCCCGCTGCCGGCGCAACGCGTGGACCAACTGAGCCGTCAGGTCAGGTCGTACGTGAATGTGGCCGAACCGGTGGTCGCGCTCACCAATGTGTTGCTCATTGACGGGACCGGCGCGGCTCCACGGGCAGCGCAGACAGTGATTCTGCGAGACGGCCGCATCGCCGCCGTCGGTCCCACATCAAGCACTCCCGTGCCCGCCGACGCACGTACCATCGATCTCGCCGGACACACGCTGATTCCCGGACTCGTGGGCGTACACAACCACCTGTTCTACACGGCGCCCGGCGGACGGCGCGTCGCCGCAACAAACACCTCGACGCGATTGTACCTCGCGTCCGGCGTGACCACGGTGCGCACCACGGGCAGCAACGCTCCCTATCAGGACATCAACGCCAAAGCATCGATCGACCGCGGACAGGCGCCCGGTCCGCGCATTCATATCACCGCCCCGTATTTCACCGGCGAAGGTGGTGGGTATATGGCCGAGATTCATTCGCCGGAGCAGGCCCGCCGGTTTGTGAACTACTGGGGCGACGAGGGCGCCACGTGGCTCAAGGCGTACACAACGATTCGCGGCGAAGAACTCAAGGCGATCATTGATGAAGCGCACAAACGCGGCATGAAAGTCACTGGCCACATCTGCTCGGTGTCGTTTCGTGAGGCGGTCGCCATGGGCATCGACAATCTCGAACATGGACTGCCCACCGCGAGTGACTTTGCGCCAGGCAAGCAGAAGGACGATTGTCCCGCGAACATTCTCGCCACCGCCACGTCACTGCAAAACGCGAATCCATCGGTCGGCGCGTGGAACGAGACCATCAACATGATGATCGAGCACAAGGTCCCCATGACGAGCACGCTCGCGGTCTACGAGTTGGTCTTTCCGGGTCGTCCGCCAACAGATCAACGAGCCTACGACGCCATGGCACCCGAAGTGCTCGCCGCGTATCTCGCACAACGCAAGATCATCGATGAGAACCCCAGTCCAGCGCTCACCATCCCCATGCTGAAGAACGCCATGGCGTTCGAAAAGGCGTTTCACGATGCCGGCGGACTGCTCGCTTCCGGTGTTGATCCCACAGGTATCGGCGGCGCACTCCCGGGATTCGGCGATCAGCGCAACTACGAACTGCTCATCGAAGCGGGCTTCACACCGGTGCAGGTGGTCCAGATCATGACGTTGAATGGTGCGAAAGTCCTTGGTATCGACAGGGAGCTTGGCAGTGTGGAGGTCGGCAAGCTGGCCGATCTCGCGATCGTGCGCGGTGATCTCACCGCCGATCCCTCTGCGATTCGCAACACCACACATGTGTTCAAGGATGGCATCGGATTTGATCCTGCACCGATCATTGCATCGGTCAAGGGACGTGTTGGTATTAACTGAAGAACGCGCGCCATCCTCTCCCACGATTTCCCTTTCGATGCACTACGAATATTTCACGAACTCCGGCGTTCGCCGGTCGGTACAGCACCTTCGCACACTGGCGTTTGTTCTTTGCTTCACCATCGCGGCTCCCACCAGTCCTGCGGTCGCACAGCAGGCTGACACAACCGCTCGGCGCGACTCCTTGGCACGCGCCACTGCCGACACCACACCAAAGCCCAAAGTTCTGGTGATTGCCACCGGCGGCACCATCGCCGGTGTGCAAACTGCACCGGGTACACTGGGCGGTTACCGCGCGGGTACGCTCACGGCCGAACAGGTGGTCGCGTCCGTGCCGGAGCTATTGCGCTACGCACGGGTTGAGGCCGAACAGTTCGCCAACGTGGCGAGTACGCGCATTACGCCAGAGCACTGGGTGAGACTCGCACGACGCATTAACGCCGTCTTTGATTCGGTGCCGGATCTGGCCGGCATTGTGGTCACGCATGGTACCGATCGACTCGAAGAAACCGCGTTCTTTCTGTATCTCACTGTGAAGCACGATCGACCCGTGGTGGTGGTCGGAGCTCAGCGGCCGGCCACCGGCATCAGTCCCGACGGACCAATGAACCTGCTCTCGGCGGTGCGTACTGCGGCATCGGAGAAGGCGAGAGACATGGGCGTGCTCGTTGTCATGGACGATCGCATTCTCTCGGCGCGCGAAGTGCGCAAGGAGTATCAGCGCGTGGGTGGCTTTGGCGTCGGTGAGATGGGTATGCTTGGCGTGGTCGCCTCTGCAGGTCCGGAATTTTTCTTCGCGCCCGTGCGTCGGCGTGGTCCCGACAGTGAGTTCGATCTGATCGGAGTGGATTCCCTGCCGCGTGTCGAATTGATGTTTTCGTACCCTGGAGGAACCGGGCCTCGTTTCGATACGCTGCCAGCCGGCGTTGTGGTCGCGACTACCGGCTTCGCACCGGGCGAGAGCGAGGCGTATCGCGCGCTGCGACAGGCGGGTGTCGTGATGGTGACCGCGTTCCCATCGGGAGACAACGTGAATGCGGCGCCACGTGCACCCGCTACTGGCGTTGATTCTGCGGACGCAGTGCGCACCCGCGCCGATACAAGTGCCACTCCGTCCCCTGTCGATTCCGCAACTCGAGCGGACCGCAACGCGCCACCAAGTGTCGTGTCGCAGCATCTGACACCGCAAAAGGCACGCATTCTGCTCATGCTCGCGTTGACAAAGTCACGCGATCCGCGCGAAGTGCAGCGGTATTTTTTGGTTTACTAGCGGCCATACGCAACAAAACTCAGAGAAATTTTACGGACGAGCTCGTCACACCACGGTTAGGATTTGATTAAAGGTGGTCGCGGTACTCTGGCGAGGTAAACCGCGAAGTGGTTGAGTAGTGTCGAATGCGCGATCGCGTTGTGCTTCGCGCCAGACATCTCACCTTTCGCACTCCGACCGATGCAGCTTCTCCGCTCCCGACGAGCGATCGCCGCCATCGTGGTACTGGTGCTGCTCTCTGCCGCTTGGGTGTTTGCAGACGGGCCAACCACCGACACGTCGCTGACCGCGACCGTTGCTCGTGGCGACTTTATCGTGCCCGTGTCATCAGCTGGCGAACTGCGATCCTCGTCCTTCGTGCAGATTCAGGGTCCGGCCAATGCGCAACAGGCCGGCGCGTTTCAAATGAAGATTGCCACCATCGTGCCAGAGGGAACGCTGGTCAAGGAAGGCGATGTCGTTGCAGAGTTGGACCGCTCCACACTCGCCAGCAAAATGCAGGAAACCGCGCTCAACGTGCAGAAGGCGGAAGCGCAGTATGAACAGGCGATGCTTGACTCTACACTGAATCTGTCCAAGGCGCGCGAAGATCTCCGTGGCATGGAACTCGCGCTCGAAGAGAAGCGCATCGCACGCGATCAGGCCAAGTTCGAAGCGCCAAGCGTGCAGCGACAGGCAGAAATTGATTACGAGCGGGCGCAGCGCGCATTGGATCAGGGCACCAAGGACCTGGTCACACGCACGGAGCAGGCCCAGGCCAAAATGCGCGAAGTGGGTGCTGACCTGGAGCGGCAGCGCAATATGCAGCAAGTGGTAATGGAAGTGATGCAGGGCTTTACCGTGCGCGCGCCAGCCGCGGGTATGGTCATCTACGTGCGCGAATGGAACGGGCGCAAGAAGGGCGCTGGCGCGCAGGTGAATCCGTGGGAACCGGCGGTCGCCACGCTGCCGGACCTCACGAAGATGGAATCCATGACGTACATCAACGAAATCGATGTACGGAAAGTGGCCGTCGGACAGTCGGTGCGTATCACGCTCGATTCAGACCCCAACAAGCAGCTCGAAGGCACGGTGGCCGCCGTTGCCAATGTCGGTGAACAGCGCCCCAACTCGGACGCAAAGGTCTTCGAAGTGAAGATCAATGTGAGCGCGCCGGACACCACGCTGCGACCCGGCATGACCACTGGCAATATCATCGAAACGGCACGAATCGAGGATGTGCTCTTCATACCGCTTGAAGCGGTCGTAACCGAGGAGAGCGTGCCCTACACGTTCGTGCGCCGCAGTGGTCGGATCATCCGACAGGAAATCGCCACCGGCGCAATGAACGATACACACGTTGTGGTGACGGCCGGACTCGACGCCGACGAGGTGGTTCTGCTTGTGCCGCCTGCCGATGCGAGCGGGTTAACCACACGCCGGCTCGCTGGTGACACGCCCTGAACGCTGGCGCGCCACCTGGGCGCGCATCAGCACACAAACGATGTTCGCTCTGCGTACCGCCCTTGAGGCGGTCACGCACAATCGACTGCGCGCGGGACTGACATCGCTGGGGATTCTCTTTGGTGTGGCCTCCGTGATCGCCATGCTCGCGATCGGCAAAGGCGCTGAGCAGGAAATTCTGGAGCAGATGCGACTGCTGGGCACCAACAATGTGGTGGTCACACCGTACGTCGAGCAGGAAGAAGGAAAGGCCGACGCGGAGCCCGGCAACAAACAACCACGCAAGTATTCGCCCGGCCTCACCGTGCAGGATGTCGAAGCGATTCAGGCGGTGATCCCCGGCCTCGACGCGGTGTCGGGCGAAGTGGTGATGAACACCACGATCACACGTGAAGGTGTACGGCGTTCCGGTCGCGTGGTGGGTGTTGATACGAGCTACTTCCGGCTGCTTAATCTTCCACTTGCGCAAGGCACACTGTTCGCCGCATCGCAGGCCACTGGCGAGCGCGCCGTCGCGGTGATCGGCCATGGCGTGCGCAACCGCTTCTTCACCACCGAGGAACCCATCGGCCGTCGCATCAAGGTTGGGGACCAGTGGTTCACCGTGGTTGGCGTATTGGCCGACCGCCAGGTGGTTGGCGAAAACGCCGACAAACTCGGCATTCGCGATGCCTCGATGGACGTGTTCGTCCCCGTGCGCACCATGTTGCTGCGCATTCGCGACCGATCGCGACTGACGAGTCAGGCGGTGGAAGCGGCCGCGCGCGACGAGGGAATGGTCATGGTTGGCGGCGGTGAGTCCGAGAACGAGGACACGCGCGCCGAACGCACCAACCCGCATCAGCTCGATCGCATCATTGTGCGCGTGAATGAAGCGTCGGCGGTGCCGCAGGTGGCGGACATCATGCGCCGATTGCTGGCCCGTCGACACAACGATGTCGTGGACTACCAGATCACCGTGCCTGAGTTGCTGCTGAAACAGGAACAACGCACGAAAACAATTTTCAATGTGGTTCTGGGCGCCATCGCATCGATCTCACTGATCGTGGGCGGCATTGGCATCATGAACATCATGCTGGCGTCGATTCTCGAACGCATTCGCGAGATCGGTGTGCGGCGCGCCATGGGAGCGACGCAGGAAAACATTCTGGCGCAATTCCTGGTGGAAGCCGTGCTGATCTCCGTCGTCGGCGGGACCGCTGGCATTCTCGTTGGCACAGGCATCAGTTTCGCCATCGAGCAGTTTGCGGGTATTCGCACGCTCGTTGCACCGCTGTCCGTAATCGTTGCCTTCGGAGTGTCCCTCACCGTTGGTCTGGTGTTCGGCATTGTGCCCGCGTGGCGTGCCGCGCGACAGGATCCCGTCGTTTGCCTCCGCTACGAATAATGAACAGATACTCCCTTCTCGCACCGCTGGTGGCGTTGACCTCGCTACTCGCAACGCCTGTGCATGCAGCACACGCACAAACAGCCGCGCCCATGGAGTTCACACTGCAAAGCGCCGTGGAGCGTGCCCAGCGACAAGGGCTACAGGCGCAGGCCGCACTCGCACAACGCTCGGCCGCACGTCAGCGCGATCGCGCGTTTGCGGGAGCGCTGTTGCCACAGCTGTCTCTCAACGGCAACCTGCCCGTGTACAACCGGTCCATCATTCCGGTGCTGCAGCCCGATGGCTCTACCGTGTTCCGCCCACAGCAGCAGAACGAAGCCGCGCTCACCATGCAGGTCGCGCAGCGGCTACCGTTTACGGGTGGTGATTTGTTCGTCAACTCGTCACTGTCTCGCCTCGATGTTTCTGGCGAGCGCGATTTTCGCACGTGGCAGTCCACACCCATGCTCATCGGCATTCGGCAGGATCTGTTTCGCCCGAACCGTCAGCGATGGGACAATCGTGAGCAGGATCTACGCATGGACATCGCCGAGCGCACGTTTGCGGAGGCGCTGGAGGAGATTGCGATTCAAACGACGAACGTATTCTTCGATCACTTCAACGCTCGCGTTGGGCTTGAGAATGCGGAAACGAACGTCGCCGTCAACGACAGTCTCTACACGCTCAACGAAGGTCGCTTTGAGGTGGGACGTATTGGCGAGAACGATCTGCTGCAGAGTGAGCTGGCGTTGCTGCGCGCGCGCAATGCCGTTGACGCCGCACGCCTCGAT
The DNA here is from genome assembly GCA_041742675.1 of Gemmatimonadaceae bacterium. Lineage (GTDB taxonomy): Bacteria > Gemmatimonadota > Gemmatimonadetes > Gemmatimonadales > Gemmatimonadaceae > JAABRT01. The sequence goes on along the minus strand of JBGTOG010000080.1, from coordinate 14,685 downwards.
CATGATCGCACGCTGGCCGCACTGCGCCTGACTCTCGATCTGCCAATCGGTGCGCCCGTCCAACTACTGGTGCCTACCGAGATTCCTCGCGTGATTGCCGATACCGCACTCGCGGTGCGTGAAGCGCTGCGCAATCGGGCGGCGCTGCAGGAACTCGAACTTACCGAAGTGCAGGCTGAGCGCCGAATCTCCGAAGCGCGATTCGGCACCGGGCCCGGTGCGTCGCTGCAGGCGTCGGTGGGCTTCAATCAAACAGGCGCGGATGCTGGCGCCGTGTATCAGGACCTGCGACAGGCGCAGCGGTTCTCCGTGGGTGTGCAGGTGCCCGTGTGGCAGTGGGGCGTGCGCAGCGGACAGATCGAGGCTGCGAAAGCCGATTTCACGCGACAGGAGTTCACGAACCGTCAGTCGCGCGAACAAACCATTCAGGATGCGCATTTTGCGGCGCTGCAGCTCTCGCTCGCGGAGCGTCAACTCGAAGTCGCAGCCAAGGCGGACACGGTTGGCAGCAAACGCTTTGATGTGGCCAAGAATCGATACGTGATCGGACGCATTGGCATCGACAACCTGTATCAGGCACAAACGGAAAAAGACGCCGCCTTGCAGTCCTACCTGCAGGCGCTGCGTGGCTACTGGGTGGCGTACTATCGACTGCGTCGACTCACGATGTACGATTTTGAACAGGACGCGCCGATCGTGCGCCTGCGGTAGGCGTCGGACCCGAAGGCCGCGAAGTCCGGCCCGATTGCCGCAGTATCGTGCGGCAATGCCCCTCCTGCTAGCGGACTCTTCCGCGTACCTTAGCGGGTATGCTCTCCGCCGCGATGCCAGCATGACCGACAACTCCCGCGATCTCACCGAGCAAGTCCTCTCTCTCGGCGCCGATCCGTCGCTCGCGCAGGCCGTCTTTCCACTGGTCTATGAGGAGTTGCGCCGCATCGCGCGACAGGCACTCAACAATGAGAGGACCGGCCATACGCTTGACACCACGTCGTTGGTCCACGAAGCGTATCTGCGTCTGGTTGACTCCGCGCGCGTGCCATGGGAGGACCGGAACCGCTTTCTCGCCGTGTCCGCTACTGCGATGCGGCACATTCTCATTGATCATGCGCGCCGACGACACGCGCTCAAGCGCGGTGACGCACCAATTGCCATCGATCTTGAAAAAGTGCAGCTCTCTGTTGAGGAGTCGGCCGAAACCCTGGTAGCGCTCGACGACGCGTTGACACGCCTTGGTGCGCTGTCGCCACGACTCGTTCAGGTAGTGGAGTGCCGCTTCTTCATCGGGATGAGCGAGGAGGAAACGGCCGCGGCGCTCGGCGTGACCACGCGCACCATTCGCCGCGACTGGCTCAAGGCCAAGGGATGGCTGGCGGCGGTCATGTCCGGAGATGCCCCTCAAACGACGCCTTAGGGGTACGGCTGTCCCTTCTCTCACACACTGATTGCCGGTGATCACGTGAGCCACCCACTGGAGTCGCACAATCTCTGGGCTCGGCTCGAGCCCGCACTCGACACGGTGCTGGACCTGTCCGGCGCTGATCGCGACGCATGGCTCGCCGATTGCGCGCGTACCGATCGCGAGCTGCACGACGCCATCGTACAGATGCTCAGTCATGATGAGCACATCTTCACGGGTACAGCGCTCGATCTGGCCGCTCCACTGCTGCCTGAGTTTGTCGAACCGCATCAGAGCGAGCTGCTCGATTCCGGATCATTGGTTGGGCCGTATCGCATTGCACGGCGCATCGGCGAAGGTGGCATGGGCGTGGTGTACTACGCCGAGCGCGCGGACGGGCAGTTCGACATGCCCGTCGCACTCAAGGTGGTGCGGCACAGTCCGGGCACAGACACGACCTTCGAGCGTCGCTTCCTGAACGAACGGCAGACGCTGGCTCGCTTGGTGCACGCGAACATTGCGCGTTTGCTCGACGGCGGTGTGGCGCAGGACGGCCGCCCGTATTTTGCCATGGAATACGTGGAAGGGTTGTCGCTTGTGGAGCACGCGACGCAAGCCAACTTGTCGCTCACAGCGCGCTTGCAGCTGTTCCTGCAAACCTGTGCCGCGGTGCAGTTCGCGCACGAGAATCTGGTGATTCATCGTGACATCAAGCCGTCGAATGTCCTCGTGACCAGTGGTGGCACGGTGAAGCTGCTGGACTTTGGCATTGCCAAAGTGCTCGCCGATTCGGACGCGGGTATTGACGTCGCCTCGGTCGACGGCCGTGACGCGGCTGCGACCATGCTGGTGACACCGGCCTACGCCAGTCCGGAGCAGCTGCGTGGCGATGCGGTCTCCACCGCCAGTGATGTGTATTCACTGGGTGTGCTGCTGTATGAACTGCTCACGAGTCGCCGACCGGTCGATCTTGGCCACGTGCCACCACATCGCTGGCTCGACGTGTTGGCGCGCGATGATGTGCCGGCCGCGTCGAGCGTATCGCGCACGGAGCTTGAGATTTCGCCGGATCTCGATGCCATCCTGTCCACTGCACTGCGCTTTGCGCCAAGCGGCCGCTATCGCACGGTTGACGCACTCGCGAGTGACGTGGAGCGGCTTCTCGCGAATCGCCCGGTACGTGCCAGACCCGCCACCGCTGGCTACCGTCTCGCACGATTCTGGATGCGGCATCGCACCGCGGTCATGCTGGGTACCGTAGCGTCGGTGGTGCTTGTGTCGTTTACGGCCGTGACCCTGCTGCAGTCTCGACGAATCCGTGCCGAAGCCACGGCGGTGATTGCCGAGCGCGATCGAGCCGAACGTGTGAACGATTTTCTGCTGGGCATGTTCGGATCCATGTATCCGTATGCGACAACCAGTGGTGTGCCAACGCCGATCCGTATGCTTGACAGCGCCGTCGCGCACATTGAACGCGAGTTCACGGATTCGCCCAGCGACGCGTCGCGGCTGCTGTCGCAGATCAGTTCCGCCTACTTTGGTGTGGGTGATTTCACGAGCGCTATCCGCGCATCACGCCTCGCACTCTCACATGAAGCGCGAAGCCCGCGTCCCGATCGTTTGCAGATGGCAGCGCAGCTGCAAAATCTGGGGCTGGTGCTGAGCTATGTCGGTGGTGGCAAGGACGGTGAGGCTGAGCTTCGACAGAGCCTGGATCTGTGGATTCGACTCAAGGGCGATACCGCTCGCAGTGTTGCTCGTGGGCTGAACGCGCTCGGCGTGCATCTGACGCGACGCGGGTATACGAGCGAAGCGGACAGTCTCATTCGACGCGCGCTCGCCATGGACTCGATGCGACGTCCGCAGGAGCCACTGCTCATCGCACAGAGTCACCGCAATCTCGGGCATGCGTTGCATGAGCGCGGTACGTATGCGGAAGCACGAGCGCACTACGCCTTCGCGCTGGGAATTGTGCGTGAACGCTATGGCGAGGACAACCCGGAGGTGGGCAATGGATACATCAATCTCGGCATGGCTCTGAACGGTCTTGGCAAGAGCGACTCGGCGCGCGCGCTGGTGCGCCATGGACTTGATATTCGTTATCGTCTGCTCGGTCGCGATCACGATGACATCGCCGCCGACGAGGTGCACTACGCGCAGCTGTTGATGGCAGCGGAGCAGTGGGCACCTGCCGAGTCGCTCCTGGTACACGCACTGACGATTCAACGGCGCGGACCCGCGCGCAGTTCGAACCTGGCGGCGACACTTCGTGCACTCGGCTCCCTGCGCTACGCACGGGGTGATCGGTCAGGCGGATGCGATATGCTGCGCGAGCAGGACCGCATCATTCGTGGAACTGATGGTTATGCCGACGGGTTGCGCCGCGAGGCGGCGGCGGCAGTCGGAGTGTGCATGTGAGGGAAGTGCGCCGCGTGAGAGTACGCTACTTCTCATTGACGCGCTGGAGAGTCGTCACGATTGCCGCCGTGTGGTGGCTCACTGCGCCGATCGCGAACGTTAAATTTTACGATGAAGAGCTGAGGCGGGGATCCTTCCCTCCTGAGTCAGACTCGATAATGATCGGAATTGTCGGGTACACGGTGGCCTGGCTCGCTGTGACCCCGATGCTGGCGCTGCTCCTATGGTGGGCAGGTCGGCGCGCGGCGGCCGTCTTCAGTTGGACCACATGGGATCCGACCAGCCCACTACGGATGGGAGTAGCGCTGATGATATCCGTCGCTTTGCTCATTGCTGGCGGGCAGGGAGTTGTCTACGGTGTGCAGGGGGACCACTTGGCAGACGTTGCTCGCGGCATGCTTGGCATCGTATTCGCCTTCGCATTGCGCGCCTTGATCAGCGCGCCACGCACACCACCTGCATCGCATGCTGGTCAAGCGCCGCGTGTCACACAGAAGGCTATTTAAGCCCAAACCCGAGCCCGAAGGCGACGACGCTTCCAGTCAAAACACCCGAATGGGCACATGCCGCGGCAAGTCGACCACACGCTTGATGGTGCGCTCACTTTGCGCAGCCTGAACTAACTGAGCCGCACCGTCGACACCCGTGTATTCCATCAGCAGCTGCGCCATAGACAGCACCGACTCGTTCGTCGCGCGAACTGAGCCGTGCGACACCGCCTTGCCAATGGACGCTGGGGCATTCGTCCCATGAATGCTGCGTGGCAGATCGTACACAAGTTGCGCGTGACCAAGTGGATTGTCCGGATCGCCGGGCGCACTCACTTTCTCGTCCTCGGCCCATGACTCTTCGGTCGGCGGAATCCACTCGGGGTTGAGCACGACCTGACCGATCGTCCACTCGCCGGTGCGCGTGGGCCACTCCGCAGATCCGATCGCGATATCATGCTGTGCCAGGGTATCTGAGCCTGCACCCAGCACTCGAACACGTCGCGCGGCGAGGTCCACCTCAACGCGAATCTCCGCTGAGTCGCGCGCAGCAAGATCGTCCGGTGTCGCCTGAAGCGTGCGAAGACGCGATTGTCGCGCCGCCGAATCTGCCGACGCGACCTGACGCGAGGCTTCGAGGGCGATGGCGGCCGAGTCACTCGCGCTATCGGTGCGTGTCTGTTGCGTATCATTGCTGGTGCACGCACTACAGGCGAGAAGGAACAGCAGGCTGGGCACGAGCGGTCGTGTGGGCATCGGCAGGTCGCAAGAGAAGAGGTGTAATGACCTTTGCAATACCCGACGCCTGCCGCCACGATCCGGTGATGCACACGTCACACTGTGCGATTACTCACGCTCGTGATGAAGCGCTATTCGAGGACGTGATCTCCAAGACGTCCCCATGTCTGGATTCGCTCCGCCGTGACTTTGATAAGCACAACATCCGGATCATCCGGACCATTCTCGAGCCACCGCTCCATCGATGGGTGCCAGAGCGTTCTCTTCAGGTCCGCGTCGTTGATCACTGTTCCGGTTCCCCAGACAGAGATGAAACTCGGGCTTGCATTGTCGGCGAACGTCAGGTGCACACGGTTGTCGTTGGCGATCTCAGCCACCTGTGAAGAATCGGTGCTTGCGAAGAACCAATTTGTGCCATCGTATCGCACTTCGCCGTTGTTGGACATGGGGCGCGTGTTGACGCCGTGTTCCCCGACCGTCTGCATCATGCAGAAATCCATCTTTGCCATTGCATCGGCAACGGCAGCGAACTCCGTGGTCTGTTTCATGGGGGTATCCGATGAGGGAATCTGCGCGTACAGCGCCTGGTACTGGTAAAGTGCGGAGCGCGTTCATACACGCTTGCGCTGCTCGTTGTACCATCGCTCCGCGCTATCCAAGGCATTTCAACGATTTTCCCGATCGTCCGACCGAAGTATCGCCACGCCTCATGCCGGTCATGCGCGCACCTGCCCAATCCGAATCAGGTTTCCATCCGGGTCGACAATCGCAAACTCGCGAAGCCCCCACGGCTTGTCTTCGAGCACATCCATACGCGGGATGCCTGTGCGGGGCAACGCACATAACTCGCACGCACGATAGAAGGGCTCGACGTCCGTCACGCGGATGTAGCAGCCAGCCGACGATTGTGCTGGCACGAGTTCACGATGTGTGAAGAAGTGCAGCTCGACAGTGCCACGTCGCAGAATGGCGTAGCCACTGTCATACGCGTGCGCTCCGCCTTCGAAACCGAGGCGCTGGTAAAAGGCGACCGTGTCGCTCACGGAGCGACTGGGCAGAATCGGGATCGCGAGGTCGTGCTGTTGGCTTGTCATTCGGCGTTGCCCGCTCTCTGTCGGAAGGACGACTGTGGATTCGACGCCTATGAAAATGGCACACGGCACCGCTCCTACGTCAGTTGACGGATGGATGGACGAAACGGCTGGACGCACCATGGAGTGCAGGCTCACGTCCCCCTCCATCGATCCGAGGATTTCATCATGTTGCGCCCTTGCGTGCCACAGTCGCCAGCCCCGAGCGCCCACTCCTCCTGTGTTCTGACCGCCCTGAGTTGCTCCGTATTTCTGAGCGGGTGCCTGGTCCCAATCGATCGAGACCCCCGTCTCGAGCGCATCGCGGAGCAGCTGCAGGCAGGCGCCAACATGGTCGCGGCGCAGCGAGCGGCCGAGGTCTTTGACCCGGGGGCTCCGCTAGTGGGTGGCGCGGCGCTGGGCAATCAGCGCGCCGCTGTCGGGGTGCGCGTGGTGGCCTCAAACGGGTATCGCCCAGATCTCTCAACGGCTGACGCCAACCCCGCAGCCGTTCCGGGGGGCGGCATCGGCGCACGCGGCGCCAATTCACAGACAATCGTGCTGGACGGCGCCGTGCGAATCCTGCCCGGGCTCAGCGTGCGCTCACAGCGCTACTCAACGCTCGGCCTGGATGGACTGGCGCGTGTAGCCAGCGTGACCAGCTCAGCGCCTGGCGATGCCTCGAATGTACTCGCCACCGGATTTGGCGCTCGTCTTGGATTGCTGACGGATCGTGAGCACCGGCGGAACCTGTCGCTCTCGATCCTGCGCGGCTCGATCCCGGGGGCGAGCTACGAATCATCGTTCGCTCCCACAGCTCCCGCCACCTCGGCACAGGCGGCCCTTCGCGTCGATCGGATCAACGTGACGGCAGTTCGACTTCAAGGGAGCGTCTCGGGCGGGGAGTGGGGGCTGACGGCGGGAATCGGCGCGAACTCCGGCAGGCATGTCGGCAACCATCTGGCACAGCTCACGTACGCCGACTCTGTTTCCTCACTGGACCGTCACGGCAGGTACAGCTGGAAGCAATCCATGGTGAACATTGGCATCACGCGACGCATACAGCGAGCCGAGCTGACTCTGCAATACGGTCACGCAGAAGCGCAAACCGGAGCGTCGAACGCGACGCGTCTGCCCTGGGATACTGGCCCGCGTCGGAGTGTGTCGCTTGGGGCGCAGGTTGTGTATTGATTGAAAGCATGTCTATTCGCGAGCGATGAAACGTTGACACACACCAACACCGTGCCTGGATCGGCGCTGGCACTGCTCACATGAAAGCGCTCCTCATCTCAATGGGAACGCGCGGTGATATCGAACCTTTTCTGGCCGTCGGCGAAATCCTTCGCAACCGAGGCTGGGAGGTCGTCTGTCTGTTTCCCGAACAGTTTCGCTCCGTGACGGAGTCGATGGGCTTTCGCTTTCATGCATTCAGCGCTGAGTTCCTGAAGCTGATTGACGGCAGTGCCGCCAAGGAGATACTCGGTGGCGGTGGCTCCAGCGCGAGCCGCATCAAGAACTGGGCAACGCTGGCCCGCAAGGGTATGCACCTCGCGCGCGAATCGGTTGCCGTGCAGCACCGCGTGCAACGCGAGGAAGCGCCGGACCGCATTGTGTATCACCCCAAATGCAACACCGCAATCGTGTGGGGCATGACGCGTCCTGGCTGTGCGATCATGCTCAGTCCTGTCCCCGGACTGGCGCACGCCGTATATGACTTCGCGCCCATGTGGAAGGATTGGGGAAACACGCTCAACCGTGCCAGCTTCTGGCTGATCAACACGATCAAGGCAGTCGCCGTGCAGCGCTTTATGAAGCCGTATGCAAGTGAGTATGTCGGTGTGCGTTTGTCCGTGTCCGCAATCAAACAGGCGATGCTGGAAACGGAGCGCACCATCTATACGGTGTCACCAAGCCTGTTTGCGCGACCAGACTACTGGCCGGAGACGGCGCACGTTGTGGGCTATTTCGAGCGCGACAAGACGGTTGGCTGGCAACCCAGTGATGAGCTACTCAAGTTTCTCGCGAAGCACCACAAGATTGTGCTGATCAGTTTTGGCAGCATGACGAATACCGAACCGCTGCAGAAGACACGCAGCATCGTTGAAGTTTTGACACGCACCGGGATTCCCGTCATCATCAACACCTCATGGGGTGGTCTCGAACGCATCCAGAACCCGCCTGAGCACGTGCACTTTGTCGACAACATTCCGTACGACTGGCTGTTTCCGAAAATACACGCCGTGGTGCACCACGGCGGATCCGGCTCTACGCACATGGCACTCAAGTACGGTCGCGCGAGCCTTGTGGTGCCGCACGCGCTCGATCAGCCGTTCTGGGCGCACACTGTGCATGCACGCGGACTGGGGCCCGAAGGCATAGCCATCAACACGCTGACGGCAGACGTCTTCGAAACGAGACTGCGCGATTTGTACGACAACGATAACTACCACTCGAACGCTCTCGCGTTTGCAGAGCGAATGGCCAACGAGGCGTATCCGGATCGGCTCGTAGATCTCATTGCGAACAGCGACTGAGCGGTAGCGCTCAGTTACAGCGCCCGACACCTACACATGTCGTGTCTGACCGAATCGCAGCGTGTTTCCGTCGCGATCCTGAAAGTACGCTTCCCGGTCGCCCCACGGTCGGTCCTCCGGTCCAAACGTCGGCGTGACACCTGCCTCGCTTGCCGCAACCACCAGCGCGTCCACATCGCGGGTCACGAAATACACCACCGCACCGAAGTCAGTCACGCGATGTTCGGTCAGAAACAGCTCGACGTCACCCTGGCGTATGCACACGAGGCGCGGCGCATCGGTGGTAAGCTGGTGCTCCCAGGCTACATGGAAGCCCAGGGCTGCATAGGTCGGGAACGCCGCGTGTGCACTGGCGACTCGCAAGGTGGGAATCGCGCGGCTGATCAAAGGATGTCCGGGATCGCTCACAGCACTGTCTCGTTTGCGCCCACGCTATTCAGCCACTAAGACATCGCAGAATGCAGCAACGGTTGCCAGGCTGGCAATCCTTTGTGCATTTCTTCACAACAGCGACAGCGAAACTCAATGGTGCCGGTCATGGCACGAGCTGGCACGAGGCTGCCACCGCGCTGGCGAAGAAAGATTGTCGTCGCTGGTGTCACAACGAGAGAGTATTGCCGAGTCGTTCCAGGCGACGCGAGCAGTCCGCCATCGTTTACCAGCACACGCGTGTAGTCGGTCGGCGAATCGACGGCCACAACAAATGCTGTGACAACGTCAGGCGCCGAACTTGATGGCTCGATGGCATCCGACTGGCAGGCGGCAAGTGCGCCAACAGTGAGAACAGTCAGGAAAATACGAAATGCGTGCATAAGTGGCAGTACCTCCTTACGCGAGTACACGTGGAGCGTGTTGTTGACACAGCCGCGATGACCTCACGCCTGTCGCAGGCCGGCCGTGATCGACGATACCGTGCACATCGCTGGATGCAGTTGGCCGTCTCGTTGCACAGTGTCAGGCGGCAGGTGCGTACGCCACAAGCAACAAATGGGCGCTCATGCCGAGCAGCGACGGTTCGGTGCTGAGCGTCTCCGCCAGCCGCGTGATCGTCTGTCGCTGGACCGGATCACGCCAACGTCCCTCGAAGTCCGGCAACAGACTCGCCGGCCCTTCCACGCCGTGCAGTGTTCCTGCAACGAATCCGGCGTCGCCGACCTCTGTGACCAAATCCTCCGGGCGATGGAAATACGCGGTGGTGAACCCGCCTGCGAGCCCGTCAGGATTTCGATTCTGTCCGTCCGCGAGCGTTGTGCGCACCATGTCGTCGAAACCTGGCTGCACATAGAGATTGTGCGCCAGTCCATAGAGCGCCCCTGCCCAGCGCGAGATCGCCGCTGCAAACAACACGCCGCCAGGCCGCAGCACTCGGCGCGCTTCTCCCAGCGCGCACGCGCGATCTGCAGCGGATGTCAGATGATACAGCGGACCAAGTAGCAATAACGCGTCGGCACATGCATCCTCATACGGAAGCGCACGCGCGTCTCCGACATTCGCCGAGGTGAGCGCGTGTGAAGCGGTGGCACTGCGATGATGTGCCGCCGCGACGAGGCGTGCAGCAGGGTCCAGTAAATGGACGGCGTATCCTCGTTCTGCGAGCCAGAACGCATGCGCTCCGGCTCCCCCCCCTACATCGTGGACGGTGGCTGGCGCCGGCGGCATCGCGTGCGCGAGAATCTGGCGCGTGCGTAGCGCTTCAAGCTGGGCGACCCCATGTTCGAGCCGCGTCTCCTCAAATCCCGCGTCATAGAACGCGATGATTTCAGAGGCGAGGCGAGGTGGAACGGAATCCATCTCAGTCGTCAATCGGCTCAAGCCCCGCGATGCCATCTTTCATGGTCTGAATCTCCACTCTATTCCTGCACCGCAGCGTCTGCCCCGTGCGCGACACGCAGTCGCACAACAAGAAGCTCACCATCTTCGCCCACCCGCGTTCCCCACGCCGTCTCCCCTCGCGCCAGCATCACTCGTGTCCCTTTCGGCACGCGTACCTGGCCGAGATATGTGCCGTCGGGTTCGAAGACATCATAGACAGACGGCTCGATCCACGCCGGTGATGGCTGGCGCTGAGGCGTGCCTTCGGTTGCCTCGCCCAAGCGCTCCGCGGTCACGTGGCGCATCACCCACACGCGGCCATCCTGGCCGATCAGAAATCCACGATACGCCGGCTTGGTTGAGGGCACCGGCGGCAGCTCCGCCGTCATGAACTGTCCCTGATATTTCCGATACCAATCGTTCACGGCCTCGCGCTCGGCTCGCTCCTCTGGCAGCACCGACACGGTGGGAGTGTTGCGCTCTATTCGGATCACTTTGCCGTTTGGCGGTCGGAGATCGAATCGGTACGTACTGTTCACACCCACGACCATGTATCCGAGCGGACTCCACGCCCACAGCTTGGCTGGGAGAAATGCCCCGCCAGCGTTCGTGGGTTCGCCCGCGATCGCGGGAACGGCAATGGAATCCACAATGCGTCCCTGCGCATCAAGGTGCAGCAATCCGATATTCCAGGGACGGTCCTTTTCCGGTTCAGAGAGCAACACTTTGAGATACGCATGATCCGCTGTATCGAGGACCATTGCATTTCCCGTGAAGAGTCCGCTTGCCACCGGTAGCTGCGTTGACGGCGTGCCATCGGGCTCGTACACGATGAGACGTGAGTTGCGCGGATCGCGAAGCACAATGCGACCGTCACTCCGCACCGCCAGTCCGAGTGCCGCGTCCCGATATTCTCCGGGACCACTTCCCTTGCCGCCGAGCGTGCGCACGTAGTTGCCGCTGGCGTCGAAGAAGCGCAGCGCCGGCACGCTGCCGTCAAACACGTACATGCCACCCGATGTGTCGACGGCCAATTCCCCAATACGACCGAACATCAGCTCTTCCTGTCCCTCAAGCACACCAATCGCGAGATCCTCGCGCATCACCGCCGAGTCGCCCCAGACGCTACCGGACAGCGTGCGGACGATGATCGTGTCGCCAATCGTCTCGCGCTCTGACTGCCATGTGCCGAGTTGGTCGTTGTCTGCGCTGCCACATCCGACCAGCAGCGCGATGAGGGCCAGTGCGGCGCGGTTGAAAGAGGTGCGGTAGAGATGGATGCGTGCAGTCACGACACCTCGCTGATGTTTCCGGTTCTGGCCTGACATCCGACGCTCGTTGCAGCGCCGCCAACAAAGTGCGGCGCGGTGACGCTTCGCGATAGCGTAACAGCTTCCCCGTGGGTGCTCACGCAGGCCGGGACGGCGCCGTATAATCAATGATCCTTGACAGAATCCTCTTCCAGGCATGCAGCGTTGCCGATGACGTTTCCTCGATGTGCGCCGACAGCCATGTCTCGTTTCGCCATTCCTATCGCCATGCCTATCGCCATGCGAAAGACAACTACCGTCGTTGCCGCGGCGCTGCTGTGCATTTCCCCCCTGTCCGCATCATCGCAGGATCGGTACGTCGCCCCAAGCAACACCACAATTCGCACCACGATGGAAGCGAAACCGGGACAGGGCAATACGAAGGTGATACGCATCGAAAACCTGTCCACCGTCCCCATCGTCGTGACGCAGGTGGTGCTCGGAAGCTGCAGCAACGTGGGCTACGTATGCGGCTTGAACGAAATGGAAACAACGGTCGAACCGGGAAAGCGCAAAACGGTGCTGGAAGTTGAGCCCGCCGTTGATTCACGCGCCGTCAGCTTCAGCTATCGATTTCAGTGGCGGCACAAGACGCAGGAAGCCATTCTCAGCACGCTGGCCAGCGGCGGTGACTCCGCAGCGGCCTCACGGCTGGCGCGGGTCAGAGTGGCGGAGGCCGCGCGAGCCGCGAGTGCCCGAGCCGGCGAAGCGGAGTTGTCGTCCCGTGCTCTGGATTCGCTCGGCGAGAAGGTCGCCATGCTGCGCGCCGATCCCGATTCCGTGGTGATTCCTGTGGGCAGTGCGATCACCACTGGCATGCTGCGCATCATCGCCGTTGATTCGAGTGGGCGTTCACTGGGACGCGTGCGCTCCTCATATCAATTCTCGCTCGAGCGGGGACCTGCGGTCTCGCTCGCACGACCGGACTCGGTACTGGGACTGGCCCCTGGTCGCCAGACGCTCACGATTCGGATGCCGGCGGCACTGTCGGCGGGACGAGCGACACCGTTTGGCGAGCTTCGCTTCACAGTGATCGTGCCCTGAGACGAGCGTAGCGCTCACTGCCCATCACGCATCGGCAGCAGCCACGTCGGCTGACCGATCTCGCCCCCATTGGGCCCGCGAAATGGCAAGGGCAGCACCTGGTTGGTCTCCAGCGAAAAGAGCGACAGTCCCAACAGCCCCACGCCGATTACCCACTGGCCATCGGGTGACCAGCTGTATCCGCGCTGCGCGTCCGACATTGCGCGAAACGGTCTGTTGTCTGTGCCATCCGCGCGCATGCTTCGAAGCCCGCCGGACAGGAAGGCCAGACGCTCGCCTGTCGGCGACCATCGTGGCGACGCACCCAGCACGTGCGTCCGCCGCACCGTGTTGGCCACCAGGTCCTTGATTTGAATCGTGAAGACGATGGGGCTCAGCGTGTCGCAGGTGGAGTGGTAGGCGATCAGCTGGCCGTTGGGGTGGGGGGACGGCCACGAGTCGGTCCCGCATTCCACGGGCCCATTCACATATTCAAGGGTGCCTCCCTCCGCCGGAATGCGCGCCGGCTTGTGCGGCTCGAAAAACAGGCCTCCCACGAAGTAGATCCATGCGCCATCTGCACTGTACTGCGGCTGAACGTTCTGGCTGACCCCGCTGGCCACGAGGACCGAGACGTTTCCCATCGTGTCTACGACCCGCAGCTGTTGCATATCGACGAAGGCCAGCCGATCGCCCTTTGGACTCCAGGCGGGCCATTTGGTTTCTGGTGCCGTAGAGCTTGAGTAGCCCGTCTGATACAGCACCTTCACCCCGCTTCCGTCGGTGCGAAACATCATGATGCCGCCCCGATAGCCTGGGCTGCCCGCACCGAAGGTGGCGGCAAGCTGCCCTGGTGGGACAATGGTGACCGTACCGGACGCACTGAATCGAGTGGAGAGCGCTTCGATTTCGACGACGCCCACACTGGTCCCCGTCAGCTGCGAATCTGAGAGGACGGCGGGACCGGTGGCCGTGATCTGGACATAGTCACTCCTCGGATTGTCGAGACGATCGACCACGTGCGCGCGGATCGTGTGATCCGTTCCCAATGTTGCGGCAGTATCGCGGGGCCGAATCAGGAGCCGGACGGCGCCGCCCGGCGTGGTGGTGACGGTGACCGTGCGCGGATCGGCGGTTCCGGGGGCGCTAATCGTAACGAAACCAATGCCGGCATTCCCGAGGCGAACAAACGCCTGGGCTCGTCCGCGCGAATTCGAGACTACAGTCACGGCGCTTTGAAACGGTCCCGACAGGGCGGATGCGATCCCTTGAACGGCCGCTTGCGGTGGCGTGTTTTCGATGACGAATGACACCGACACACCCGCAGCGATCGCACCGTTCTCGTCCCGCGCTTCGACGATCACTGGCGTTTGAAGACGCGCGCCAATCGTGTCGGACAGTGCCTTCTCCGTCAGCACGGTAACGCCTGGCGCCCCGGGTGCGGAGGGGCTTTCGCAGGCGCCGCACGCGACGAGGACTGCCAGCAGGCTGAAGCGTCTCGCGAGTCGGTTGCGGGGGGTGGCCGTGGCGCGCCCCGGGGAGCTCGGAGCGGGTGTGGACGCGGAGTATAAGGTCAACGAGGCCGACTTGCTTTGCAGGAGAAACCAGGACTGTGTGATGTCCCTTCACTCGCACGATAAGGCGTGGACGCCTGCCCGTCACCTGGTCTCGCCCGCCGTCGCGCAAAGTCCTCAGAACGTCAGGTCCCGAGTGGGACGCACACTGGCGCCACAAACCGGACGCGACAGCGCACCGCCCCCCGGGCGCGTATCCTGAATAGCTCGCGTTCGGCGTCCCCCACCACTCCCAAGACATGCTAAGAAACTCCCTCCTCGTTGGCACGCTGGCAGTTGCGTTCCATGGCTCCGTCGCGCTCGCGCAGGGCGGCGGCCG
>JBGTOG010000445.1:0-5325 GCA_041742675.1 Gemmatimonadaceae bacterium | reverse complement strand
GGGCCTCGATACGGCGCACGGCCGGAGCCGCCGGCGCCGCCTTGTTCAGGCTCGCGCACGCGCACGTCCGGACCAGAGGCCCCGTCAGTTTTCTCCACTGGCGTCATGCGAGGTAATGTAGCCAGTTCCGCTGTCGTCGCCTAAGCGGTCGCCTATCTGCACGCCGCGACCGCGCATCCAGTCGACGGGTGCGAGACGGCCCTTTCCCGCGGGCTGCACCTGCGCGACCCGCACCGCGCCATCACCACAGCGGATGACGAGCCCTTCCTCGTCGATCGTGCGAATGGTGCCGGGGCGACTGGCGCGCAGCGCGTCGTCGGTCAGATCATCATCGGACGCTGCAATCACGCGCACGCCGAACAGCTTGACGGCCGCGCCGTCGAGCAGCGTGTGCGCGCCCGGTTTGGGATCGAAGGCGCGGATCACGCGCGCCACATTGATCGCATCACGATTGAAGTACAGTGCGGCCGATCCGCGATCAATCTTGGGAGCGTACGTGGCCGCGTCGTCATCCTGCGGGACTTCGTGCATGGCACCGGCTTCGAGCAGCGCCAGTGCCTGCACAATGGCGAGGGCGCCAAGCTCCGCGAGCTGATCGTGCAACTCCCCGTACGTGGTATCGTTGGCGATGGGGGTACGCACCACATGCAACATCGGCCCGGCGTCGAGCGCGGGTACCATGCGCATGATCGTGATGCCCGTTTCCGCGTGACCTTCGAGAATCGACGCCTGAATGGGTGCGGCACCGCGCAGTGCCGGCAATAGTGAGGCGTGAATGTTGAGCGTACCGAGCCGCGGCGCATCAATCACCACGCGCGGGAGAATGTGTCCGTACGCCACGACGACACTCAGTTCCGGCTCCAGTGCTGCCATCTCCGACATGAACGCATCGCCGCGCGGCTTCTCCGGCTGCAGCACGGGTAGTCCTTCTGCGAGCGCCACAGACTTGACTGGCGACGGATCAAGCTGAGAGCGCGAGCGACCGCGGGCTTTGTCGGGTTGCGTGACAACGCCGACGACATCGTGCCCCTCGCCAAGCAGCGCGAGCAGCGGTGGAACAGCGAAGTCAGGAGTACCCCAGAACAGAATGCGCATGCGCGAACCGGAACGATGGCGAAAAACCGATCAATCGTTGGTCGCTGCGCCACCCTCTCGTTCGGGAGGCAAATCGCCAACGGGCAAAATCCGCAACAGCCTTGGAAACTTGACCTTCTCTTCTTCCCATGTCTTCATCGCGGCGCGTCGTTTCAGCAACGAGAGTCGATCGAGAAACAGTTTGCCGTGCAGGTGGTCGATTTCGTGCTGCAGACACACCGCGAGTAGATCCTTACCCGTCACTTCAACGATCTGTCCATCCAGATCATGAGCACGCACCGTCACCTCGGCCGAACGATCCACATCGGCGTACACCTCAGGGATCGAGAGGCACCCTTCTTCCCAACGAATTTTGCCCTCGCGCCTGATGATTTCCGGGTTGACGAGCGCAAATCGCTCGTCTTCCACCTGGACGACGGTCAGCCGTTCGAGTCGCCCGACCTGTGGCGCCGCCAGTCCAACCCCATTGGCCGCTTCCATGGTATCGAACATATCGTCGGCCAGACGTCGCAGCTCAGGAGTGAACTGTGTGATCAGTTCTGTTTCCTGCCGCAGGATCGGCGACCCAAGCACATGAATATCGAGTCGTGCCACGCAACCCTCAGCCGTTGGCGGGCCCGCTGCCGACCCGTACGATCTTGCCGCGTTCAATGATCATGCGGGAATCACCAGACTTGATGGTGATGCGGTCTTCCAGTGCCGGCACGTCCTTTGACTGAATGGACACCACCTCGCCAATCACACCGCCGGCGGTGGTGATCTCATCGCCTTTTTTCAGCGCTTTCACGAGCTCGTCGTGCGCCTTGCGCTGACGCTGCTGCGGACGGATGAGCACAAAATAGAAAATGGCGAAGATCGCGCCGTACATGAAAATCATGCCGGTGAGCTGACTGCCGCCGCCGAGCTGCAGGATGGCGGCGAGCGCCGCCGGAACTGGAACAAGCATCATGGTGTGTGCATCCGAGAGTGATAGCGGGCGAGCCACTGCTGGCTCCAGCCCTTGAAGGTGCCCGTGCGTATGGCATCGCGCGCCGTCCGCATGAGGGTCACGAGGAAATGTACATTGTGGAGGCTGATCAGGCGGAGCCCGAGGATCTCCTCGCACACGAAGAGATGCCGCACGTAGGCGGTGGAGAACCGGGTGCAGGTGCTGCAGCTGCACTCGGGGTCGAGTGGGACATCGGCCAGGCGAAACTGGGCGTTCTTGATGTTTCGCCGTCCCGTGGCGGTAAAGAATGCGCCGGTCCGGCCCATGCGCGTGGGGGCGACGCAGTCAAAGATATCGACGCCGCGGGCGACGCCTTCCACGAGATCTTCAGGGAAGCCCACACCCATGAGATAGCGCGGCCGGTCGGCGGGAAGCAGATCCTGCGTGACATCGAGCATGGCGTACATGTCGGGCTTGGCTTCGCCTACCGACAAGCCGCCGATACCATAACCTGACCAGTCGCCGGTGTCGCGAATGCCCTGAACGGATTCGCGCCTGAGGGATGCGTGAATGCCGCCTTGCACGATCGGGAACAGCGCCTGCTGTGGTGACGGGACATCGGGATCTTCCGCGCGCAGTCTTGCGAACTCGTCGCGGCATCGGGCCAGCCAGCGAACGCTGCGTTCCATCGCCTCGCGCGCGAGCGGCTCAGCGCTTTGTCCGGGCACGACGTGATCGAACTGCATGATGACATCGGCGCCGAGATTGCGTTCGATCTGCATCACGGTTTCAGGCGTGAAGCGGCGCGGTGATCCATCGATGTGGCTTTTGAACTCGACGCCGTCTTCGTCGATGGTGCGCAGTCCTTCCAGCGAAAACACCTGAAAGCCGCCGGAGTCGGTGAGCAACGGACCGGGCCACTGCATGAAGCGATGCAGGCCGCCGAGCGTGCGCACCGTTTCATCGGTGGGGCGCAGGTGCAGATGATAGGCGTTGGCGAGCACCATGGTGGCGCCGAGTGCGGTGAGGTCGTTTGGGTCGAGTCCTTTGACGGATGCGAGTGTACCCACCGGCATGAACTGCGGGGTGAGCACATCGCCATGTGGTGTGGTGAAGCGCGTGGCGCGTGCGGCGCCGTCGGTGGCTTCGACCTCAAAGGCGAAGCCGGCGTCGGGCAGCGTGGTCTGTTGCGCAGTCATGATGCCGTCACTGGTTGCGTGCCACGCATCATAAAATGCACATCGCGTCGCCGTAGGAGAGAAATCGGTAGCGTTCGCTGACCGCTTCGGAGTACGCGTGCATGGTGAGGTCGTAAGTCGCGAACGCGCTCACCAACATAAGCAGGGTGGAGCGCGGCTGATGGAAGTTGGTGATGAGTTTGTCGACCACGCGCAGTTGTTGTGGTGGACGGATGAACAGATTGGTGTCGCGTGATCCTGCCTGGACGACGCCGTGTTCATCGGCCGAGCTTTCGAGTGTGCGGACGGCGGTGGTGCCGACGGCCCAGACGCGTTTGTTGGACGCGCGTGTATTCGCGATTGTGGCAGCCGTGGATTCCGGCACTTCGCACCATTCCTCGTGCATCACGTGCAGTGATGGATCGTCATCCTGCACCGGGCGAAACGTGCCGGCGCCTACGTGCAGCACCACCTCGGCGACGTTTACGCCCATGGCTTTTACACGTGTGAGCAACTCTGGTGTGAAGTGCAGCCCCGCCGTTGGTGCCGCGACCGATCCAGCCGCGCGCGCGTACACCGTCTGATAACGCACCGCGTCGTCTGCCGTATCGCCGCGCGTGATATACGGCGGCAGCGGGACGTGTCCGCACGTTGCAATCGCATCGGCGACAGAAGCGTGCACCGACGGGTCAACGATCATTTGCACGATGCGTGTATGCAGTGGCGTGGTGTCGAGGATGTCCACATCGAAGCCGTTCGCCACATGCACACGTCGTCCCGGTTTGAGTTTCGCGCCAGGCTGCACCATCGCTTCCCAGTACAGGCTGTTGCGATCGATCTCCGTATGTCCTTCGGCTTCGCCCGCGCGATTGACCGGGCGCTGCAGAAAAATCTCGGCTGGCATACCCGACTGCCGCGTGGCGAGCAGGCGTGCGCGGAATACTTCGGTGGCGTTGAGTACCAGAGTGTCGCCGGGCTGCAGGTACTCGGTGATGTCCGGGAAGCGCCGATGTGTTACGGCGCGTGTGGCACGGTCGAGCACCAGCAAACGGCTCGCATCGCGCGGCTCGCAGGGGGCCTGGGCGATGAGCGATTCAGGAAGCGGATAGTCGTAGTCGGAGGTGCGGCTGCCGGGTGCGTGCATAGCACTGATAACTAGCGGGGGGTTACCGGGTTCGGTAAGATCTCGGCGTGAGGCGTCGCCAATCTTTTTGTGCCGGTTATGCGTTCAGCGCCGCGGAGCACACGGCCCACTGATGTATTGCCAGATCGCCAGCTAGTTCGGTCGTGTTTGTCCATTTGAAGAGGTGCGCGCAATGAAACACTCGTTCCTGATAATTGCTCTTCTCATGCTCCCGCTCTGCGCGGAATTCGCCTTCGACCGAAACAGGCATATTTCAACTCGACTCTATTTCGCGGCCTACGGCGGAGTCTTCGCGTTGCTTGGCGCGGCGCGGTCGTTCGAGATACCCTTTGTCACCAGGCATTCTTGGACCCTGCTGCAGCTCTACGGCGCCGCGATGTTCATCGTCGGCACCACCCTGATCATCTACCACGCGCAGCGGAGCATCAAGCCGCCGGATACTACCTCAAACTGATGGTGCCGTTGGCTGCGTATCTAAGGGACCGTGATCACTTGACCCTCTGTATCAGTTTTGGTACATCCCAGGTGATGGATCCAGACCACAAGCGAATATCTGCGTTCTCACGATGAAGAAACATGTTGGATCAAGCTTCGATGGCTGGCTACACGGCGAAGGCGTCTACGAGGAAGTGACGGGGGCTGCGATCAAGCGCGTGCTCTCACGACAAGTCGCTGAGGCCATGGCCGAAGAGAACATCTCCAAGTCGGAGATGGCGAGTCGGATGAACACAAGTCGCACTGCGCTCGATCGCCTGCTTGATCCAGACCAGCAAGCTGTGACGCTAAGCACACTTACCAAGGCTGCGCAGGCCATTGGTCGTAGGCTGCGGGTGGAACTTGTGTAGCCTGTGCTATCGATGCTTCAGGGGCCGTGCGGTACTCGGCGCAGCAACCGGGATCGGCGACAACTGATGAAGACCTTCTGAGTGGAGACGCGATGCGAGGAAGCGAGTTGTTGATACCGTTACTGTCTTTGAGCG
>JBGTOG010000420.1:0-4973 GCA_041742675.1 Gemmatimonadaceae bacterium | reverse complement strand
CACGGACTCGCCGCGCGCGCCATCGGACCGGCGGGCACCTCCGGACGCATCTCGGCGGTGGAGGGTGTGCGCAGCAATCCCCGCACGCTGTGGGTAGGCGCGGCAACCGGCGGACTCTGGAAGTCCGCAGACGCGGGACATACATGGATGCCAATGATGGACACCGTGGCGGTCGGGTCGATCGGCATGGTGAAAGTGAATCAGTCGGCTCCCGACATTGTGTGGGTGGGTACAGGGGAAGGCAGCGTGCGCAACTCGATGGGCGTGGGGCGCGGCATGTGGCGCTCGCTCGATGGGGGTCGGAGCTGGAAGCACCTCGGCCTCGAGAACACTGAACGCATCGAGCAGATCGTGCTGCACCCTACCGACCCCGATGTCGCGCTGGTCAGTGCACTCGGTCCGGCGTGGAGTGACGGCACCGATCGCGGCGTATTCAAGACCAGCGATGGCGGCGCGACATGGCGCAAGGTGTTGTACGTAAACGAACGCACCGGTGCGTTTTCTCTGGTGGCTGATCCATCGAACCCGCAGCATCTGCTCGCGTCAACGTGGGAGTACCGTCGCTGGCCGTGGTTCTTTCGCTCGGGTGGCGAAGGGAGCGGACTGTGGGAGAGTTTCGATGGCGGCGAGACGTGGTCGCGTCAGACGAAAGCGCATGGACTTCCCGACGGGAACCTGGGTCGCATTGCGGTGGCCTTCGCCGAGAATGATCCGCGTGTCGCGTACGCCCTGGTGGAAGCGTCCGCCAGTGCGCTACTCCGCAGCACCGACGGCGGTCGCTCGTGGACGAGCGTGAACACGGCCACTGACGTGACCGATCGGCCGTTCTACTACAACCGTATTGCGGTGGATCCGACCAACGAAAACCGCGTGTATCGAATTCTTTCCGACCTCTCGATGAGTGAAGATGGTGGTCGCACATTCCGGGTGATCGCACCGTTTACCAGCGTTCACGTTGATCACCACTCACTCTGGACGCATCCGGACGGTCACACCCTTGTGACGGGCAACGATGGTGGTGTGTTCATCACGCACGACCGCGGTGGCGCATGGCGCTTCGTGGAGAATCTGGTGCTCGCGCAGTTCTATCACATTTCCGTTGACGATGCCGTGCCATTCAACGTGTACGGCGGACTGCAGGACAACGGTAGCTGGACGGGACCAAGCCAGGTGTGGGAAACCCCGTCATTCAAGGGTTCATCGATTGTCGCGGAGCATTGGAAGGAGATCGGCTTTGGTGATGGATTTGCGGCGTTGGCCGATCCCACCGAACCCGGCACCGGCTATAGCATGTCGCAAGGCGGCAACTTGCGACGCTTTGACATTCGCAACGGTGAAGAGGCGTTGATTCGCCCACCCGCGCCAGATTCGGCAACCGCGTTGCGATTCAACTGGAACGCCGGCATCGCGCTCGATCCCTTCGAACCGCGCACTCTGTACTACGGTAGCCAGTTTCTGCACCGCAGCAGCGACCGCGGGCAGACGTGGTCGATCATCAGTCCCGATCTCACCACCAACGACTCCACCAAGCAGAAGCAGCGTGAGTCCGGCGGCCTCACACTCGATGTCACGGCCGCCGAGAACCACACGACGATTCTCACCATTGCGCCGTCACCGGTTGAGCGCGGGGTGATCTGGGTTGGCACGGATGACGGCAATGTGCAACTCACGCGCGATGGCGGGGCCACATGGAGCAACGTGGCGGGTCGGTTGCCTGGTGCACCTACAGGTGCATGGGTCCCGCACATCGAAGCGTCACGACACAACGCGGGTACCGCATACGTCGTCATGGGCGATCACCAGCGCGGCGACTGGACGCCGCTGCTGTTCCGCACCACAAACTTCGGGCAGACGTGGCACGCGCTTGGCGCCGCGCAGCTCGACGGCTTTGTGCATGTCATCGAGGAAGACCCCGTAGAGCCGGCGCTGCTCTTTGCTGGCACGGAGTTTGGTCTCTACATCTCGCTCGACGCAGGCTCCAAATGGCGCAAGTGGACGCATCATGGTTTTCCGGCTGGCGTTCCGGTGCGCGCGTTGGTGGTACATCCACGCGATCATGACCTTGTGATTGCCACGCACGGCCGTGGCGCCTGGATCATCGATGACATCCGTCCGCTTCGCGCGCTGGCGCGTGATCGTGCTGTGACAACGCAAGCGCTGCATCTCTTCGATGTCCCGCCCGCGATTCAACACACGCGCGGCTTTCGAGGCCCGTTCTATTTTCCGGGTGACACAAAGTATCAGGGCCCCAACCGATCATACGGCGCGCTGCTGAGCTATTGGGTAAGCGATGAAACTGCAGCGACTGCGGCCAAGGCGGACAGTACAGCGGTGCAACCCGCACCGGCGCCGTCGTGGAACGTGGCGGCGGCATCGTCAGCACGCGGTGGTCCGGCCATCATCGAAGTTCTCGAGAGTGATCGCGTGATCCGCACATTGCGCGGACCGGCGGCACGCGGTGTCAATCGCGTGAACTGGGCGCTTGAACGTGGTGGCGTGAAGGCGTGGGACGCCAAAGCTGACGCGCCGGAACCCGCCGGCCCGGAAGTTGTGCCCGGCACATACACCGTTCGCATTCGCGTGGGCGAACACACGGTGCAGCAAACGGTCGACGTGCAACAGGATCCACGCACCACACGCTCGCTCAGCGCCATGCGCGAGGCGCTCGCGACGCGAGCAGCCGGTGACACGCTCATGGCTCGGCTGCAAGAAGCAATCGGCCGACTGGATCGCACCGTGGCCGCGTTGACGCTTACCGAGAAGGAATTGAATCGCCCTCGCGCCGTGACGGATTCAGCACGTGCGTCACTGCTCGAACGCACATCAGCGGTGAAGCAACGCGCGACGGCGCTGCTTGCGGAACTGCGACTGCCGCCCGACACGCGTGGCATCGTGGACAACCGTACGGTAATGTCGCGAGTAGGAAGCGCGCACGGAGACGCGACAGGCACACCAGATGCGCCGTCTCCTGGTCGCCGCGCGGAGATCACGTGGGCGACAAACGCAGCGAACGCGGTGCTTTCTGCGGTGAATGAGTTCTACCGAACGGATGTGCCGGCGTTGGACAACGCGCTGCGTGAGGCGGGCTTCCGGTTGTTGGGAGGGCTGGAGCCCGACACTGACCGTGATTGACTCTTCCCCTTTCCAGCAAGGCGGTTCGCTCGATTCCGATGCCAGCCTCGACAGTCCGCCTCCCGCCGTCGAGGCGAAGGCCCGTCGCGGCGTCGCGCACTTCCGGGCCGCGCTTGGCTACTCGATCGCCGGGTGGGGACACGCGCTCCGGCATGAGCCGGCCATTCGACAGGAGCTCGTGGTCGTCAGCGTGCTTTCGCTGGTTTCGCTGTGGCTGCCTCTCGAGCGGCTTGAACATCTCGTGCTCGTGCTGTCCATGCTGTTCGTGTTGGTCGTTGAACTCCTCAACTCGGCGCTCGAGGCAACCGTGGACCGCATCTCTCTCGTGCGGCACCCACTGGCGGGTCGTGCGAAGGATCTCGGCAGTGCCGCCGTATTCACGAGCATCGGCATGAGCACGCTGGTGTGGGTTGTGCTGGTGGGTCCGATGGCGATGGAGTGGGTTGCGGCGGCGGTGCGCTGAGCGAAGGCTGTGGACACGCTCGGGGATAGCGCTCGGTTCAGGCGCGCAGTGTGGCCACCGGGTAGCGCGTGATCACCTCGTCGCGCGTGACCAAGACAAGCTGTTCGCGTGCCGCCTGTGCAATGAGCAGCCGATCGAAGGGATCGCGGTGGTACTGCTCAAGCGACTCGAGAACTTCGGTGTGTCGCATGAGCACTGGCAGTTCTACAAAGCCGGAATCGGCGCACAGCTTTGCGATCGAACGATCGGAACGGATTTTTCCGAGCGATCTCTTGATCGCCACCTCCCAGGCGGAAGCGCTGCTGACGAACACTTCGTCCGCGTCGCGAATGGCTCGCTTGGCCTGCGCGGAGAGCGGCGCGCCCATGTCCCACCAGATCGCAACGTGCGTGTCGAGCAGAAGACGCATCAGCGCCCTTCAAACGCGTCGAGGATGTCGTCAGGAAGGGGGCTGTCGAAGTCCCTCGAGACGCGCCACTGCCCCTTGCCCTGGCCAGGTTTGCGCAGTGCGCGCACCGCTTCGAGGGGCACGAGGCGCGCCATCGGGTGGCCGGACTTCGTGATGACAAACTCTTCGCCCGCTGCCGCGCGGTCGACGAGCGACGACAGATGTGTTTTGGCGTCGTAGAGGGAAACCGGTTCGCGGACCAGTGCTCTGGCGGGCTTTCGAGGAGCCATCGTTGAAATATGTCCATCTTGACCAGATTGGTCAAGGTACAGACAGCCCATCAGGCATCCCGTTACCACCCACCCCGCCAGTCGGTGGCGTGGTCCCCGGCCACGCCTCCCTCGCCTCCTCAATGCTGCGATACCCATAGTCCACAAACTCCAGTACGCAGGTGACTTCGTTCTGCCGCGCGATACAGTACACCACCGGCAGCGGCGCCCCTGCCCCGTCATGCACGACGATGGCACTCTGCTCGCCCTCGAAGCCGTCCACAGCCACGATAAACGCGGGACGCTGATCGCTCGCTAGCAATCGCTCAGCCATGCTCACGCCACCGCCGCCGCGAACGCCTGGAACAGATCCCCCGGCAGCAGATGCTGCAGCCGCCACGTAATCGCCATCGGCTGCTCGCCGACATGGCTCACATACGTGGCCGGACCCAGGAAGTGAAACGCCCGATCCTCCGCACTCAATCGCGCGAACAGCAGCACGCCGCTGCCGCGTGCCACATGCTCGCGGTACCGCATGCCCGTTGGGCTCGATTCACGCGTCATCGACTGACTCTCCCAATGAATGAGTTCGCGACTGATCGCATAGTCGCGGTAGCGCGTCGTGGGTGAAAACTGTCCGCGGGTCTTGTCGAGCGTGAACACGAACAGATCGGCCTTGATCTCCTCGGAATACATCACGCCCTCGCGCCAGGTGCGCACA
>JBGTOG010000376.1:0-6275 GCA_041742675.1 Gemmatimonadaceae bacterium | reverse complement strand
CCGTCTCGCCAGGCGACAGGTCGCGCTCGTGTTCCGCAGCGTGCAGCACCGCCCGCCCGTCCACCAGCAGCGCCCAGCGATCGTCGTCGAGCTGCACGAACTCAGGCCGCGAGCCCAGCAGCACGTCAGCGATGCGCTCGGCAGACTCGGCTCGTACGCGATCCATCCGACAGACCACGCGCATGAGCTCCTGGGCGGGCATGGGACCGTTGGCGAGCAGGCGGGCCGCACGTTCCGAAAGCGACGTGGGCTCGGGCACGGCACGCGTGGTGACGGGGCGCAGTGCGTGAATCGCCTGATCGAGCGGCCGGATGGCGGGTCGTCCGGCGGAACCATCGCGAGAGGGCATGCCACAAGGTACTGCGGGGGCCGGACAGCCGACGCTGGGATAGCTGGAGCGGGAATAGCCGAGGCTGGAAAGCCTGGGGCTGGAATAGCCGAGGCTGGAACGCCTGGAGCTGGAATAGCCGAGGCTGGAATCGCCGGGTGCACGAGGATAGCTTTGTGAAGAATTTCACAAGCCCTCCATGACGCTCCCGCACAAACGCATCGCCGAGTCGACGGTCCGCCGCCTGTCCATGTATCTCCGCTATCTGGAAGGGCTCGATGGCGTAGGACAGAAGACCGCGTCCAGTGATGAACTGGCTCAGCTCTGTGGTACCACGCCCGCGCAGGTCCGCAAGGATCTGTCCTTCTTCGGATCGTTTGGCAAACGCGGCCTCGGCTATCCCGTGCATGATCTCACCGATCGGCTGCGCGAAATTCTGGGGCTGGGACAGGCGTGGCAGATCGTCATTGTCGGGGCCGGCAAAATTGGCTCAGCGCTGGCCGAGTATCGTGGATTCCGGCAGCGCGGCTTTCAGGTCGTGGGTGTGTACGACAAGAATCCCGAGAAAATCGGACGTGCCTGGGGCGATGCGGTGGTGCGTGACATCGATGAACTGGCCACTGATGTGTCGGAGCAGCACGTCGACATTGCCGTGCTGGCAATTCCTGCGGAAGACGCGCAGGACGTGGTGGATCAAATCGTGGGCGCAGGCATCCGGGCGATTCTCAGCTTTGCGCCAACCAGTCTGCGCGTTCCGCCGCACATTGCCGTGAAGACCGTGAACATGGCGATGGAGCTGGAAGGGCTCTCCTTCGCGCTTACGAACCGCGGAGCGTGACGCCCTCGGCGGCGAGCGCGCTGGTCAGGCGTGCAAAGGCGTGATGTCCAAGCGTTTCGGGGCGCGCCATCGGATCAATGCCACAGCCGCGCAGCATGTGCTCCGATGCCTCAGCGTCGAGCGGCGTGAGCGTACGCAGAACGCGCACCATCTGTTTACGTCGCAGACCAAACGCACTGATGACCAACGTGCGAAACGATGCCTCGAGCGCCGCAGGCACATGTGACGCGTCACGCGGCACCACTCGTACAACCGCCGACTCAACTTTCGGCGGCGGATGAAAGCTTCGGGCGCCCACTTCACGGACCACGGTTACGTCAGCAAACGCCTGCAGGTTGACACTCAACGCACCGTAGGTCTTGCTGCCGGGCGCCGCGGCCATACGATCGGCGACTTCGCGCTGCACGAGATACACAGCGATCTCCGCGCGCGGCGGGGTGAGCGCGTGAAACAGGATCGGCGTGGTGATGTAGTAGGGCACGTTGCCGGCGAGCACAAACGGACCGCCGGCGAGTTCACCCAGCGAGACATCGAGCACGTCGGCCTCCACGATCTGCACGTGTGGATGCAGCGCGTATTGCACGCGCAGTGCAGCGGCGAGATCACGATCGAGCTCAATGGCAATCACGCGCGCGGCGAGCGGCACCAGGCGATCGGTCAGCGCGCCGTGTCCCGGTCCGACTTCCACCACGGTGCGCCCCTCGAGCGGCCCGAGTGACTGTACGATGGCGTCGAGGACTCGCCCGTCGTGCAGGAAGTGCTGCCCGAGTCGCTTGCGCGGCGCGTGAAAGCCGCCACGCGCGCTTGCTGACGCCGAATGAGAGCGACCGGTCTTTCCGCTGCGCGTCACACGGACACGCGATGCGCCGCGGGTGATTCAATCGCACGCGGCGCAGGTGATTCGATCGCGTGCGCCTCGGGTGATTCGATTGCACGCGCCGCCGAACGCATCGCGGGCACGCCGATTCTGTCCACCACAACGATGGCGACATCGTCCATGAGCGGCGTGCCATCGCGAAACGTTTCGACGGCATGCAGGATGGCCGTCAACGTGTCATCCGGACTTCGAGCCGCCTGCTCCGCCGCCACGACAAGTGCGGCCGCTTCACCAAAGCGCTCTCCACGCGCGTTGCGCGCATCTGCGACACCGTCGGTAAAGAGCAGCAGCCGGTCACCGGTGGACCAATCAACCTCATCGCCCTCAATGGATTCGTCGCTGAGACCCAGCGGCGGCACCTGTGCCGGTAGTCGATCCACGAGACCGTTTGCCCGCAGTACAAACGCATGCGGATGGCCGGCGTTGGCAAAACGCAGCACACCGGCGGCTTCGTCAATCACGCCACAGAACAACGTGATGGACATTTCAGTGCTCTCCAGTTCGTCCGCGAGTGAGCGACGTACCGCATCCAGTGCGACTCCCGGATCGATCACCGCCTGCACGTGAATCGCGGCGGCGCTCATGGATAGCGCCATCACCAGTGCCGCCTGATATCCGTGACCCGAGACGTCGCCGATCACGACGCCCGTGCGATCAGACGACAGGCGCGCCAGCAAGTAGAAATCGCCCCCAACACTTTCCGCAGGAACAACTCGCGCAGCCGCCCGTGCTTCCGGCTCAACGACGTCTGGTGCCGGCAGCAGTTTGAGTTGCAGATCGTGCGCCAGTCGCATCTCGCGGGCGAGTTGCTCCTGATCAAGCGCGGCGCGCACAAGACGCGCATTGTGCAACGCGGTTCCTACCTGCGATGCAATGGCGGTCACCAGCTTGCGATCACCTGCGCTGAACGGAGCATCACCAGCGCGTCCGGCCAACAGCACGGTACCGAGCGCGATCGTGCCCGCGGTTGACGATCGCCGAATCGGCACCGCCAGCACGGGTCCCCCGTCAAACGCCAATAACGGCGCACCTGTGCGTGATGCGGCGCCGCCCTCTTCAACAAATGTGTCGCCGCTGAGAAATGCCCTGACCGCCAGCAGCTGCTCGTCGCGCACCGACACTACCGTTGTGGCTGACGATTCGATACCAAGCAACGCCGCCGGTACCAGCACGTCTCGCGCCGGATCATGCAACATGAGCGCGCCACGTGGTGCACCGACCGTCTGCGCCAATTCGCGCAACACGGTGTACGCTGCAGACTCGACCGACGCGCCACTCCCCAGCAACTCACCAATCGCGTACAACAAACTGATTTCTT
This sequence comes from Gemmatimonadaceae bacterium, assembly GCA_041742675.1. GTDB lineage: Bacteria > Gemmatimonadota > Gemmatimonadetes > Gemmatimonadales > Gemmatimonadaceae > JAABRT01. The sequence continues at coordinate 2,914 of JBGTOG010000376.1, read as the reverse complement.
CGTAGCGCTCGGCCAACTCATACGTCGCGCCGTCGCGCTCGCGCACCAGCCGTCGCACATGCGGCAGCAGCGCCGATATCAACACATCCACCGCGTCCACCTCGGCGTTGCTGAGCGGCACGACGAGCCCATCGTCGACATCGGGCGGCGGCGCAATGATCAGCCACGATGGTACGATGCTGGAGCCGACAGCAATCGCTCGCCACCCCCGCGTTGCAGCCCATCGCGCGATGTCTTCCTGGCCGCCTGCCGGTGGGGTATGCGCCGCCGCACACGACAACTCCGATGCGGCCAGCAGACGCGGCGATTGATCCGCCGAACGCCATTCCCACAGCGCGGCGTCACGTCCAGACGCCGCGCGATAGGCGACCAGGACGGCGCCAAGTGCATTCATGGTCGACGCAGCACCAAACGAACGGTGTGACCAGCGTCGCACCAGGTCTCGACCTGATCCATCAAGGCGTACATGAGAAACACACCACGTCCGTCTTCGCGCTCGGTCCAGTCGGGCGCATCGGACATTGCCCGTACGACGGCCGTATCAAAGCCTTCGCCTTCATCGGTGACCTCAACGCACAACTCCGTATCACACACCCACGCGCGCACGCGCACGCATCGCGCCAGATCGCTCCTGTTGCCGCGTTCGATCGCGTTCGCCAGCGCTTCCGTCAATGCCACCGGCACATTCAGACGGCACAGTTTGTCCGAGAACCCCGCCGACGCGCACGCGTCGGATACCGCGCGCACGATGTGATCGATTTCGCCAATGTCGGACGCAATCGTCCACGCCAGTTGCGGCTCGCCTGCGCCGCGCTGGCGGTTAGAAACCAACGAGCGCATCCGAACGAGCATCGTACAGGTGAAACAGCGTATCGAGGCGGGTGAGCTCAAAGAGTGTGCGCAGATCCTCATTGAGACCGGACAGACGCAGTTCCCCGCTCTGCTCACGAATGCGCTTGTTGAGCGACACCAGCGCCCCAAGGCCGGAGCTGTCGATGTAACCGCCGTTGGTAAAGTCGATCAGAACGCGCCGTGCACCCTGCTCCACCTCGTCGAGCACGAGTTGCTTGAGTTCCTGCCGGTTACCCACCACCAGCTGCCCCTCAACGCCCACGGTGAGCAGGTCATCGTCCCGTTCTATGGCAAATGGCATCCCGGGCTCCAACGCGTAAGGTGATGATCAAGTCGGCGTGGCACCCGGATCACGGGCGGCCTGCAGCGCCGTGATCGCTGCCACGTGTACAATGTCGTCCGCGGACGCGCCGCGCGAAAGGTCACTGGCCGGACGCGCCAGTCCTTGCAGAATGGGTCCAATCGCCTGCGCGCCAGCCAGACGCTCCACCAGCTTGTAGCCGATGTTTCCAGCATCGAGTGAAGGAAAGACCAACACATTCGCCTTTCCCGCCACGATCGAGTCGGCGGCCTTGCGTGCACCAATCGAAGCAATCAGGGCTGCGTCGGCCTGCAGTTCACCGTCGATGGCAAGCTCCGGACGGCGCGCGCGAACAAGGGCCAGCGCATCACACACTCGCTGCACACTATCGGAGTCTGCGCTGCCCCGCGTGGAGAACGAGAGCATTGCCACCTGCGGCACGTCACCAACAATGCGGGCACGATCCTCCGCAGCCGCGATGGCAATATCCGCCAGCTGCTCCGCCGTTGGTGCCGGGAGCACGGCGCAATCGGTAAAGGTGAGTACTTCGTGCGAGGCGCCACGAAACTCGGGCACGAGCATGTAGAATGCGCTCGAGACGGTACGCACGCCCGGCGCCGTCCCGATCATCCACAACGCCGCACGAATCACCGCCGCTGTAGTGTGTACTGCCCCGGCGACACATCCATCGGCGTATCCAAGTGCTACGAGCCCGTCGGCAAAAAGCAGCGGATCGTGCACGGCGACTTCGGCATCACGCGCCGATAGCCCACGTGAGGCGCGGCGCTGATGCAACCAATCCGCGACCTCGCGCACACGCGGATGATCGGGTACATCGCGCACGAGGACCGGATGCACGGTGCCGCGATCGGCGAGCGTGCGCACCGCCGCTTGCGTGCGTGGGTCGTCTGCCTCGGGAAAAACAATGGTGCGTGGCACGCGCGCTGCACGTTCGCCGAGTGACGCCAGAAAGGGATGCATGACGTTCACGTCAGCTACCATGAACGCGCGTGCACGGACTCACGACCTGAGACGGGCGAAGTGTGTGGTGAGCGCCTTCGCCACGACCGGGTGCACGAGCGCGGAAATGTCACCGCCGAATCGCGCCACCTCACGCACCATGCTGGAGCTGATGTAGGTCGTCTCATTGCTGGGCACCATGAAGACCGTCTCCAGGCGCGGATGCAAATGTCGGTTCATGAGCGCCATCTGGTACTCATACTCAAAGTCGCTGACGGCGCGCAAACCACGCACCAGCATGGTCGCGTTCGTCTCGCGCGCCAGATCAACGAGCAACCCGTCAAAGGCGCGAACCTGGATTCGCGGTTCACCATTGGCGGTCGCGAGAATGAAGGACGCGCGCTCTTCCGCGGTAAAGAGCGGCTTCTTGTTGATGTTCAGGGCAACAGCGACGACAAGTTGATCGACAAATCCGAGTGCCCGTCGCATGATGTCCGCATGACCGTGTGTGAACGGATCAAACGAACCAGCGTACAGTGCGATTCGGGGAGCGGGGGTCGGCGTCATCGAAAGAAGGTGAGGGCGGTGTCTCCGTAGCGCCGCGTATCGACGCTCCCGGGCAATGATACCTTCGCGGCATGTTCAATGCCGAGCACGGCGGCGAATGGTACGCGCAACCACTGTTCAGCGATCGCGGCGGCTGTGCCCTGCGCGTACGGCGGATCAGCGAACGCCACATCGTACTGCCCTGCCGCCAGTCCCGCCACATATCGCACGGCATCGGCGCGAACCACGCGCGCC
>JBGTOG010000350.1:0-16599 GCA_041742675.1 Gemmatimonadaceae bacterium | reverse complement strand
CGTGCGCGGCGTGAGGGTCGCCGTGGACTTGGGTGTACGGCCACGCAAGACGCTGTCGCCCGTCCAGCCTTCCACCGCCGCCACCATCTCTTCCGCAAACTCCAACGCGGAGGCGGTTCGCGTTTCCGGCTCCCGCGACAGCGCGCGATCCAGCGCGGCCTGCAGCTCGTCCGGCCACTCCACATCCGAGGCACTCTCCGACAGTCGCAGCGGGTCGCTGATGAGTCGTGCCGTCAGGCTGCGCTCGGGCGTGGCGGCCGAAAACGGCAGCGCGCCCGTAAGCAGATGATACGCCACCACCGCCAGCGCGTAGACATCACTGCGCGCATCCAGCTGTTCGCCGAGCACCTGCTCCGGACTCATGAACTCCGGTGTGCCGATGATCGCGCCAGCCTGCGTGAGCTGCGTCTTGCGACTGTCGCTATCGTCGAAGGCTTTGGCGATCCCGAAGTCCACAACTTTGCAGCGATCCACCCCGTCATCGCTGATGACGAGAATGTTGTCCGGCTTGAGGTCGCGATGCACGATGCTGATTTTGTGGGCCGCGTCGAGCCCCTCGGCTACCTGATAGACGATGTTCGCGGCTCGAACCGGATGAAGCCGACCGGTATCGTCCAGTACGTCGCGCAGCGTCCGTCCCGGAACGAACTCCATCGCCAGGTACACGAGTCCGTTGCTCGTTTCGCCGAAGTCAAAGACGCGTGCGACGCGCTCGTGCTCGATGCGCGCGGCATTGGCCGCCTCTCGATTAAAGCGTGCAACGGCGCCGGGATCCTGCACCATGCTCGCGTGCAGCACCTTGATAGCCGCCTGCTGTGGCAAGCGAACGTGGCCGGCCAGATACACCTGGCCCATCCCCCCTTCGCCCAGCAGTTTGCTGACCAGGTACCGATCGGCAATCACGCTTCCAACGAGAGTGTTGGCGGACTCATCTGTACGAAGCGTGGTTCCGTCTTTCGGACAGAACGCATCGCTGTCGGGGTACGTCGTATCGCAGACTGGACAGGTCTTGGGCATTGTGGAGAATCAGATGTACCATTGACGACTCGCGCGATGAGCGCAAGCTTAGAGCACTGTTCCTTTCCCTCTCCGAGGTGTTGCGATGTTCACAACGTCTGCTCGTCGTACCGTTCGTTTACTCGTCCTTCCCGCGCTTTTCGCCGCTGTGGCTGGTCCGCTCGCTGCACAAACTGCGAGCAACGACACGCGTCCGACGCTGGCCGTGCTCTATTTCACAAACAGTGCGTTGGTGAACTTCGAATCCTACGCACCACTCAGCAAAGGCATGGCCGAAATGCTGATCAACGAGATCGCACAGAATGATGCGGTACGTGTGGTCGAGCGTGATCGTCTGCAGCCGTTGCTTGAAGAACAGAATCTGCAGAACAGCGACCGTGTGGACAAGGAGACCGCCGTCCGACTCGGAAAGACGCTGGGAGCGCGCCACATGCTGATGGGCAGCTTCGTGATCGATCCGAACAACAACCTGCGCATCGACGTGCGCGCGGTGAACACCGAGACGTCCGCCGTTGAGTATGTAAAGACGGTGAGCGGCAAGTCGGATCAGTTGCTGCAGCTGGTGATGGATCTCGGCAAACAGATCAACGCCGGGCTCAAGCTGCCGGCGATGAAGACGGCCAGTGCCACCACACCGGCGTCCAAGAACCCGAACCAGTTCAAGGCGCTGATGGCGATGAGCCGCGCGCTGGAAGCGGAAGACAAGAAGGACACGGATGCCGCTGCGACGCTCTACCGCGAAGCCCTGGCGTTGGCTCCGGAGTACAAGCCGCTGCAGACCAAGGTTGCAATGCTCACACAGAACGATCGCTGATCAGACAGTCGTCTCGCGCTCGGCGCAGTCGCGCCGGGTGCGAGAACAGCAGCGGACAAGTGGCCCAGCGCGCCGACTAGCAAACGCACAAACGTGCCAAAGCACAACAGCGCACCCATGCTATGATGCAAGACGAGGGGCACCGATTCCGGTGCCCCTCGTCTTGTTTCAGAGTGCGCAGCCTGATGGCAATCCAGCTGCTGCGCGTCTGACAATCTGTTTTTCAAGCGCATGTTCGGACGGATGAAACTACGGCCGCTGGAACACCGCCTCGATCACGCGGACGAATCCAAACCCGCGGTAGGTGCATGTGGGCACCGGACCGCTGCCTTCCAGACACGGCCCATTGAATCCGATGAACTGATACCCGGGCGCCGCGGTCCCGCGGAAGACACCCGTCGCACCAACCGGCAGGGCGAACCGACAGGAGTTGCCCGCACTCGGCGTGCTGGCACAGGCGTTCTGCGTTGGGACGCCCGGGATGTTAAAGGAGACCGTCCCCGCGCCCGTACCGACCACATTCATCTGCACATCAATAGCTGCCACGAAACGCGCCGATACGGCAACAGCCGCCGTTGGCGTGAATGTGCAGGTGACCGTTGGGGCTCCTTGGCATGCTTCACCCCAGGCCACAAGCGCACTGGCGGGCTCGGCGACGGCCGAAATGCTCACCGGAGCAAAAGGATTGACGCTGGTCTCGCACATGCCGTTGGGCACACCGAGCGTCAGCGCGCAATCCAACGGTGTGTCGGTATCCAACATGCGCAGCGCACCCGATCCGGTGGACGTCGCGGCAAACGTCTCCACTCGGAGTGCGAGCAACGTCGCAGCGAATGACGCACGCACGGTACGATCGCTGCTGAGCGTGAGCTGACAGTCGCTGGTTCCTGCACAGTCACCAGTGAATCCGCTGAAGACCGAGAACTGTTCCGCGGTGCCACGCAGCGTGACCGTTGTCCCCGCGTCCACGATGCGAGAGCAGTTCGCGCCCGGCGCGCCGAATGCAATGGCACAGGCGGGCGTGCCATCAACAAGCAACGAGCCCGCGCCCGATCCCTGCACCGCGAGCGTCAACAGCACGCGCCGACGAACGAACGATGCCGTTGCCGTACGCGCCTGCGCCATCGAGACCACGCACGTGTTCCCTTGCGTGCTGGCGCACGCACCGGTCCATCCCGAAAACTCCGAGTTGGCATCCGGTGTCGCGGTCAGCACGACCTGCGATTGGTGTGCAAATGTTGCCTCGCACGCGCCGTTGGTACCTCCACCAGCGCGTACGCAGTCGAGCGCAGTGCCCGCCTTGACGGCGCCGCCACCAGCGCCGCCAATGTCGACGGTCAGACGTCGCACATCGAAAAACGCCGCCGAGAGTTCGCGATCACTGCCCGCGGCACTGAAACTGCACTGCTGACCGGTCGCGGTGCTGCACGCCCCCCCCCAACCGGCAAACGTTTGCGGCGAAGGGATACCGCCCACGTCAGTGTCGGGTACCGCGCTAAAAGCGACATCGGTGCCATCGACGACCTGCACGCTACAGGTCCCGCTGGTCACACCTTTCGTGATCCGGCAATCGAGTCCGGATGAACCGGTGACCCGACCGCTTCCGTCGCCCTCCGCACCGGCCACCAGCGTCACCTGACGAAGCGCGAGGAAGCGAGCGCTTGCTCGACGTGCGCTGGACATCTGCACTTCGCACGTCCCCGCGTCGCTGGCCGACGCACATTCCTCGCCCCAGACCGCAAAAACATTGCCATCATCCGGGATTGAGCGCAGTGTGACGTTGGCATCGCCGGGGAACGAGAACACGCAATCGCCCGTCGCACTCGCTTCCACAATGCGACAATCGATGCCGGCGGGCGTGGAGCGCACGACACCGCGTCCGCTGCCAGCGATGCCAACAATCTCCAGCGCGGCCGGTGGACGCTCCACATTCACGACCGCGCTCGCGGACAATGCGCCGAGCGTCGCCGTCAGCCGCGCCGATCCCAGACTCACCGCTGTGATGTCTCCAGTTTCGCTGACCGTCGCGACCTGCGGAGCATCGCTGCTCCACGTCACCACACGATCCGTCACCGGTTCGCCGCGGCTATCGCGAATGCGCGCGCGCAAGGCCCGCGTCGAACCGAGCGACAGCTTCAGCTGCGCGTCGTTGGGCACGAGCGCGCCCTGCGCATCAATGAGATCAACGCCAACGATTTCAAAGAGCGTTACGGGTTCCGTAACGCTGGCCGGCTGTCCGGGCGTGAGACGCAGCGGTCCGATCACCTGTTCGTCCACTGTCACGCCATTGACAAGCAGAGCGAGCTGCAGCACCACGGCGCATGAACCGCCACCTCCGTCGCGCTGTGGATCAGCGAGACACGACGCCACGTCCACGCCAATCGGCACCGGCTGCAACGCCGCGCTGGTGAGCGTCATGGTTTGCGTTCCAATGCGTACTCGAGACGCATCGCGTCGCAGATACGAGAGCACCACATTCAGCGTCACGACATCGCTCGCCGAACCGATCTGGCTGGCAATGTTCGCTTGCAACGCGATAGAGGCCGGCGCGACGGTACCACGTTCGCCTGGCGTCAGCATATCCGCCAACTGCGTGCAGCCGCCGAGCGACAATAGCAGCGCTGATGCAGCGCTCATTCGCACGCCGCGAGCCCATTTGCTTCGAGTGTATTCAGAAGTTTGCATGGTTCCCTCAGAACCGGGTCACGAGGACCAAACCACCACCGACACCAACAAACCGCTGCGAGCCCGTCGACAGCTGCGAGGCGCGCTGTCGAAGCGTCCCCGCCTGCGCCCGCACGTATGGCTGCGTCGTCATCAGCCCGCGCGTGATCTGCAATGCTGCCATCACGCTGCCGCTCGTGACCCCCGCCGTCGGGAGCCCCTGATCCACTCCGAGTCCGGAATGCCAACGCCCATCAGCCGCCAGCACCACATCACGTCCTCGGCGCCACGGCACCACGGTGCGCACGCCGGTCTCAATATACTGTCCACTCGATCGTTCTACAGTCTGCCCATCGCGGGCGTATGGAGCACGCCAGCGATAGGATGCATACGTCAGCAACTCGCGCACGCGGGGCGCGGCAATCAACAGTTGCAGATCGCCGCTTAGTACCGGACCGAGCCGCACGCGGGACTCGCCCGTTACGCCAGCAGGCGCAGAATCACCGAGGACCGCGCCACGCAGTCGATCATCGGCGAAGATGTCAGCCGCCGCCGCGATGCTGAGCCGGTGATTCCCCACGAGACGATCAGCGCCAAGCGAGGCGCGAAATACCCCCCCCGGCAAAAAATCGGTCGCGCCCGTTCCCGCGGTCAGTGCGGCCACCGGCTGAAACTGGCCTCGCATTTCGTACGACGTCCCGTAGGCCAGCGCCCAGTGTTGTGTTTGTTGCGCGAAAACTACGCCGACGGTGCCGCTGAGCCCGGCGCCTACCGGTGGGCTGCCCATGCCGAGTGCAGGTGCTGATACCACGCGCAGCGCACTGAACTGCGCTGCGTCCAGCGAGGTTGGTCCAGTTGGCGCATTCACACCGAAGGTCAGCAGCACGGCATCGCGGAAAAGTTGTCCAGTCGCGCGGGCACGTACATCACTGACACCGGCCAGCGTCGCGGTACGTGTTGTCCCGCTAATCGAGTCCCCATAGGTAACGCGCCCTGCCGCGTAGAACGAGGTCACATCCAGCCGCCAGCTGCCTCCGAGCGGCGACGACGCCGTGATCGGAAGAGAGAACTGTGTCACGCGCGTGACGCGCGTGGTGTCAAGCCCGGCGAATGCTGATTGCAACAATCCCGCTCCGCCAAAGGAAATAGTCTCCATGGACATGCCAACACCAACCGTGCGATTACCGATCAATCGTTCCTGCGCAAAGCTCGGCCCTGCATACACGAGCGCCGCGATTGCCGCACAACCGTACCATCGGTGGAACCGCCTGCGTCCCGCACCATCAATTGCCCTCACGGGCGGCGGACCTGCACAATTACCGTGATCAACGTACTGGGAAACGCCGGATCACTCGCCCCGCCAGCTGGTCGCGCAAACGTGGTGATGAGATCGAGCGGTCGGTTCAACCGATCAACCGTTCCAGACACTGCCGCGTTGATTGGACGCACACCCGGCATCAATGCACCCGGTGTCGCTTCGGACTGCACGATCTGTCGCACGCTGTTGGCGCGCAGGTTCGCCATCTCGAAGGAGGGCGACATAACAATGGCGCGGCGATATTCGTCATATGCACGACGCGGGTCGCCCGACAGCTCGGCCTGCACACCACGACCATACGCCGTCAATGCGTCCAAACTTGCGGCGGGCTTGGCGTCTTCCACAGCGCGTCGTTCGGCTGGTGTCAGCGTGACACCAAGCGCGTCGAACAAGCGAAACGCGATCACCTTTTCCGCCGCGAGCAAGTCGGTCAGTGGCGCGCGGGCGTCAAAGCTTTGCTCAAGCACGCCGCTTTCGACATCAGCAACGCGCGCGCTGAGGCGCAGATCACCGTTCGGCAGCGTGTCGAGCGTACCAAGAATCAGCCGGCGTGCGCCGAGCAACTGCCCAACGCGCGGCGCAGTGGCAGAATCCACGCGCCCTGATCCGGCCAGGTCGATCTCACGAAGCACATCACCAAGTCGACCACGCTCTACCAGTTGCAGCTGTGAACTCTGCGCGAGGTCCGTGACCAGCAGATCCGCCATGGCGAACGCCAGGGCGCTTAATCGAGCATCCGTTCCCGTCCATTGAAATGGCGGGATACCCAGCGTGCCGGAGGACGCCAGATCCGCGCGTTGTTCCTGCGCGAGTACTGCGCGCGTGGCATCGTCGGCGACAGGACGCGGTGAAGACGCGGTACCTGGCGCGCGACACGCGCCAACAGTGAGCAGCACGCCAGCTAGTGACGCGAGCAGTGTCGTGCGCAACGAAGCACGTGACCGCACGTGAGCACGTTGGGCAATCAAATCAAAGCGAGTAACGCGACGGTTGGCAGTCGTGCCCACGGGCCCACCATAGAAATAAGAAAGAGACTTGGAGCTATCCGTGTAGAACGTGGGGCGCGTCAAAGGCTTGGTCAAGCGAGCTCATCCACAGAAACGGGCGAGAGTTTCCGGCAGCGGGAGCTGCGTGTCCTGTTAGGGAAGAGCTCGTTTGAAAATTGCCAGCTGGAGAACTTCCGCATCTCGACGAAAGACGCAATACTATTGTTCCTTGCCATTCAGTCCTAAGGAGCGGACGTGAAGTTTCGCGCTTTGTCGCTAGCCCTGCTGAGTACCGTCGCGTCCACTGTGGTGGGCGCGCAGTCGCCAATTGGCGGCTTGGATGGTGGGCGACAGATTGGGTTGGACTCGTGGACTCGGCAGGTGGTGTTTTCGGACGGCGGGTTTCTCGAGCTGGATGCGAATGGCGCCGTCGTTGCGACGACGTTGACCTTCTTCGGCGCGATCATCCTCTCGGCGGGCATCAGTTACAACGCGTTTGGAGAGCCGGCTCTGTGGAATGGTTCGTTTGAGCAGGCAATCGGCTCGAAGATGACACTTCAGTTCGAGCGACCGGTGCGCGGCGTCGAATTTAACTCGCTGTTTTTCGAGCCCTTCACCTCCCAACCACCCGTGTTCGAAGCCGCACTGACCAACAGCGATGGCACGAGGCAGGTGGTTGGCTCGTTCGAAGGCTCGCAGCCGCTTCTGTCCCCAGTGACAATTGAGCAAGCAGCGATCGACGCCGCGATGCAGCAGTGGTGGGGGTTTGAGGGTGGCTTGTTTAATGAACTGACGATCTTTGCGCCGTATGTTCGCAACGAGGGGTTTGGCGACCAGTGGCCGGAGGAAGAGTTTACGTATTTCGCCCTCGGCATCAACAACATCAGGATTCTGGATGACCCGCCGCACCCTGTCGTCGTTCCTGAACCCGGCAGCATCGCGCTGCTGACGGCAGGCCTTGCGGGCTTGGCCTATGTGCGCCATCGACGGAAGAAGCGCACCGCACCGTCTGCCTGATTCTCAGGAGCGACGTCATGCTTCATGGCGTTGCGTGCACGGGCAATAGCCGACGCTAGCCACGACGTACCAACGTCGTCATGAAAAACGCAAACATCACGAGCAGTAGCAGTCCCTCCCATCGTGAAATGCGTTTGTCTTGCGTGAGCAGGTAGAAGAAAAGCGTTGCGCCCACCACAAACGGAACCGCGAAGGTCAGCAGCTCCGACGGCACCTTAACGCCACCCAGCGCAGCCGATGCGCCAGCTACGGCCAGCGTATTGAAGACGCACGAGCCGAGAATATTGCCCACCGCCAGCTCGGCCATCCCGCGACGCGCGGCGGTAATGCTGACGACCAGCTCCGGAAGCGTCGTGCCCAATGACAGGATCGTGATGGATGCCACGGCGGGCGAAATGGCCAGTGCCAGCGCCAGCTGCTCGAGCGACTGGACGGTGTACTCGCCGCTGATGTAGATGCCAACGCCAGCGACGGCCAGGATGACGAAGTCGCGGCCGAGCGACCGACTCTCGTCCTGAAGCACTTCGCGCGCATCGGCATCGGCCGACGCCGTCCGTCCCTCGCGCACCAGATAGATCACGAACACGACATACGCAGCGATCAGCAGCACGCCTTCGAGACGATCGATCATACCATCCATCATCATGGCACCGAGCAGCAGCATCCCGCCCAGCATGAAGTGCAGGTCGATGAAAATGTATTGCTGCCCAAGATCGATGCGTGAGCGACGACCCACGGCACTGACGGCCCCAAGCACAAGCAGGAGATTCGCGGCGTTGGCACCGAGCACATTGCCGGAGACGATTTCCGACGTGCCCGCGCGCACACTGAGCAGCGACGCCACCAACTCCGGCAGTGAGGTGCCCACCGCAACGATCATCACGCCCACTACAAAGGGCGTCATACCCAACGCCAGTCCGACGCGTTCAGCGGCACTGGTGAAGAAGTGTGCGGCGATGAGCAGTGCGATCAGGCTGCCGGCAAAGAGCATGGCAGGATACAGCATGCGTGCGGTCGTCGCTCCCGATGAAGTATCCGGCCGGATGTCGCCGGAACGCGTACTCACGATCGGCGCTGGACAGCTGACTAATGTAGCTAGCGTGACCCCGGCTTGCGCTTGAGCGTGCTCGTCGCGCGCGGCGCCGACAATGCGCGTTCAACCGCCGCCTCTGCCGATACAACCGCATCGACCGTTGGCAGCGGCAGCACGATGGGTTCTCGCCGGTCCACGAATGTGCCATCGCCGATCTGACCGTCCTCATTCCACCCCCAGCAATACCACACGCCCGCGGTGGTCGGGCCGCACATGTGATAGGCAACCCCGGAGGTCAACGAGGTGAACTGCAGTGATCCATTCACACTGGTCGGTGTCAGTTGATCCACCGTGCTGTTGATGCCAAGCTGTCCTTCAGCGTTCTCCCCCCAACACTTGGCTGATCCGCTGGCCAGTAGTGCACACGTCGACCAGCCGAAGGCGTGCACGCTCGCGAACAGATCGCCGCCCTGTGCCACCGCGACGGGAGCGAGCCGACTGGTGCGGGTGCCGTCGCCAATCTGTCCCTGATCATTCCAGCCCCAGCACCAGAGCGCGCCGCCGGATTTACGGCCACACGAATGCCATTGCCCGACTGAGATCGCAGCGAAGACGTGATCGCCCACGACGCGCACTGGCGCAAATCGGTCAACGCCGGTGCCATCGCCGGACTCGCCGTCACTGTTCTCGCCCCAGCACCACGCGATACCTGCTGACGTCAATCCACACGAGTTTTGTGAACCGACTTGAACTGTGGTAAACACATGGTTGCCTCGCACACGTACCGGTGCGCTGACGGGGACCGTATTGTCGCTGTCACCAAGTTGTCCTCGTGCGTTGCTCCCCCAGCACCAGGGCTCTCCAGCGGTCGTGAGCGCACACACGTGCCGATAACCTGCGCTGATCGATTTGAACGTATGCCCGCCACTGACCGGCACGGGCGTTGGACTTGCAGTGGTAGAGCTGTTGCCAAGCATTCCGGCGGTGTTCCGTCCCCAGCACCACGCGGCGCCCGCTGCCGTCAGCGCGCACGTGAAGTCTTCGCCGGGTGCGATCGTGGCAAAGCGCAGCGTCGTCTCCACACGCATCGGGGTGGGTCGAGTGCCGGTGCAAGGCTGCACGCCGAGTTCACAATCACCGTTCGCACCCCAGCACCACGCTTCGCCCTCCGTCGTAAGCGCGCACGTGTGAAACGGGCCTACGCCCAACGACGCATAGGCAAAAGGCGCCTTCACGGTTAGCGTCGCGCTCCCGCTTTGTCCCTCACTCGTGGCGGTCATGGTCACCGTGCCAGGAGCGACAGCCGTAACGGCTCCGGTGAGCGAAATCGTGGCCACGGCACTGTTGGAGGTTGACCACGAGACATCACGTCCCGAGAGTATCTCGCCAGCGCTTGAGCGCGTGGTAGCGGTGAGCTGCAGCGTGGCGTCCGGTGCAAGTTCGGCCGTGCCGGGTGAGACCTCCACCACCGCGACAGGAATCGGTATTTCGATCAGCGCGAATAGTCCAACGCTGGAGATCGCACCGGTAACTGCAGCGGCAACGGTGTCGGCGGTTGCGGAGAGCAGTTGCCACGTGGTGCCGTTCCATCGGTGCAGGCGAAACTGCGCCGGAATCGCTCCGGGCGGACGCGCACCATATCTAATGCGCAGTTGCGCTGGCTGTGCGAACGCTGTGCCCTCCGGGCCGATGGCGAACGCTGAACCGGCGACAAGCCTTGGGTGCGCAGGCGGCGCAGCAACCGAGTCCACGGTGAGCGCTACAGCCGCGCTCACCGCCTCTGCCGGTACGGTCAGCGATACCGCACCCGTTGCGGCGGTCACCACGCCACCGGCCTGTGTGACGTAGCCGCCCTCGCGCACCACTACGCTGACTTGCGCGAACTGGCCCTCAGCGGTCGCGCTGATGGTCACGCTTCCTGCCGACACGGCCATTACCGTTCCAGAGTCGCTTACCGTGGCAATCGCGTTGCTTGCGCTTGCCCAGGTGATCGTGCGTCCTGTCAGTGCAGCGCCCGACGCGTCACGCGCCATGGCGACCAGGGTTTGCGATTGACCGGGCACGACCGGCGTTGGGTCAGACACGGTAACGGACGCGACCGGAACAGGAGTCACCGTGACCGTCACATTCCCCGAGACGCCTTCGCTACTGGCTGAGATCTGCGTGCTGCCCGGACTGATGGCTGTGACCAACCCGGACGACGATACTGTCGCTACGGCATTGGCGCTCGAGCTCCACGTCACCGTGCGCGTCAACGCAGCACCCGTGCCATCTCGCGGTGTCGCCGTGAGCTGCGTCGTCGTCCCCGCAACCAGCGACGGGCTGGCTGGTGTCACCGTCAGTGTGACAACGGATGGTGGCGGTGACGGTGGCGGTGGTTCCGTTGGTGGAGACGCGGGATCGCTGCCACCGCACGCGACCAGCGCGAGAAGCGAGATAGTCGTTACCTGTCGGCGGGCGCGTTCGAGGGGCAATCGCATGCTCGGGATCGCTGAAGGAGGTGGCCGCGCACGACACCGTCCTGCCGTGACGCGCTTTCTCCTGAGCACGCGTAAACCGGGGCTTTCTAGGGCTCATACCTCGCCGTCGCTCGATAGTTAAATCGGGCCCGCAGCCGGAGCGATTGGCTCTCGCTGGTGTTTCCTCGGCGCGTACGATCGCCGAAGCGACGGTCCGAGGAACGGCACGCAGCGCTGCTCGCGTTGAAGTTCTGGTGGCGCTGACCTGTCGCGTTACACCGAACTGTACCGACCCACATGCACTATTTTGGTTGTGTTACGGCAAGGCCGGATTGTCACGCGCCTCGTCTTCACTCTGTTCGCTGGTGATCGCCAGCGAACCGAATCTTTTCGCCGCATTTTTCAGTCCTTTCATGCCCACGCACGCCGCACACGCCATCGCCGGATCAGGCCTCACGACCACCAAGGCCCCCTACATCGAAGAAGCCGTTGCCAACGGCGAGATGTACATCGACCAGCCGTACGACCTGTATTCCGACGCCAATCACGACACCTGGCGGCGCCTCTACGCGCGCATGCAGGATCGATGGGAGCGTTACGCCAATCCGCGTTTTCTCGACGGGCTTGCCACGCTGAGCTTCGACGCCGCGCAGGTGCCGCGCCTCGAAGACGTCAATCGCTTCATGGCGCCGCGCACCGGATTTCGCGCCAAGGCGGTCAGCGGCTTCGTGCCGGCGTTCAATTTTTTCGACTGCCTGAGTCGGCGGGAGTTCCCCACGACCATCACCATTCGTGACGGCTCGTCGCTGGATTACCTGCCTGAGCCCGACATCTTTCACGACATCGCGGGGCATGTGCCCATGCACACCGATCCCGCGTTCGCGGAAACACTGGTGCGCTTCGGGACGTGCGCGCATCTCGCGGCGGAACTGGTGAGCAGCGTGAGCGATCGCGCGGAGAAACTGCGACGCCTCACCAGCATTCAGAACGCGCTGCAGCGCTTCTTCTGGTTCACCATCGAGTTCGGACTCATGCGCGGCACGAAGGCCGGCGAGATCAAGGCGTATGGATCCGGTCTGCTGTCGTCCTACGGCGAACTGGTACACAGCATCGACGATCCATCAGCGCAGCGCTATCCATTGCAACTCGAGTGGGTGGTGAATCAGCACTTCGAGATCGATCACTACCAGCCGCTGCTCTTTATCGTGGATGACTTTGACCAGCTCTTCGCACTGGTCGGTGAGCTCGAGGCGTGGATGAAGGCCGGAAAGCTTGATAACGTCACGCCCGGCTACCGACAAATGAGTGAAGCCGACGCGCAAAGTTTCCTCGACGCAAGTCTGGCGCGCTAGCGGTTTCGCGCGGCAGATTCTCCCGCATGACGACTACTTCGCGGGAGATCCCGAGGCGCGCTGTCGCCAGTTGGGTGATGTACGACATGGCCAACACCATCTTTTCGATGGGTGTGGTGTCGGTGTACTTCGGACTGTGGGTGAGCAAGGAGGTTGGCGCCGACCGCGCCGACCAGGTGTACCCCCTGATCACCGCTCTTTCCATGGGAATCATTTTTGTCATGTCGCCGCTGCTTGGCGCCATGACCGATCGAGCGCACCGCCGTATGCCGTTTCTCATCGCGAGTACGGTTCTCTGCGTGGGATTCACCATGCTGTTCGCGCGCAGCGGTTTTTGGCCTACCATGATCGCGTTCCTGTTCGCCAACGCCGCGTATCAGGCGGGCTTGCAGTTTTATGACGCCCTCTTGCCCGAGGTCAGCACGGAAGAGAATCGTGGACGCATTTCGGGCATTGGTGTGGGGGTGGGATATCTGGGATCGTACATCGCGTTGGGCCTTGGATTCGTCTTTGCAAAGCAAGACGATGCATTTCTGTTCACCGCGATCGCCATCGCCTTTCTGCTCCTGGCGCTGCCGTGCTTCTTCTTCGTGAAGGAGCGGGGCAATCCCAACCCCCGTCCAGTCTTTGGCCTATCGGTCATCAAGGAGTCCACGGCGGAGACCATTCGCACGCTCCGCAGCGGCAAGCAGTATCCGGGGCTGATCCGTTTTCTGGTGGGGCGCGTGTTCTACACCGACGCGATCAACACCGTCATCATGATCATGGCGCTCTTCACCACGAACCTGGCGATGGCGTCAGGAATGACCTTCGATGAGGGTGAGGCGAAGGCGAAGCAAATCATGATCGCCGCCATCAGCTTTGCCGTGCTGGGTGGATTTGTCTGGGGCCGACTGGTCGATCGCATCGGACCGAAGCGTACGCTCGACGGTGTGATCTGGCTCTGGATCGCCACGTTTCTCGGCGCCGCCGCCGTCGGACTGTTCACGCTGCCCCTCGCCGCGCTGTTTGTGGTTGCATCCATGGCCGGCATCGCCCTCGGCGGCACCTGGAGTGCCGACCGACCGCTCATGTTGCAGCTGACACCTCCTGACCGTATCGGCGAGTTCTACGGCCTGTACGGCATGGTCGGACGTTTTTCCGCCATCACCGGCCCACTCATCTGGGCCGGTGTCACGGAAGTGGGCCAGCGCGGCTTTGGCATGTCGGTGGTGAAGGCACAAGGTGCCGGTGTTCTGGTGCTGCTCACCATGATTCTCATCGCGCAGTGGATTCTGCGACCGGTCACTGATGAACGGCGTGACTGGGACGCGATTCGCGCGCGGGACGCGACGGCAGCGTAGTTGCCGAACGAAGCAGGCCGCACCCGTGAGGAGTGCGGCCTGCGACATGCGCCAGCGTGCTGCTGACACTGCCTTGCGATTTTGATCTTTCGCGCTGCTTACTTCGCCTCGCGATTCTGATCCTTCGCGATGTACGGCACACCGTCGGTCATCCACTTCGGCGCTGGCGCTCCACGCAGATAGTGATCGAAAAACTGGAAGTAGCGCGTGGTGAGATCCTTGCGATTCGCCAGTCCTCGCAGTCCGTGTCCTTCGCCCGGATACGCGAGCATCACCGCATCCTTGCCGTTGAACCGCAGCGCGTTGTAGAAGTTCATCCCTTCCGTAAACGACACCGTCGGATCAGCCGTCCCGTGCATGATCAGGAACGGTACGGTTGCCTTGTTCGCATGCGTGAGCGCCGACTCGCTGCGATAGCGTTCCGGATTGTCCCACGGCGAGAATCCCCAGCGCCCCTGGCCGAGCATGTAGTAGTTGTTGCCGTTGGCGCCACTGCCGCCGGAGACCTGATACGACCAGCCCCAGCTCTGCGAAAAATCTGAGAACAGATCGGTGACACCCGCGCCCATACCCACAGCCGCGAACAGCTTGGATTGCGTGCCAATAAACGCGGCGCCCTCACCGCCGTAGCTGTGTCCATGCACCCCGATGCGCTTGGGGTCTGCATAGCCCATGCTGATCACCTTGCGGGTCGCGGCTTCCACGGCGTCGAGCATATCGCTGTGTGATGAACCCGTGTGGAAGTGCACATCGGGCAACATGGTCGCATAACCGCGACTCACCGCTTCCACCGGCATGCCACCCATGCCGGTGAGAAACGACGGCGTGGGATAGCGGTGCATCGTCTGCGAGTTCTTCTCATAGAACGTCACGAGCATCGGCAGTGTGGTGCCGGCCACATAGTCATCGGGCAGCGCGAGCACCCCCTGCAGCTTCACGCCACGACGCGTCTGGTAATCAAACAGTACGCGTTTGCCCCAGCGGAACTCCGCATGCTGCGGATTGGCGTCGCTGATTTTCTCACTCTTGGTGAGGTCCGCGGCAGCGAGTGAGATGTCGGGAAACTCCGAAAATGTCTGCCGCGTGTAAATCACCGTGTTTGCATCGCGCGCTTGCGACGGTGTACTGAACGCGGCATCGTCGTAGAGCATCGGCTGCAACTGACCGCCAGCAAGTCGATAGAAGCCCGACTTCTTCGTCCATTGACCGTAGGCCGAGAGCAAAACAGGCTGCGAAAGGTCGATTTCGCGCTCCACGCGAGCCGCACGACGCTGCGAGGAATCAACTGGCAGGAAACTCACGCGGCGCAAGACAATCTCTTCGCGCGTACCAAATCCGTTCGTGATGTTTCGCGCGGACCCGCTGCCATCCAGTGCGAGCTGCCACAAGTCATACTGCGTGCGCACAACGACATGATGACCATCGGGCGTAAAGCCTTCGATGCCGTACGATGGCCGCGGTCCCGGATAGTCGTACTCGCGGTTCACAAAGGTGGGCGCACCGCGCGTGCCGAGGACACGCGTCGTGTTGGTCGAAAGCTCGATCGCATGCCAGCGCGCATCCTTCCAGAACAGGAAGTACCGGCCGTCCGGCGAGATACCACCCACGTGTTGACCGGTGAGCTGATTGGTCAGCAGCAGTGCGCGCTCGCCTGTGCGTGTGTTCACACGGTAGATGTCGGCGGCGGGACTCTTGTAGTCCGAGATGTACGGCTGCGGATTCCGGCCCACGGCATAAATGCCATTGATCGGGAGTTCCAGATCGCGCATGGACGAGTCGGAGAGCGAGATGAAGCGCTGCGCCGTCACATCAAAGGCCTGCCGGAACGTGCGGTTACGCTCCTGCTCCGCCTGAATCATCTGCTGTGACTGAATGCGCTCATCCTGCGTGCGCCACACGTCCACATCGGCGATGGAATCGGTGCTGCGGCGGCGCGAGGTGTCCGGTGCTGATGTCTGCGGCATGATGCCGAGGTAAACCAGTGCGCCATCGTCGCTCCAGTCGAGCGATGAGCGTTCGGTGACCACAAAACCTGACGGGAAACCGGCCGCGCTGGAAACGTCAAGCATCGCGCGCGTGCGCGCACCGGCAATGTCGCTCAAGACCACCAGGTGGTTGCTGTGCTCACGCATCTTGTCCACTTCGCGACCCTTGAGCACGGCCAGTGCGGTACCCCGGTCATTCCATGTCAATCGGCTGTAGCGCAGCGAGTCATTGTCGAGCGCTTCGATGCGGTTCTCTGCGAGCGTGATCAGAAACAGTCCATTCCCGTCTCGCACGGCCGCGTCCACGGTGTAGGCGAGGTGCGCACCAGCGATGTTGAACTCGGCCTGATCGACGCTACCCAGAAGCAGCGAACGTCCACTGCTCAGATCGTGGAGCACGTGGTCCAGTCCGCGCGGCGCATTGGGTGACCGGGCAGCGGCGTTTCCGCCGCCTGCAGCACCGCCGCTACTGGGCGCCGCCGTTGCCGGTCGCCGACGCAGCAGCAGGTGTGTAGAGGTCGGAGAAAATGTCACCGATTGAATGTCTTTCCACTGCTGCGTCTTGCCCGTGGCGAGCTCGCGTAGCTCCCAGCGACGCTGCACGGTGGTGG
>JBGTOG010000344.1:0-10558 GCA_041742675.1 Gemmatimonadaceae bacterium | reverse complement strand
GGTGCGCGTCACCAGCTCGTCGGCGCCGCGTTGCAGCAGCGCCTGCACGTCTACGCCGGTACGCGACATCTCGTGCGGGAGCCGGGCTCCGATTTGATCGGCCGGCGCCACGGGACGCACCACCGAGACAGCCGTGGAGTTCGCGACCTGCGCGGACGTGTGAGGAACCGACACCGGCTCGGGTCCGCCAGCCGGGCGGCCGATGGGAGCAGCGGGGCGCACTTGCATTCGCCAGAGTCTCGACGGTGTACCGGGCGTTCTTGAGCGGGTGAGTAGCGCTATGCAGTGCGAACAGCGGTCGACTCAGCGCCGCACGTCAACCCCCGAACGCAGCATGATCCGTACGGGCGCGTCTGCATGATCCGTACGGGCGCGTCTGCATGAATCGTACGGGCGCGTCTGCCAATCGCTGCGCCGTCAGGCGAGTGCGTCCACCAGTGCGTCCTGAATTGAGACCGGACTGAAGAACGCATGGTCATCTTGCTGCCGATAGGCACGACCGTCGGCGTCGAGCACGAGGCGCCGCCGCGTGCCGTGATGCTCGTAGAGTCGCAGATCACCAACATCATCGGGTCCGTCAACATAGCCGACAAACCAGAATGCGTTTGCGGCTTCACGGGCGCTCTCGCCGTATTCACGAATGAGAGCACGTTCCAGTGGAATCCAGTCGGGCGGTCGAAAAACCATGTCGTGAGTTCGAGGAGTGTGTTGCAGGAGGGACGCCTGCAACGCGTCTCGGTCACGGCCTTGTCACGCCTGCGGCACGTATGTTTCGTTGTGGCGTGCGTCACCTGCGGACGCCGCGTTCGCGAGCGCTTGGCGTGCGCCGTCCAGCTTTGCGCATGTGGTGTGTTCGCGGACGAAAATGCCAGCGCGATCAAGCGACTCGCGTGCCTCGGGCAGGAATCCGGCGAGAAACTGCCACACGTGCGGCACAGCGGGCCACACGCGCAGTTCGACCGGTACCTGCACGGCGCGCGCGCGTTCGGCGAGTCGCAGCGAATCATCGCGCAACAGCTCGTCACGTCCCACGTGAATGCACAGCGGCGGCAGCAACGACAAGTCGGCAAACAGCGGGGACACACCCACATCGTCGGGCGAGGTCTCGCCGGCATACAGTGCGGCGGCGGCACGCAGCTGTTCCGGTGCGAACATGGCGCATCGCTCCGCGTTGTCGGTAAGCGATGCCCCGGAACAGGTGAGATCAGTCCACGGGCTGAACAACACCAATGCGGCCGGCAACGGCAGTCCGGCCGGTGCGCAGGCGAGTGCCGCTGCGAGCGCCAGACCACCGCCAGCCGAGTCGCCGGCGAATACGACACTCTGCGGGTTCACCCCAAGCGTCTCAATCATCCATCGCCACGTCTCCAGCACATCGGAGCGGGCCGCTGGATATGCATGTTCGGGTGCGAGGCGGTAGTCAGGCACCACGGTGAGCGCACGCCACTCGTGTGCGAGGCGCGCGGCCATAGGGCGATGTGTGGTTGGTGAACAGGCGATATAGCCACCGCCGTGCACGTAGAGCACCACACGCTCCAGCGGCGCGGCGCTCGCTCGCCCAACCGGCGCGAGCACCTCCAGGCCGTGCGATGTCATTGACAGCTCCGTGCGCTCCACCGGCATGGTGATGACGCGACGCATCCATAACGGCCGACCAATGCGTTCGCGTGCCCAGTCCACATCGAGTGCGCGTTGTGCGTGTCGCTTGAAGCGCCAGCGGATGGCGAGATCAGCGATGCGCAGCCGCCAATGAACGGACTCTTCCATTGGCGAATTCAGACTCACTGACATGTGCGACGTTGCAAAGTGTTCACGTATCTGTCGGGACCTGTTCGCTGGCGCGGCGTGGACGAAGCATGAATCATATTCATCACGGAGGGTGTTCGCGCCCCCGTCACGATCTGTGCGCTCCCGCTGGAGACCCACATGATTCTCGTTTCCGCTGCGGCCGGCACCATCGGTCGTCACGTCATGCATGCCTTGCGCGATGCCGGCGCCCCGACGCGCGCGCTCGTCCACTCGCTCGCTGCCATTACCCAAGCCGAGTTTTCACACGCCCAAATCATTGGCGGTGATGTACTCAATCGTGATGTGCTGGACCGGGCGATGGATCACATCGAGGTGCTCGTGCTGCTCTCACGGGCGCAGCCCGATCAGGTGGCCATCGAGCAGCATCTCATGGCCGCCGCTCAACGTCACGGCGTGCGGCGCATCGTCAAGCTGTCGAGCACGGGGGCGTCGCCCCACGCCAGCTTTCGTGTGGGACGTTGGCACTGGCAGTCCGAACGACTGCTCGCGGCGACGTCCGTTGACTGGGTAGTGGTGCGCACGGCGCGACCGATGCAACACGTGTATTCACAGCTGGGCAGTTTGCTGGGTCAACACACATTCTATGGCTGTCAGGGTGAGGAAGCCTCGAGCGATGTGGATCTGCGCGATGTTGCTGCGGTGCTGGCCGCGGTTGCCACGGGTGACGCGGCATCTGGCAGTGTGCTGCACATCACTGGACCACAGGCGCTCGCGCCGCAACGGAGCGCCGCGCTGCTCGGCGAGGCCATGGGGCACCCGGTGGCCTACGTCGATTGCACTCCCGGTGATTTTGTTCGTGGACAAGTGGCCGGCGGTGTCCCGCGGTGGCAGGCCGAGGATCGTGCCGCCTGGCAGACGACCGCGCGCTCTGGCGCATTCAGCACGATCGCCACGGATTTGACGCGCGTTCTGGGTCGAAGCCCTCGCACGTACGCGTCGTTCGCTGCGGAGTTTGCGTCTGCCGTACGTTACGCCACCGCGCCGGTGGCACGACGCGAAGCACGAAGTCTGGCCGAGCGCTAGGGACAAACGTGTGTGCCGAACGTTCGGGAGAAACGTTCGGCACAGCCTGCGATGCGCCCGTGCGTTCCTACGCGACCCCCACCTGACGCTCCACACGATCGCGGTAGTGGCGGCTGAGTCGCAGGCGCGCACCGTTTTCGAGGATGACTACGTAGTCGCCGGAGAACCACTGCTGCATTTCACGCACGCGGTTGAGATTGACAATCGTCGAACGGTGAATGCGTGCGAAGATGCGTGGGTCAAGCGTTTCTTCGATGTGACTGATGCGCTCCCGAATGGTGTGCGCCGTGCCGCCAACGTGCAGCCGCACGTAGTTGCGGTCCGCCTCGATCCAATCGATGTCCGTGACTTTGACAAAGAACATGCGCCCGTCGTGCTTGACGAGAATGCGACTGGCGTAGCTTGAGTTGTTGGCGTTGACGTGGCCGTTGCCGTTGCCGTTGCCGATGGCATTACCATTGCCGTTGCTCGCGCCGGATGGGTCGACGGGTGCCGTCTGCGATGGCGTGGCGTGGGCCCCGCTCACGGGCGGGAAGTCGCCGGAGCTCGCGACTGAGCCGTCGGAGACTCTCCGCACCGTGTCGAGCAGCTGCCCCAGTCGATCAGCGGCGACCGACTCCTGATGCGCGCGGCGCGCGCGTTCAAAGGCGGTACGGAATCGGTCCGCGTCGACCGGTTTCAGCACATAGTCCACGGCGTGCACTTCAAACGCTCGCAGCGCGTGCTCGTCGTAGGCGGTCACAAACAACACCTTGGGCCTGGGACCATCGGCCAGCTGCGTGAGCACACCGAAGCCGTCGAGTTCAGGCATTTGCACATCGAGACACACGACGTCCGGTCGTTGCGCGCGAATCACCTCGACGGCCTCCACGCCATTTGCACATTCGCCGATCACATCGACATCGGGTTCGGCCTGCACAAGCCGACGGATACGCTGACGCGACAAGGATTCATCGTCGACAATGAGTACTCGCACTTTCGACATGCCGTCCTCCAGAGGACCATTGGTGCAAACGAACCGTCACCCAACTCGAGTGGTCGAGTTGCGGCGCGGCGCTACGCATGAACTACGTGCCTCGCCCTACGTAGCGCTGTACACAGGGTTTCCCCGTTCGGCCTCGTCCTGCGCGTTCCG
This sequence comes from Gemmatimonadaceae bacterium, assembly GCA_041742675.1. Taxonomy (GTDB): domain Bacteria; phylum Gemmatimonadota; class Gemmatimonadetes; order Gemmatimonadales; family Gemmatimonadaceae; genus JAABRT01. Next base: position 6,591 of record JBGTOG010000344.1, on the reverse strand, counting down.
TCCCATCGTTCCGTCCCACCCGCTCGCGAGGCTGCGCCAATCTCGCTAACGTCACGGTTTAGACACCGCTGTCGTCGCAACCGTTGCTTGCTTCTCGATCCCCTGTGGCCGTGACCGTTCCACCCGCAGCGCCCCGACCTGAACCCGCCACGACCGGCTCGCACCGCGCTGCATCGCGCGGAACGGGCAAGCCGCACACTGGTTCGTCGATCATCACGATCGCCGATGAAGGAGCGCGACTTCGCCGATGGACGCGCGTGCTGTTTGGTGTGGTATGGATTGTGCCAGGCGTGATCGCCGGACTGTCCGTGTGGGCGTCCACTCGCGGTTCGCCCACGGCCGTCTCGCTGGGCACGGCGCTGGTGTGGCAAATGTCGTGTTGGCTGATGTGGTCGGTGTGGTCACAGGGAATCCTGACGTTGGTGGATCGTGTGCCGCTGGCGACCGGACGCATTGGTGCCTGGCTCAGTGTGCATCTGGCGATTTCGCTGCTGCTGATGGTGATCAGCACGCTCATCATCGGGTGGCTGGACTGGACGTTCTTGCCTTGGCGCGGCGCCGCGATGCCGCTCTCCCGGGCCATCACGCATGGCGCGATGCAACATCTGGACTTCCAGTTCATGATCTACTGGGCCACACTGGGCGCGGCGTATACGGCCTTGTACGTACGCCGATATCGCGAACGTGATCGCGCCGCGGCGGAGTTGGAGCAACGGCTTTCACGGCAACAGCTCGAAGCGCTGCGCATGCAGCTCAACCCGCACTTTCTGTTCAACGCACTCAACTCGGTGACCGAGCTGATGGAAATGGATGTACGACAGGCGCAGCGCGCGCTGACATCGGTCAGTGATCTGCTGCGTCGCTCGCTGCAGCTGGCGGCCACACCCACAATTCCGCTCTGGCGAGAGATCGAACTGGTAGAGTTGTACCTGCAGGTGGCGCAGGTGCGCTACGGCGAAGGCTTGTCGATTGACATGCACGTGGATCCGGCCGCGGTTGATATCGAGGTGCCAAGCTTTGTCTTGCAACCGTTGGTGGAGAACGCGCTGAAGCATGGCTTGTGGCCTGGTCGGAGCGGCCAATCCATACTGGTGAGTGCGCGTCGGCTTGGGCCCATGCTTGAACTCATTGTGCAAGACAACGGGCGCGGACTGGATGGCAGCATCACCGATAGCGGACGTTTTCTTGCAGCCACGCCAGGTGTGGATGGCTTGGGCATTGGACTGACGAATACCCGAACGCGCCTGGCGATGCTCTACGGCGACCGCTACGCATTCCGCATGGCCAACATCAGCGGCGGCGGCTGCACCGTGGAGATCCGCTTGCCGATTCATCCGTAGCGGCTTGTGCGTCGGCGGAGCGCGGCGCGTTCGGGGGGGGGGGGCGAACCGACAACCGACAACCGCCAACCGACCACCCCAAACGCCGTTGTGATGCGCCGCAGCAACGAGCGAGGGTTGTAGCGGTCGACCCCCGACAACCGACAACCGTTGGGTTCAAGCCGTGATCGGTAGTCGGTCCGACGTGTAGTCGGTGATCGGTTTGTCGGCCGCTACGGGCTCTTGGCTCGGTGCGGAGATCTCGGACTGTGTGGGGGGTTGTCAGTTGGCGGTGGGCGGTTGTCGGTCATTCAAGAATGTGACGCAGCTGCGGTCGCCGGGCGGCAGGACGACCGCTAACGTTCGATGATGACTCATTCATCTCCAACACTTCATCGCCGCAGCGCACCTCGCGTGGCGATCGCGCTGGCTGTCGCGGCGCTGCTGGTGCCCTCATCGATCTTTGCCTGGGGTGCGAAGGGCCACCGCATTGTGGGCAGTGCCGCCAGCGCGGCGCTTCCGGACGCCATGCCCTCGTTCTTCCGCGCGTCCGCTGAGCAGCTCGCGTATCTCAACCCGGAGCCTGATCGGTGGAAGGCGCGCGCCGAACGGGATCTCGATCCGGCGCTGGATGGCGCGTTCAACGCGGATCACTTTCTGGATATGGAGTTGGCCACACCCGCGGTGTTGCGCGCCGCGTTGGCGGCTCCGCATCGCTACGCGTACATCGATACACTGCGCGCGGCGAATGTCGACGCCGTGAAGATGGGGTTTCTGCCGTTCGCCATGCTCGAACTCACACAGCGTGTGCGGCAGCAGTTTCGCATGTGGCGCAGCGCTCCGGATTCGGCAACCCGGGCCTGGATTGAAGCGCGTATCATCAACGATGCTGGCGTCCTGGGACACTACGTGGCGGACGCGTCCAACCCGGCCCATACCACGATTCACTTCAATGGCTGGGCGGGAGTGAATCCCAACGGCTACGCGACTGATCGCGCCTTTCACGGTCGGTTTGAGACCGCCTACGTGCAGGCGCACATCGAGTTGCGCGACGTCATGCCACTCGTCGCCACTGAGCCTCGCGTGTTGCGAGACGTGCGTGGAGCGATCATTGCGTACATCACGCGCAGCAACGCGGAAGTGGATCGGCTCTACGCGCTCGACAAGGCCGATGCCTGGGGCATTGACACGAAATCGACAGTGAACAAGGCGTTCGCCGCGGAGCGACTGGCCGACGGGGCGCGCATGTTGCGGGATCTGTGGTGGACGGCGTGGGTCACCAGCGCGGGGAGCGAGGACGCGTCGCGCTAGTCGGTGCGTACCGCACGCGTGTCGTGACGCGCCGCAGCGGCTACATGCATCGCGCCACTCATGTCATCAGCCACACGACGATCCCGATCGCCACAACAGCCCCTGCCGCCACCAGCACATGGCGGAGCATCGCGTTCGGCGTGCCGTCCGCCGGCGCCTCCGCGTGACCGCGTGACTGTGCATCCACCGAGTTGAGTGAACGCGGCGTCACCTCGCGCGACTCGGTGGCGGTGGATCGAATCGCGTCCAACTCGCGCAACAACACTGTGGCGCTTGATGGTCGGTCTTCCGGTGCTTTCGCGAGGCAGCGCGTGATGAGCAGGGCAAGTTCCGGCGGAACGTCATCGGCGTGCTGCGCGACGTCCGGTACCGGGGTGGTGACCTGTGCCGCAAGCAAGGCGGGAATGGTACGCGCAGCGTAGGGTGGGTGTCCGGTGAGCATTTCAAATGCCACGCAGCCCAACGCGTAGATGTCAACACGCCCGTCCATCTGCGCATCACCAGCGGCCTGCTCAGGCGCCATGTACGCCGGCGTACCCACAATAAATCCAGAGCGGGTCAGCATACTCTTGTCATCGGCGCGCGATGTTTTGCGCAGCGCCTTCGCGACACCAAAGTCTGCCACCATGGCGACGTCACCGGCAAACAGAATATTATCCGGCTTGATGTCCCGGTGCACCACACCGCGCGCGTGTGCCGCGACCAGCGCCGTGGTGACTTCACGCAGCACACGAAAGACATCCGTTGCCGGAAAACGCGACAGACGCTTAAGGCGCGTACCCAGCGACTCGCCATCGATGAACGGCATGGCGTACCATGGCAATCCGTTCAGTTCACCGGCCGCAAGAATCGGCACAATGTGCGGATGCGGAATCGACGCGGCGAGTTGCACTTCGCGGCGAAAGCGATCGAGCTCGAGACCGCTGACCACCTCGGTCGGCAGCACTTTGAGCACGATGGATCGTCCGAGTCCGGTCTCGGTCGCACGAAATATGCGCGCTGTACCGACGCGCGGCAGCTCGCTCTCGATGACATAGCGATCGCTGAGTGCGGCGCCGAGGCGGGCCGCCAGCTGATCAGGTCGCGGAGGCAGGAGATCACTCACCTCCTGATGCTGCGCGGCCGACGGGGGAAACGCAATGCGTCGAGAAGCGCTGGACGGGCGAGCTGCTGCCGGGGGGCGTGCGACGCGTCGTGCGCCCTCGCCGGCCATCTGGCGACGCGTATCCGCCTACAACCACCGCCGCACGCGGCGACGGTAGGCGTCGTACTCCTCGCCAAAACGTGTCGACAAATACGATTCCTCGCGCGCGATCACGCCCCAGTGGAGCAGCGCCACGCTGACCGGCAGCAACAACAGCGTCCACATGTTGCTCAGCCCCCAGGCGGCGGCAAGTTGCAGCCCAAGCAATCCGGCGTAGATGGGGTTCCGGGACAGCGCAAACGCGCCGCTCGTGACAATCGCTTTTGTCGGCTTCCACGGCTCCACCGGAGTGCGGGCGCGGCGCATGGTCAGGATGGCTGAGCCGATCAGCGCGAGGGCGCCGATGGCCAACGCACTGACCACCACCCAGCGCCTGGTCGACGAACCGGCCGCAAACGACAGCGGGCGCCAACGGTGCAGCAGTTCGGCGGCGAGCAGCACCACGCCCACCAAAATCGGTGGCGGCGCGATCACGCCGGCGGTACGGCGTCCGGAGCTTGCTTCACCCGGAGCGTTGGAGAACTCGGCCACGTTACAGTATCGGCGATGGGAACGTTGTGCGGAGCGCAGTGTCAGGATATCCCGTACACTACATCTGACACGTGCCGACTGCCATGGTGATGCGCCGCGCCCATCATGCGTATCACCAGTCCACGTCCTGCCCTCCACCCGGAGAGATCTGATGCGTACCTTGCTTGTGCCCGTTGATGGTTCCCGTTTCGCAGAGCGCGCGTTGACGCTCGCGGTACCGCTCGCGCTGCAACACGGCGCAACGATTGTGCTGACGATGGCGCACCCCGTCCCCCGCCGCGAACACGACGCCATGGGCGCGCCAGACAGCGACGACGCACACCCGGACAGCGTACGAGCGCATCTCCGTGCGCAGCTTGAGCGGGTCGCGCGCCGGGTGACAACGCGTCACCGGATTACCACGGCGACGCAGTTTCGTGAAGGTCCGGTGGTGGATGAAATCGAACATGCGGCGCGCGAGTCGAACGCTGATTTGATGATCATGGCGACGCATGGACGCACGGGCGTGAGTCGGCTCTGGCTGGGTAGCGTGACCGACGCCATGCTGCGCCGCTCACCAGTGCCGGTGCTGGTGACGCGCTCCGAACGCAAGTGGACGTTGACGAGCGCGAGCGAGCCGATTTTCCCGCGCATCATGGTGGCACTCGACGGCTCACCACATTCGGAGCGTGCCCTCGCCGACACACTGCGAGTCATCGGCGCCTACACGTGTCATGTTGTGCTGGTGCGTGTGGAAGACGCGCCGATCGCGTCCGTGTCCAGCACGTGGGTCACCGAAGTGACCAAGGAAATCACCGACAGCTATCTGGCACCGTTGGCGGAACAACACGCCAAGCCGACACTCAAGTTCACCACGCGCGTTGTCGTACATTCCGACCCCGCGCGGGCCTTGCTCGAGGTGGCCAAGGAGGAACGCGCGTTTCTGATTTCCGTAGCCACGCACGGGCGTACAGGCGTTCGGCGCGCGGTGTTGGGAAGCGTCGCGGACAAGGTCATTCGTGGCGCGACGGTACCGGTGCTGGTCAGCCCGGCGTCGTAGCGCGGAGTTGCCGCGCAATCATCGAGTGCGATGCTGCGAACTACCGATCGCGACTGAGCGCGGCAACGTCGATGCCTTTGGCCTTGAGGCGCTCCGCGAGCGCTGTCTTGTCCACGGCTTTCGTGTACGCCTCCAGGGGATCCACCTCGCCAGCGTTCACGAGGTCCATCAGCGCGTCATTGAGCGTGACCATGCCGAGGCGCTTGTTGGTTTGCATGATGGACGCAATCTGCACGGTCTTGCCTTCGCGAATCAGATTGGAAATCGCCGGATTGACGATCATCACTTCGCGCGCGGCAATGCGACCGCCCCCGTTTCGCTTGAGCAGTGTCTGTGACACCACGGCCTTCAGCGATTCAGCAAGCATGACGCGAATCTGCTCCTGGCGGTCGGCCGGAAACTGATCGATGATGCGATCAACGGTGCCGGGAGCAGTAGCCGTATGCAGCGTGCCAAAGACCAGATGCCCGGTTTCCGCGGTCTCGATCGCAATCGCGACTGTTTCCAGATCGCGCAGTTCGCCGACCAGCACCACATCCGGATCTTCGCGCAGTGCGGCACGCAACGCGGTCTTGAAGCTTTGCGTGTGCACACCGACCTGACGTTGTGTGATCAGGCACTTCTTGTTCTGATGCACGAACTCAATCGGGTCTTCGATCGTAATGATGTGATCGTTGCGCGTGCGATTGATGAGATCAATCAGTGCGCACATCGTGGTCGACTTGCCTGAGCCGGTGGGACCGGTGACCAGCACCAGTCCTTTGCTCAGGTAGCACAGTTGGCGTACTTCCTCGCTGATGCCCATTTCATCAACGGTCACCGTTTGTGCGGCGATGGTGCGGAAGACGGCCGCGGTGCCTTTGCGATCCTTGAGCACGTTGGCGCGAAAACGCGACAGCCCTTCGATTTCGTGCGCGAAGTCCGTGTCGGCGTACTCGGTAAACTCATCCTCATTGCGCCGTGGCATCGCAGCCACGACCATCGCCGTGAGGCGCGCGTCATCGAGCGGTGCTTCTCCTTCCATGCGCGCCAGATCGCCGCGCTGCCGGAGCACGGGCGGTTCGCCAACGCGCAGATGCAGGTCGGCTGCACCACTTGCCACCTGCCGGCGCAACAACGATTCGAGCGCAGCGAGGGCGGCGGCGCGGTCAGGGAATGGTCCCCAGCTGCGATCAGAGGCGCGGCGG
>JBGTOG010000319.1:0-4918 GCA_041742675.1 Gemmatimonadaceae bacterium | reverse complement strand
CGCGCGCTGGCGGCTGGTGGGACTCGGCGCGCCCTGAGTGTGACGCTGCCGTTGCGGCAGCGCCTTGCGTCCTGCTGCGACGGGCGGCAACGTAGCGAAGGATTGCCTCTTGATACAAGAAGTCCTCGGCCTTGCACTGCTGGAGGGACGTTGTTCCGTCTGTTCCTGAATACCTGCGTACAGCGCGTCGCGCACGTCGCGACCCAGTCAAGCCTCCCTACTCGGCGCCGTGTGCGTGGATGCTTCGCGCTGTCGGCCATGATGCTGGTGTCGTCCTGCGGTGGTGGGGGCGACGGACCAACGGATCCGGTGATGAGCATCAACATCGCCTCATCAACGCTGGAAGTCGGGGAGAATGTGCAGCTGAGCGCCGTGAATGCACGTGGCACGGTGAGCTGGACGTCAAGCAATACCGCCATTGCGACGGTAGTGTCCACCGGCTTTGTGACGGCGGTGGGCGCCGGTTCGGCCACGATCACGGCGAGCACGCCAAACCAGTCGGCCACATCCGACGTGACGGTGCTGCAGCCGCCACAAATCGCGATCAGCGTGACGGCGGTCGATTTCACCGCGCAGGCGGGTGGCGGCAACCCGGCCGTGCGCACGGTGTCGATCACCAACAGCGGTCAGGGTACGCTTGACGGTGTGCAAGCGAGCGATGTGACGTATGGCTCGGGGCAGCCGGGGGGGTGGCTCAGCACAGACCTGTCGTCCACCGCCGCTCCGTCGACGCTCACGTTGACGGCGTCTGTGGCGGGACTGATCCCGGGCACGTACACGGCGAATGTGTCGGTCACGGCGCCGAGTGCATCGAACGCACCGCGCGTGATTGCGGTGTCGTTTGTGGTGACGGCCGCGCCGACGATCGAGTTGTCAGCAACGACCGCCGGATTTACGGCACAAGTTGGCGGTGCGGTGTCGGCACCTGTTGCAATCACTGTGACATCCGGATCGCCGGCGGCGGCGACGGGACTTGCCGCAAGCGTTACGTACGGCCAGAGCGGCGTTCCGACGTGGCTGAACGCTTCGTTGAGTGCGACAACAACTCCCTCCACGCTGACGCTCTCTGCGGCGCCGGGGGCAATGGCAGCAGGCACGTACACAGCCACGGTTACGCTGACGTCGCCGAGTGCAAGCAACGCACCGCGCACGATACAGGTGACGCTGACAATCGCCACGCCTCCCGCGATTGCCCTGAGTGCAACAGTGGCGAACTTTGCCGGCTCGGTTGGGGGGGCGAATCCCGCCACCCAGGCGATCAGCATCACCAACAGCGGCGGTGGTTCCCTCAGCAATCTCGCGGCCACCATCGCGTACACGACCGGGACTGGTTGGCTGTCGGCCACGCTCAATACCACGACAGCGCCGGCGACGCTCACGCTGCAGGCCACCACTGGAGCGCTGCCCGCCGGTGTGTACTCGGCATCCGTGCAGCTCGGAGCAAGTGGTGCCAGTAACTCGCCGCGAAACATTGCGGTGTCGTTTGTGGTGAGCGCCGGCGCGATCATTGCGGCTTCGCCCACCTCACTGAGTTTTTCGGGAGGCATTGGGGCCTCACCGGCGTCGCAGGTGGTGGCCATCACAAACGCGGGTGGCGGCGCGCTGACGGGATTGTCTACGGCAGTCGTGTACGGAAGCGGCTCCGGGTGGCTGTCGGCTACGCTGAATACGGGGACTGCACCGGCGACACTGACGGTGCAGCCAACCGCCGGCGCATTGCCAGCGGGCACCTACACAGCCACGGTGAACGTGTCGTCAGCAGCCGCGAGCAACTCGCCGCTGAGTATTCCGATCACGTACACGATTGCGGCCGCACCATTGATCGTGGTGTCACAGAGCGCGCTGGCGTACTCGGTGCAGATTGGCGCGGCCAACCCGCCGTCGCAGCAGGTCACGATCAGCAACGGTGGTGGTGGCACACTTTCCTCGCTGAGCACATCAATCATTTATCCGGGTGCGGCAGGCTGGCTCTCGGCGACGCTGAACACGACGACGGCGCCGGCCACAGTTACCATCACCGCCTCGCGCGGTGCACTGGCTGCGGGGACGTACTCGGCAAATGTGAATGTGATTTCACCGGTGGCGAGCAACTCGCCGCGGAATATCGAGGTGACGTTTACCGTGACGGCGGCGCCGACGATTGGGACGAGTGCGTCGTCGGCAAACTTCACGCGCACCAGTGGCACCGGCTCAACCACCACGACTGGCGTGACCGTCTCGAACACAGGTGGAGGAACGCTGACGGGACTCGCCGTGAGCATCATCTACGTCTCCGGACCGTCGCCCAACAGTGGGTGGTTGACGGCCACACTCAACAGCGCCAATGCACCCACGACGCTGAATATTACGGCCAACGCGGGGACGTCTGGCGCGCCGCGTGAACCGGGCACGTACACAGCAACAGTCCGGCTGACGTCAGCGGTGGCCAGCAACTCGCCGCGTGATATCGCGGTGACATTCAACGTGCCGGTGTCCTTGGCCAACAACATTTATTCGCAGCTGTATCCGACGTACTGTTCGGGCTGTCATTTCTCCGGCGGCAGCCAGCCGAATCTCAGTACGGTCACCGCGTTCCGGAACAACATGGTGAACATCGGGACGACCAACAAAGCTGGCTATTCGCTGGCAACCACGTTTCCAACACGCATTGTGCCCGGCAACGCAAACGGGAGTTACCTCACCTATCAGCTCGCGAAAAGCGCCGGCGCGTTTGGCATGCCGACTGGAGCGCAAACTGTACCCGCTTCCCTCCGCACCCTCATCAGCACCTGGATTAATCAGGGCGCGCCCAACAACTGACCTTCGTTTCTCTCCCCCACCCCGGAGTGCTCATGTCCCGCCTTGCGGCTGTCGTCCTTCTTGCATGTTGCGCCGTCACCGCACCCTTGCATGCGCAGGGTGCATCGCTCAAGCAACAGGTCAACAATCTCTTTCGCTTCGGTGAGTGTGGCGAGGCACTCTGTCTGCAGGTGAACGCCGATGTGCACGGCCTGCACTATGCGCCGTCGGCAACACAGGCCAGCGGTGCGCTGATCGATTTCTTTGCCGACGCGATTGGCACCTCAGTATCGAACCTGCCCATCAGCTCTTCGTCCGGTGGCGTCACGTTTGCTTTTGTCGGCGGACGTCCGGTCAAGACCTCCACCTCATCGGGACCGATCTTCGCCGAGCGCGGACAGACACTCGGCAAAGGACAGATCCTCGGTGGGGCAAACGTCACGTCACTCAACTTCTCCACGTTTCGCGGGCTGGCGCTCGACCAGATCAACTTCAACTTCTCCCACCAGAACGTTGGCAGTCCGGTGTACGGTGACCCGAGCTTTGAGAATGATGTGATTCAGGTGCGCAGTGATCTCGACATCAGCGTCCTGGTGACCACAGCGTTTCTCACCTACGGCCTACTCGACCGGTTGGATATTGGCATTGCCGTGCCGATTGTGCGTTCATCGCTGGGCGGCAGCAGTGTTGGCAGCGTACTTCCCTTTGGTCCGGGATCACCACACTTCTTTGGCACGCCCTCGTCGCCAACCCTCACCGCCAACGGCACAACGAGCGGCACGAGTTTTGGTCTCGGCGATGTGGCAGTGCGCGTGAAGGCCAACCTGTCACAGAGCGAGATCGCGGACTTTGGTCTCTTTGGTGACGTGCGGCTGCCCACAGGCGATGCGGACAACTTCCGCGGTGCCGGTGCACTGAGCGCGCGTCTGCTTGGCGCCTACTCGGGCCGCTATGGCAACTTCTCGCCGCATGTGAACGCGGGGTTGCTGCTGCGCACGGACAGCCTGCAGAACAACGCCGCGATTGCCATTGTCGGATTTGACCAGCTCATCAACGACCGCGTGACGTTCGCGTTTGACGTGCTGAGTGAATATCAGATCGGCGACAACAAGGTCGCCTTGCCACCGGATGTGCAGCTCCAGGCGCCGTTTGTGCGGACTATTTCACCCACCAACATTCCCGGCATCAAGGATCACGTGGTCTCGGGCTCGGTGGGCTTCAAGTACACGACCGCACGCGGTGTGACGTCAGTGCTGAACGCGTTGGTGCCCATCAAGACAGGTGGACTGCAACCACGCATCGCGTTCACCGCCGGACTCGAGTATAGCTTCTGATCGACCTTGAGGAGTGGGAGTGGCCGCGACAGCTCAAGGCGTCGCGGTCACTCGTCTACACCGCAGCAACGTTTGGCCTGGCCGCCGCAATCGCCTATCTGCCCGCGCACGTCGGCCTCTCAGAACCCGCTCGACATGCGCTGTTTGTGCTGCTGTCGGCGGCCGGCCTGTGGGTCACCGGAGCGATCCCCGCCTTTGCCGTGAGTCTGGCGGTGATCGCGCTGCAGATTGCGTTGCTGGGCGATCCGTCCGGTCCCTTCGCCGATGGTGACCGCGAACGCTGGCAGCGCTTTGTGGCGCCGTGGGCCAGTCCGGTCATGTGGTTGTTCCTCAGCGGCCTCGTACTGGCTGCGGCGGCCTCGCGCACCGGGCTCGACATTCGCATGGCCGATGCCGTGTTGCGCGTTGCCGGTCGCGCGCCGTCGCGTGTGCTGCTGGCAATCATGGGCGTGACGTTTGTGTTGTCCATGTTCATGTCAAACACGGCTACGGCGGCCATGATGATCGCGCTGGTGTGTGCGATGCCCGTGGTGAAACAAGGCGCGTCATCCCTGGCCACGGCGCTGCTGCTCGGTGTGTCGGTGGCCGCAAACATTGGCGGCATGGGCACGATCATTGGCACCCCGCCGAACGCGATTGCCGTCGCTGCGCTCACCGGCAGCGGACGCCCGGATTTTGCCACGTGGATGATGTACGGCGTACCACCGGCGCTGCTGCTTGGTGGCATGGCGTGGCGATGGCTGGTGTGGCGGTATTTGCGCGACGCCCCGCTGCTGTCGGCGAGCGATGCCGCGGCGATGCGCATC
>JBGTOG010000310.1:0-2942 GCA_041742675.1 Gemmatimonadaceae bacterium | reverse complement strand
CGACCCGCCGCACCGCTCGGCCGTTCACTGCGACCGCTGCTGCGCTCAGGACGTGATCCGCGCGACGATGGGCCGGACGACGCGCCGTATGACGGTCGCTCCGGACGTACCGTCGGCGCAGGAATGTCCGCTTCTTCCGTTCCCTGACGGCCCGCGTCGAGCAAACGCACCGCTGCCGCGGCGATATCAAAAATGTCGAACTCCTCCGCCAACGATGCAATCACCTCGTGACCTGCCTCGGTGCTCCCCGACGCTGCCGCTTCGATAATCGCCTCACGCAGCGTTGCTCGCGTCAGTTCCAGTCGGCGCGCGCGCAGATCGCTCACGGTGGGCACCGCCTCTACGCTGATCGGCTGACCGGTGAGCCGCTCAATATTGCGCAGCAGTCGATGTTCACGCGGTTCTGCCAACGTGATCGCGACACCGGCGCGACCGGCCCGACCCGTACGCCCGATGCGATGGACATACGCTTCCGCATCACTAGGCACGTCAAAGTTCACCACGTGGGATACATGATCCACATCAAGGCCGCGCGCTGCCACGTCCGTCGCAATAAGCAGATCAGTTTTCTTGGCGCGGAACCGCTTCATGACGCGATCGCGCTGATCCTGCGACAGGCCGCCGTGCAACGCCTCGGCGCGCAAACCGCGTGCGGTGAGCGTTTCGTTGAGTTCGTCCACTTCCGTACGCGTACGGCAGAAGACAATCGCCGCCGTGGGACTCTCGACATCGAGCACGCGCCCAAGCGCGGCCATCTTGTGGTTGCGCGTGACGACATACGCCACCTGACGAACACGCGCTGTTTCACCCGCCGCCACAACTTCGCGATCAATGCGCACGCGCACCGGATCCCGCAGGTGTCCGTTGGCAATGGAGTTGATGCGCGGCGGCAACGTGGCGGAGAAGAGCGCCGTCTGACGTTCGGTTGGCGTGCTCTCAAGAATCGCTTCGAGATCTTCCGCAAAGCCCATGTCGAGCATTTCGTCAGCCTCGTCAAGCACGACCACCTTCACATGCGCCAGCGAAAGCGACTTGCGGCGCAAGTGGTCGAGCGCACGGCCTGGTGTGGCAATCACCACATCAACACCGCGCTTGAGTGCCTTGAGCTGCGGCTCCATCGGCGCGCCACCGTAAATCGGCAGCGCGTGCACGCCCAGCGGTTTGCCATAGCGATGAATCGCTTCGGCCACCTGCATCGCCAACTCGCGCGTCGGGACGAGCACCAGCGCGGCAATGCGCTCAGCGGCACGGGCCCCTGGATTGAGGAAGTGCAGTAGCGGCAACGCAAAGGCGGCGGTCTTGCCGGTGCCGGTCGCGGCCATGGCGAGCACATCGCGTCCGGCAAGCAACGGCGGGATCGCAGCGCGCTGAATGGGTGTGGGCTCTTCGTAGCCAAGCGCGCTCAGCGAATCGAGCAGTCTCGGATCGAGGCCGAGCGCGCCGAATCCAGCTTGCTCGGGTGTGGTCGTAATATCGCTGTCGGCCAAGGCCAACGTATCAGTGAAGTTCGGTGCGGAATTGGGCATCCTTCAAAGCTAACCAATCCGGGTCCACTTCGTCTGTTGCCCTATGGTCGAAGTCCAAACCGGGACCAGACCAGCACCACCGAGCAGTCCTCGTCGATCAACTGCGAAAATGGGGCTGGGGTGCGAACTGCCGATCGGTAGACCTCAATCGACGCGATGACCTCCGTGGGCACTGGATAGTAGGCGGCTGCCTCGACTGGCTCGCCATCCAGAAAAAGGAACGCCTGACACGTCTGCACGCCCAGTCTGGACGTGCGTCCAAGCACCTCGTAGTGCGTGCTGTCGTCGGAGGCGAGCGCCCGTGACACCTGCAATCCCTCGATCTGCGCCAGCGCCGCACGCAGTGAGCCAGCAGCGGTCACTTCGCTGGAGTCAACAAACAAGCCAATGCCCGCCTTCTTTCGCTCTTCGTACGCACGACGCGCCGCACGAATGGCCGTGCGCTCCGTGATCTGAATGCCTTCGAGTCCGGCGAAGGTAAGCGTTTTCGCGAGCGAAATGTTCAGCTCAGGGATCTCGTCGTAGAGAATGTTGATCTGCGTAGACGCCGCAATGTGCCCCGCTGCCTGCACAGTCATCATGCGCGAACCGAGCGGTACCTGCGGCACGCGAAATCGTCCGTCGTCACCGGTTTGTACCACACTGTCACGCCCGCTGATGTTGACAAAGGCCTGCGGGATCGGCGTGCCGTCTTCGCTCGTAACCACGCCTGCAACGGTTGGCCAGCGCGTCATGGGACCATCCAGCGGACCCATGACCAGGTCCACACGTCGGACAGGGCGATCCACCATTTCAAAAAGTACGGGCGAGGACTGAAGACGCATGCTATCGGTGGCCAAAATGGCCATCTCGCCAACGCTCGGAGCACCACAGATGGCGAAGTTTCCCAGCGAGTCCGCGTCCGTTGAGCGTTCCTGAATCTGCGCCATGCCACTGCCGGCCAGAATCACTTGGTACTGGACGCGCACGCGCGCGCCTGATACGCGAGTGCGATTGTCCGGCATCACGGTGGTTCCAACCACCACACCACTACGCTCCTCGCTCTCCGGCTGGGCGTTGCATACACCGCGCCAAACGGATCCCAGGGATGGCGTGGTAAGCACCGCGTCACTCCAGCGCGCAGCTTCAGGCGGCCGCATGGCAGAGAGCCCGCTGATTCCCGACAGATCAAGTGATTCGTGGTACGCGGCCAGTTGCGTGACACGGACATCGCTGATGAGCACAAATCGACCAAGCGAGTCTGTGATAGCAGATGCGCCACCCGGCTCGGCCGTCACGAGTGCATCGACCAGTGGTGCATTCCCCATGCTATCAAACACCACACCGCGCACGGTGTCGGCGGCAAGCGCACCGCCAAGTCCTGGCGTGCGGTCACGCGCCGCATCGGCCGCGCCGACGGTGCCGACACTGCCGACG
>JBGTOG010000285.1:0-5122 GCA_041742675.1 Gemmatimonadaceae bacterium | reverse complement strand
GGATGGTGCGGTCGCGCAGCGAAACGGTGACAGGCGGCGCGGTCGACGGTGCTACGCTCGGCGCTCCCCGGTCCCTGAGCGCGCATACGCCCGAAGCGGCTCCGGCGGCGTGCTGCGTAACAGCCGGCATCCTCCCGCGACTTCGGAGCCTGGAGGATCGAAGGCGAACGGCGTAGCGCGTTTGCAAATCTTCTTGACCAGATGTCACCGGCGGGGTCACGCGACAACGTGCATCTCGGCCGCCGTCTTGAGCCCCACTGCGCCCGTATGGACACGGTTTCGCTCTCACAGTGGCGCACGCGTGACGCGCCCAACTAGCCTCTTTCAGAGAGAGAACGCGACGAATCGCCGCCTTTCCGGTAGCGCGGATGCTGCTTCCCAAGCTGGACGTCGCCGGTTCGCGTCCGGTCGCCCGCTGTGTCAGTTCAATAGTCGCAATAGTTGGAGAGACGGCTGCGTTCTTTTTCGGATGCGGCCGTTTCTGTTTGGTGCCTGATCGGTGCACGTTTTTGCGCCCTGTTCTGTGCGCATTAAGGCCGCACGCGGCATGAAAGCGAATCGAGCACCGCGCCCTTGCCGGCCTAGGCAAAGGAAATGCAGCGTCGGGCGACATTGATGAACAAGGTCGCGACGGGGCAGTTGTCCGTGGGTGCTCTCCGAGCGAACTTCACGCAATGTTCTTTTCAGCGCCTCATGTTTCTCCAGAAGTCGCCCAGCGGCAGGCCGAGCGCTATCGCGCCATGACGCCTGATCAGAAGCTGGCGTGTGCCGATGCTCTCTGGGACTTGGCATGGGACGCGGTCACCGCCGGAGTACGGCTTCGTCAACCCGAGTTGGACGAAGCCAGCGTAACGCGCGTGGCACGTGAGCTGTTCCGCCGTGCGTCTGACTGACGTCGTATCGCTATTCGCTCCGCCGCTCGCTGCCTGTGGCGTCGAGTGGATGGTGGCGGGGGGGGGTGCTGCGATCGTGTATGGAGAACCGCGGCTGACGCAGGACATCGATGTGGTCGTTTCGCTGCAGGCGCGCGATGCCGAGACTACGCGTCATGGGCAGCGCCATCGACGTAGAGTCGATGGCATGGGAAGCGCTGTCATACGCCTTGACGGCTGACCTGCTCGCGCACAGCATCCCGCATGACCAGATGGCTTGATCAATTCGCGGAAGCGATCTCCGACCGCTATCGGCTCGAGCGCGAGCTCGGGCAGGGCGGTATGGCAACCGTGTACCTGGCGCAGGATTTGCGGCATCATCGACCGGTCGCCCTCAAGGTGTTGCGTCCAGAAGAAGCGCGCACCGTCGGGCACGATCGCTTCATGCGCGAGATTGCCATCGTGGCGCCGATGGTGCATCCCCACATCGTGAGCTTGCTCGACTCCGGAGAAGCGGCTGGCACGTTCTTCTATGTGATGCCGTATCTGCCCGGCGAATCGCTGCGCACGCGACTCAATCTGCACGGAGAACTGCCAGTGGCGGATTCGATCCGCCTCATGCGTGGTGTGCTGCAGGCGCTTACGCATGCGCACGAACTCGGCATTGTACATCGGGATATCAAGCCCGAGAACATCCTGTTGGCGGGGGAGGAGGCGCAGGTTGCGGATTTCGGCATTGCGCGAGCTGTGAAGCAAACGGCTACCGAGTCGGTGCTCACGGGCACGGGCATGGCAATTGGCACGACGGCATACATGGCCCCTGAGCAGGCGGCCGGTGATCCGAAGATCGACCACAGGGCCGACCTCTATTCGGCGGGCTTGCTGTGGTACGAACTGCTTGCCGGGCATCATCCGTACGCCGACCTCTCGCCGCAGCAACAGTTGGTCGCACACCTGACGCGACCGGTCGCTCCGCTCGACCAGGTACGACCGTCCGTGCCACCGGCGCTGGTGGCCCTCATCGCGCGGTGCCTGGAGAAGCGCCCTGCAGATCGCTGGCAGCATGCGAACGACATCTTGCATGAGCTCGACCGGCTGCTCCGTGATTCAGGGGGGGGGCATGCGCTGCCAGCGAGCGCCGAGCCGATGATGCGCAGCCTTCGGCTGGAGGAATCGTTGCTGGATACGCTCGAGGACGGGTACGATCCCCGCATGCCGGGCGACACGCTGCGCTATCTCGACAACGGCAAGATATCGGCCGTGCTGGTCTGCTATTTCAATCGATGGAGCACGGATCCCGAGGACGGCGCTGCGCTGCTGCGTCAAACGAACTATCGCGCGATTGCACCGGCCATGTTCGGATTTGAAGCGCGACGCCGCTATCGCGTCTCCCTCACGGTGGACGATCACCTCCGCCTCGTGCGCGGGGTGCTCGACTCGGTCATTGCGTCAACCGAGCCGCGCCATGTGATCCTCGTGGGATTTTCTGCGGGCGCCGACCTCGCATTCAGATTGGCTGCGCAGTCGGATTCGTCAGCGCGGCGCGTCGACGCGATCATCGCGCTCTCGCCGAATCTCGTGAAGGAATCAGCGTTTGCCAGTGCCGTGCTGGCGCAGATGACCGTGAATTCGGAGGATGAGGTGCTGCCCTACCTGCGACAGGTGGTGGACGCGCAACAGACGCTGCAGGAGTGGGCGGACGTCAGCGAGTATCTGGCACGACTCGCACGTCGGTTCCGTCGCGATTTCGATGTCCTGCAGAAGTTCGCGCACGGCATTTCGTCTCCGTTCGAGATGGAGCCTAGACTGGCCGCTTTCGCGCGCTGGTACACGGCGGCTTCGAAACGCGGATTGCTGGTTCGTTGCATTTTCGAGGATAACGCGCTTTGTCGTGACCTCATGCGCGAACTACAGCGCGCTCAGAAAGATCGTCAACTGCTCGGAGTCGACTACCAGCCGGGTTCGCTGCTCATCGAGCCAGGTACGATGCACTTCGATCTGGAAGACCCGAATCTGATTCAAGGTCATCTCGAATCGTTCGTCGCGATGCTGGAGGCTTCTACCGACGCGCCGTGAATCCTTGGCCACGAGTCGCGTCGTCTGATAAAATTAGAACACAAGCAACCGCGGTTCCGTCATCTCTTCCATCGCGTAGCGCAGTCCTTCGCGACCCAACCCGCTGTCCTTGACCCCGCCGTACGGCATGCTGTCCACACGGAAGCCGGGCGCGCTGTTGATGATCACCGCGCCCACCTCAAGCCGCTCGTGCGCCATCGTCATGTGACGAATGTGATTGGTAAATACGCCGGCCTGCAGTCCGTAGGCGCTGTCGTTGACGCCGCGCAGCGCGGCCTCGAAGCTCTCAACGCGCTCCAACACGGCAACGGGTCCGAACACTTCCGCGCAGCTCACGCGCGCTGACCGTGCAACGTTTGCCAGCAGTGTGGGGGCGAAGACATGTCGCGCGGCATCTGTCGCGTGACCGCCGGCCAGAACCTCGGCGCCGTCACGCACGGCTTCGGCCACCCAATCGCTGATGCGCGCGAAGTGCAGGGCATCAATGACGGGACCCACGGTGACCGCAACATCGGACGGGTCGCCGGCGACCAGGTTTTCATATTCATGCACAAGCGCATCACGGAACGCGTCGAACGCCGACGTCACGGCAAAGATGCGCTGGGTGCTGATGCACGTTTGTCCAGCGTAGAGGTTGGCGCCCATCGCCACCGCCTTGGCCGCCGCCGCCAGGTCCGTGCCGTGATCAATCACCACCGACCCGTTGCCGCCCAGTTCGAGCGCCACCTTTTTCTTCCCGCAGATTCGCTTGAGGTGCCATCCCACGGCGTCGCTGCCGGTAAAGCTGAGCATCGCCACACGCGTGTCGGTGACCAGCTGTTCGGCCACCGGAATGCCGCACACCAGCACACTGAACGCGCCGGCGGGCCAGCCGATCTCCTGTAGCATGCCGGCCAATGCAAGTGAGCAGAGCGGCGCCTGCGGCGCAGGTTTGAGGACCACCGGACACCCCACCGCCATGGCCGGCGCGACTTTGTGCAGCACCAGATTGAGCGGAAAGTTGAACGGCGTAATCGCGGCCACTACACCCACCGGAAAGCGGCGTGTGAAGGCCGTGCGTCCGCGTCCGGCGCCAAAATCCATGGGTATCACTTCACCACCAAAGCGCAGTGCTTCGGCGGCGGCCGTGCGTACGGTGCTGATGCAGCGAGCGATTTCAGCGCGGGCGTAACCGATGGGTTTACCCGCTTCGGCGACAATCAATCGGGCCAGTGCCTCATCGCGCCGCTGCAGCAAATCAGCCAGCGACTCAAGACGCGCACTGCGATCGCCAGCACTCATTTCCGCCAGCGCCGACCGGCTCTCTGACGCGGCCGCAATGGCGGTCTCCATCTGCGCCAATGTGGCATGCGGCAGGCGCGCCAGCTCCGCGCCGTGGTATTTGTCCAGCACCACGGTGAAGTCACCGTCGCCAACGTCAAGCCACTCGCCATTCACGAGGTTGGCGGTGCGCAACGGTATATCAAGCGCGAGCTGGGGCATGGCAGGGGAGTGCGAGACGTGGGCGATTGCAGCGCTACTTGGCCAGCGTTCGACCAACGGGCCGGAACAGCGTGACGCGGGCTTGCTGTTCCTCGAAGTGGTCGAAGCTGGCCTCAAGGCGTCGATCGGGCCAGATAATGCGAACCGAACCGGCGCGCACATCGTAGGCCGCCGTGTAGAGCGTCGCGAAGCCCTGAAAAAACTGGCGGCTGTGCAGTGGTGCACGCAGAAACCGGTGCAGCAAGGCATTGCGGGTGAGGCGATGATTGTTCGCCAGCGCCTCCAGTATTTCGTGTCGCTCGCGCGTGCGTGTAAATGCCGCATGCTCGTCCCACTCAACGTGATGCTGATGATTGGTGACCGCGATCTGCGACAGCACTTCCGCTGGCCGGTCGGGGTTGAGGAAGACCGTGGCGTGATGTCCACCCGCGTCCATCAACGTAACGCTGTACGACATGTGCACCGGTAGACGCTACAAGGTCGCGCACGCCTCTTGTACCGTGCTGCAGGTTTCAAGCACGTAGCGCAATACAAGTGGAATGCCGAAGCCAGTGCCCACAATCTTGCGTCCACCGAACGCCAGGGCCACGGCGAGTCCGTCGGCGTTGATACCGTCCAGCAGACCCCAGGCGCTGTCCTGCATGCCAATGACCGGCTTGCAGTATTCGGTGTACGTGAGGCGACCGTCAAAA
>JBGTOG010000340.1:0-25340 GCA_041742675.1 Gemmatimonadaceae bacterium | reverse complement strand
ATGGCCATGCTGGAGGGATTTACCGGCGCGGCAGACGGCGCCGCGCGACACGTGCGCGAGGCCACGCGTCTGGCCACGGAGCTGTCGTCACCGGTGTTGCAAGTCATGATCGCCGAGATGCGCATCGAACATGCGTCCGCGATCGGCAACTGGGATGAAGGCATCGCGCTGGCGGAGCGAACCATTCCACTGGCGCGCGCGGTGGCGGCGAAATCGCTGCTTCCGCGATTGCTGGTGTGGACCGGATTGATGGTTCTGGCGCGCGACGAGACCGAACGGGCGCGAGCGCTCTTTGACGAAGCATGGCGGATCACGGGCGCGGAGCAGGCGAGACCGGAGGTGCTTACAACAGGCCTCGGCGTTGTAAACGTACATAACGTCATTCTTGCCCACACCGGCATGGGCACGTACTGGCTGACTCGTGGAGCGTGGGCGCGGGCACTCGAATACGGTGAGCGAGGACTGGCCATCGCCGATGCGTTCGGCTACGTGTCGTGGGCCATTCATCGACTCATTCCCCTGGTGCTCGAAGCCGGACTGTGGCTGCAGGATTTCGACCGTGTTGAAGCGCTGTCCATTCGATTGCGCGAGCAGTCGGAGGCGCTGGGTCACAAGCTCGGACTGGCGTGGGCAACGGCGGCCGATGCGCTGGTGGCGCGACTCAAGTATCACCATCCGGATGCCGCCGCCCGCTTGCTTGTCGCCGCGGCTGAGCTTGACGCGGTGCCGTTTGTTTTTCATGCCGCACGACTACGCCGCAACGCGGCGCAACTGCTGGAAGCCGACGGTGACGTGGCTGGCGCGGTGCGCGAACTGCGAACCGCGCACGAGATTTTTGCTCGCCTGGGCGCGGAGCTGGAGTTGCGTGGTACGCGCAGCCACCTGCGTTCACTCGGTGTGCGATTGCCGCCGCGTCAGACAGCGCAGGGAGTCGGTGCCCTGACGGGCCGAGAGCTCGAAATCGCGCGCGCTGTGGCGCGGCGCCTCTCCAACAAGGAAATCGGGGCTTCGCTCGACATCTCGGCGCGGACGGTGAGTACGCATCTGTCGCATATTTTCGGCAAGCTTGGTGTGGACTCACGCGGCGCGCTGGCTGATGTTGTGCGTGCGGATCCGTTGTTGCGCGATGAGGGGGGCGGTGAGTGATTCCGGCGTGACTTGCGGCGCCTTCGCGGCGGTCGGTCGTCGGTAATTGTGATCTCGGCGCCACTCGGGAGGGCAAAAACCGACCACCGCCCACTGAAAACCGACCACCCCAAACGCTGTTGTGGGGCGCCGCCCCAACGTCCGTGGTGCGTAGCGGCGTGCAACCGACAACCGCCATCTGACCACGCGGCGCCAGTTGAAGCAACGCCTTCCGTGGTTGACGGTTTGAACGGTTGTCGGTTTGTCGGTGGTCGGTTTGGCGGTGGTCGGTCGTCGGTAATTTTGATCGCGGCTCCGCCAAAACAGTCTGTCTGCCCGCTATCGTAAGGCAATGTGGTGCAACCACGCGCACCCACGGAGTTGCCGGCCGCTCGCTGGCGATGCGCGGGCCGGCAACCGTGCGGGGATGAAATCGTGCTATCGCTGTGTGATGAGCGCGTTGGGTGGCGGGAAGCGCACGCCATAGTGCTGCGTGATTGCGCTGACCGCGGCGGATGCCAACACGCTGTGACCGAGCGTGCTTGGGTGAATGCCGTCCAGGCTGATGTAGCGGCCGTAGGGTTCGGATGTCATCAGCAATGTCCAGCTGCTGAAGGACTCTTTGAGGTTACTGCGGCCATACAATGCTTCAAGAGACATTACGGCGAAGCCGTGCTTCTCGGCGGTGGCAACGATGTGCGCATTCATTTTTGCCATTTGCGTGTTCACGACGTTCACTTCGTCAGGTGTCAGGATGAAATCCGCTTTGTCGAAGTCACCCTCCTTGCATGAGAAGACATGAGGCGCGAGTCCGGCTCGTGCTTGCGCGGCACCTTTGGCAGCGGCTGTAGGAACCAGGAAGGGTACAAAGAGAAGATTGTCGCTGTCCATGCAGTCGAGGTCCACCTGCACATAGAACTTCGAGAGCAGATCGCTGCGGTCATTCCAGATCTCGCTGCCACGCCGAAAGCCCGGGAACGTCGCGGCATCATTAATGAGCGACACGAAAATCCCGTGTTTCACATTGTCCGCCACGGTATCGGCGAGTGCTGAGAAGAGTGGTGCCCACGTCTCGAACGGTGTGATCGTTGCGCCGACAATCGCGATGCCAATCCGCGCGTCGAGAATGTCGTTGGCGCCCGTCTCCACCGAAATGAACTTGGGTTTTTGCGCCAACGCCGCATGGAGTTGTGACGTGTGCGACGGAAGAATGCGCGGGTACAGCTTCTTGTAGAACGCATCCTGTTGCGTCTCTGGTGTGGTGTACAGCACGTCGAACGTCTTGGACGCGGCAATCGACACATTCTGCGACGGCGTGGCCATACCGGCGACCAGCTCCGAGCAGGAAAACAGCGCGGGGTCCGTCGCGGCGCCCTCGCCGGACAGTCGTTTGCCGAGGGCGAGCGGGGCAATTAGCGGAGAACGGCACCCCGCACCGTCGAGCAGGGGCGCACTCTGCTCGCGTCCGGCACGTCGTGCCAGCTGCGCGTTCCACGATTCGCTCTGCGTGGACGCGATGGCTCCATCCGATTGCCAGCCCATGCTGACGCTGGTGCCGATGGAGACGAAGCGGTGGAACATGCCCTGCACAGCGGGAACGCCAGCCTTCGCTGGCGCACGGTTCAGCAGGGCACTGTCTTCCGGGCCGGTCGCGGGGGGCGCATCGCTGCAGGCGGCAGCAAACAGCAGCACCGGGATGATCGGCCAGGCGGGAGTACGACGGGACATGAGACACCTCCGAGAATGAGTCAGGTGCGCGGCGTTTCCGCACCTGCATAGTCTCGGGGAGTCGATCGCTGCCACCCATCGGACAAGTGACGTATCCCACGCGTTAGTTTAGCGTACAGCGGCTTGATGAACTCGCGTGTATGACGCAGAGAGAGGCGCTGCCCGCTACATCGCAGTCGCTACTCGCGCCGGAAGACCAACGCCAATGGCCCCACCTCGAAATCCATGGGGAAGGCGAGACGAATCCCGTCCCACGTCGCCACCGCAGCGTCACCGCCGGTAGCGGTCAGGGACACGGCGCCGCGATTCTGACTCCAGGTGCCGAGCGTGGAGTCCACAAACAGTGAGGGAAATCCAACCACCGTTTCTCTGGTCGTGATCGCCAGCACGAACTGACCGTTCGCCTGTAGCGCGAGCGTGCTCGAAGCGATCTCCAGCGCGTACCCGCTGTCATTGAACAATGTGAACGGCAGCGCCACAGTATTCACAGTGGTGAGCACAAACGCCCCCGCGACGGGATCATCTCCGCTGGGTACCGGGTCGACCGGTCCGGTGCCACTTTCACTTCCGCACGCCACAGCGCTCGCAATCACAAACGCCGTGCATAACTTAGTGAACAGGTGGCGTAACGTTCGCCTTCCACCACTCGTCCAACGAGTACTATGCGCGCTCTCTTTGATCATCGGTATTCGCTCGTGCGCCTGCTGGCGGGAGTAGGAGTGGTCAGCGTGGCGGCGTGTGGTGGCAGTGATGCGGTCGATCCGGGGCCGTCGTATCCCAGCACGCTCGATGTCTTCACGCCGGGCAACGTGTTCAGTCCGCCCATCGCGGAGATCGCGGTTGGAGGCACGATCCGCTTTCTGATGAGTGAGTCTCCTGAAGGCGACGGGCACAACGCAATCTTTAATCGAAACAATCCGGGCACACCGGCCGACGTCCCGATCGTGAAGGACACTGCGGTGATCCGCACGTTTGGCACAACGGGCACATTTTCATATTTCTGCACCGTCCATCCAGGCATGGCAGGCGAAGTCATCGTGCACTGACACGCGGTGACGTCGCGCTACCGCACCACACCGCGAAACGTTGGTGTCCAGCCCGGAAATACGAAGCCGAGATTGCTGTTCTCCAGACGGCGTTCAACGATCTCCGCCAGCACATCGCGGTAGTCCATAGTAACACGCAGATCGCGCCGAGATTCAAGTTGTTCAATTGCCATGCCAGGCCATCCTGCTGTGAGCACACGACCTCCGGCAATCTGTTTTCCGAGTGCGAACATCGCCGTGGCACGCCCGTGGTCGGTACCATTGCTTCCATTTTCGGTGGCGTTGCGACCGAACTCCGACAGTGCGACCGCCGTGACCGGATAGTCTGTCGCAATCACATCGGCCCAGAATGCACCGAGCGCGGCCGAAAAATTGAGCATGAGATTGAACATCTGGCCGCCGTTGGGATCCTGCGACGCGTGGGTGTCCCAGCCTCCGATATCAATGGATGCGGCTTCTACACCGATATCGGATTTGATCAGTACGGCGATGGAACGCAGCGCACGACCGAACGATGTGTTCGGATACGTGACGCCATTCGCCGGTGTGTATCCGTTGATATTGAGTGACGACAACAGGTTGATGGTGCCCAACGCGTCAAGTGCGGCGGTCTTGAGTGGATCAACCGTGTTCGCATAGTTGGATGTCAGCGCAGCCTGTCGCGCGGCTCGTGTGGACGCAGACCCGCCAATCGAATAGGTCGCCGGATCTGCGATCGGCAGGGTCTTCGGGCCACCAACAAGCGTCTTGGGCAAACCGGATCCGATGCCGATGCCGCGCAACTTCGCATCAGCCAGGACAGGCGGTACGCTCGCGAGGTGGCGACCAAGCCAGCCGGAGGTGAGATCCGGATCCACCGGTTTGCCCACTTCCATGTAACGCTGCGCATCAAAGTGCGAGCGGGAGTTGCTGGCAATCTGCCCCACGGCATGAATCACCAGCAGATCCTGCTCGAGATACGCAGGCAACAGTCCCTGCATGGCCGGCGGAATTGCAAAGAAGTTGTCCAGCGCAATCGCGCGATTCTGACTCATCGAGTCCGGCGCTGGCGTTGCAATGGTTGGCCGCAGGGCGTAGTAGCGCGCTTCCGTGTGCGGAATCACGAGCGCCAGACCATCCGTGCCTCCGCGCATGAAAATCGAGACCATCACATCGCGCGATGACGAATAGTGATCGGCGAACGTGATGCGAGGCAGCCACGACGGAAAAATCGCCGCCGCCGCCGACACGCGCGCCGTGGTCTCAAGAAAGCGTCGACGGGAGAGCTGCTTGTATTCACTGCAACCGCTGTCGTGCTCGTGGTCGTCGTGTTGCATAGTCTGGCTCCTCGGGGTCAATACCACTGGAACTCGTAGGCGCTCAGCGCAAGCGCGATTGTTTCGCGAACACGCGTGTTGTTGAACGTGCCGGCCTTGAGGTATGTGAGCAGCATCTGGCGTGTCTCCAGCGACAGCTCACCACCAAAAAAATCGGCTTGTATGCGGTCGACTGCCGCATCGGCCGTCCCAGCGAGATACGCGGACACGTCAACATTGATTCCGGTCTGCGACGCGGAGTTGGCGAGTGTTGTCCCAAACGCCCAGCGTGGCGTGGTGTTGCCCACCCAGAACTCCATGGCGTCGGGATAGCCATCTGGCGTTTCGTACTGGAACTGGGGTTGGCCCAGCACCCGCACCTGGGATGTCATCGCGGTGGCCGTGTTGACGATCGCGCTGGTCGCGCGCATCCCCGACGCGACCAGGTGAAACGGTCGCTTGAGTTTGGCCGGCGCATTCGCAATCCAGCCTTCATTGAGACAGGCACGCACCATGCGCTTGATGTCACCGCCCGTTGCACGATAGGCACCGGCCACGGCGTTGATTTGCGCGTCCGTTGGTTCCGGCGTTACCAGCCACATGAGCATCTTCTTTGCGAGGAAGCGCCCCGTGCTGGGATGGTTGATGAGCACATCCAGAATCATCTCACCTTCCGCAACGCCTGCCGCACCAATCGTCGAGGAGGTCGCGGGTATGGAGATCCCAAGCACCGTCTTCGCGCCAAAATCATGTCGCGACGCATTGAATGAGAACACGCCGGCACCCGTAAACGTCCATCCAGTAAACACACGCGCCAACTCTTCGACATCCTGCTGCGTGTAGCCGCCGTCTACACCGATCGTGTGCAGTTCCATGAGCTCGCGCACGTAGTTCTGATTTGGCGATCCCGATCGGCTGAGATTCTGATCGAGGTAGGCCAGCATGGCCGGACTGTGTGCGCTTGCCTTGAGGAGATCGGAGAACCGGCCCATGGCATGCTTGCGGATCACCTCGCGGTCGTCGATCACCTTGAGGTAGCCCACCTTGTCGTACGAAATGTTGAAGTGATCGCTCCAAAACTCGACCATGCGCTCATAGAGTTGGCGAGGTGAGAACGCAGCGCGAAAAAGCGTGGCGTCCTGCAGCTGGTTGCGCAGAGTGCCGGAGTTCGCGGCGGCCAACTGTTGTGGTGTCTGGGACAACAGCGCCCATTTCGCGGTGACAATTCCCTCCGTGGTCGAATCGTCAATCCGCGTGTAGTTAACCTGATCGTTGAGCCACCGCTGATAGCCGACATTCGTAATGTCCTGCACATCGCCAGCACGCAGTCCGTTCGTGGCGCGGCGCAACAGCCGCAACCTGGGGTCGTCCCAGCTGTCTGGCGGTGGCGCGACGTTCGCCGACATCGTGCCGGTCTCGATCGTGGGCTTGGCGGGCCGACCGGCGGCCTGTCGGAGAAACTCCCGACGGGTGGCAGCGGCGCTGCGATCTACGACATCCGGCTGCATGCGGCTCTCCGTTAGGGCCTGAAAAACCAACCTCGTGAACGTCCGTGTGTTTAACGCAGTTCGCT
Organism: Gemmatimonadaceae bacterium; assembly: GCA_041742675.1. GTDB lineage: Bacteria > Gemmatimonadota > Gemmatimonadetes > Gemmatimonadales > Gemmatimonadaceae > JAABRT01. Next base: position 18,573 of record JBGTOG010000340.1, on the reverse strand, counting down.
CTGCCTTGAGTATGCGCGACCTGGGGAAGTCGCGCTACCAGCGTTCCGTACTTCCCTCGCCCAGAGTGTCACAGCACTGTTGTATTGGCTGGTCCACCCTCCCACCCGCCGCTGACGACGTACCCGGCGTCCTGTCACCAGGGCAACGTCACGCGCCGAGCATAGTGTCACAGGTTGTCGAGGCCTCGCGCGCCGTGTAGTGATTGAACACACCTTCTGCTAACGTTGATGCAATCTGTGCGTCTTCCCGCTGGAACGATCGAGCGCCGGCTCCCCCTGTGACCGTGGCGCAGCGACGCGCGATTTCTCTCCCCTCGCATGAACCCACCAATGATCGGCTCATCCACTCGAAGTCGTCGCCGCGGTTTCACCCTCATTGAAATCCTGGTCGTGATCGTGGTGATTGCGATTCTCGCCGCCCTTGTCGCGCCCAATGTGTTTCAGCATGTGGGTGCCGCCAAGTCAGCGACGGCGAAGTCGCAGATGGAGATGCTCTCCACAACGCTCGACGCCTATCGGCTGGACAATGGGGCCTACCCGTCCACCGAACAGGGGCTGAGCGCGTTGTGGGAGCTGCCTTCCATACAACCACCCGCGAACTGGCGTGGACCCTACCTGCGAAAGGCCGTGCCGCTTGATCCGTGGGGTCGTCCCTACATTTACATCAATCCCGGTCAGGCCAACCCCAACGGGTTTGACCTGATCTCACTTGGCGCCGACGGGCAGCCCGGGGGAGACGGCGAAGACGCCGATATCCTGAGCTGGCAATAGGTCGTTCGCCGCACCGCGCGCACCATGCCGACTTTTGCGTTCAGGGCGGTCAACCCGTCCGGTACGAAGCTTCGCGGCGTTGAGCATGCGGCCAGCGCCGGTGCACTGACGCGCGTGCTCGAGGAGCGCGGACTGCTGGTACTCGATATTGTCGATGCACCGGACGCCGCATCGGCCGGTGTGGGACGAGCGCGGTTCGGTGGTCGACGGGAAGTGCTTGAACTCACGCGCGCCATGGCGGCGCTGCTGCCCGCTGGCATGCCGTTGGCGCAGGCGCTCAATGCCTCCATCGGTGTGACCTCGGGTCCCGTGCGACAGGCGGTGCAGGAGGTGCGTGCGCGTGTCGAACGTGGTGAAACGCTGGCGGCGGCCATGGCGGCGTTCCCCGGATATTTCTCTCCAATGTACGTAGGCGTGGTGCGCGCCGGAGAGCGCAGCGGTGACCTCGACAATGCGTTCAGTCGACTGGCCACGCAGCTTGAGCGTGACGAACAGTTGCGTGGTCGTGTGCTGTCTGCGGCGATTTATCCACTGTTGCTCGCCTGCGCCGGCGTGATCGCGGTGGTGGTGTTGTTGTTCTTTGTCCTGCCGCAGTTTGCTGAGTTGCTCGAAGGCACCGGCGCCCAACTGCCGGCGTCAACACGCTTGTTGCTCGGCACATCGGAGTTGCTGCATCGATTCTGGTTGCTGGTACTGCTCGCACCGCTGGTGGCGGTCGCCGTTGGTGTCTGGATGTCGCAGAGTGCAAACGGACGGCGAGCGGGCGCGCAGTTGCTGCTGTCGTTGCCGCTCGTACGAACTCTGCGGCAGTACGCGCTGGCCGCGCGTTTCTCGCGGCTCGTGGGTGTGCTCATTGGTGGTGGTGCACCGCTGCTCGCCGCGCTCGACGATACGGTGGAGTCACTCAGTGACCCGATTGCGCGTGAACAGGCGGAACGCATCCGCACGCGCGTCCGCGAGGGCAGTTCACTGCGAGCAGCGGTGGCCGAATCAACGATTTTTCCGGAGCTGCTGCCGCAGCTCATTGGTGTGGGCGAAGAAGCTGGACGCTTGCGCGAGTTTCTCATGAAGGCGGCCGACATCTTCGAAGAGCGTACCGAACGAGCCACGCAACGTCTCGCCACGCTCGCCGAGCCGGCGATGATTGTCATCTTTGGCGCGCTGGTAGCGTTGATCGCACTCTCGCTGCTGCAGGCGATTTACGGCATCAATGCCACGTCATTCTCATGAAAGTGCGCGCACGAAGAGGGTTCACGCTGTGGGAGATGACGATGGTGTTCGCCGTTATGGCCATCACCGCGCTCATTGTTGTGCCCCAGTGGCTGCGACTCGGTGCCGCCGAATCACGCGGTGCGGCCGATGCCATGCTGGCGTTGCTGCGGGACGCGCGTCGGCTGGCTATCGTTGCCAATCAAGTCGTGGCGCTGCGTATGGATCCTGAGTCCGGGGCGTATCGCATCGATACCACCGGAGTGAACGGATCGGGAGAGTTTGCGTCGGGTCAGCTCAACCTTGGTGCACTGGAAGCGCTGGAATCGGTTCAGCCGCGTCTGCAGTTCGTATTCCGTCCCACTGGTGCGACCTTTGGCGACACGTTGATCGTTCGCGGCGCCGATGGTGCCGTGCTGATCGCCGTGGACCCATGGAGCGGGGAGGCGGCGGCGCATGCGCGCTAGGCGGGGTATCTCGCTCTTTGAGGCGATCGCGGCGCTGGCGATTGTCTCGGTGACCACCATCAGTGCGTTGAGCGTGGTAGGCGCAGAGTTGCGCACCGCGGAACGCGCGCGTCGCGCACTTGAGGTGGAAGCGTTGTTGGCGGAGCGCGTGGGCATGCTCCAGTTGCTCACCGACCGAGATCTGCAGCGATTGCCGGATACGATTGCTGAAGGTCGTTTTCCTGCGCCGCTTGATGAGTATGCGTGGACCACAAGCTCGACGCCGAGCATCGCGTATCCTGGGTTGTACGACGTGGAACTCGCCGTTGCATGGTCGAGTGGACAGTCGGTAGTACGTACTGCGCAGTATCGTCGCCCGCCGCTCGCCATGCAGAGGCGCCGATGAAGACTCGCGCACGTTCTGGCATGACATTGCTCGAACTTGTTGTCGGCGTCGTCATTACAGGATTGACGGCCGCGGCAGGTGCCGCGGCGTTCGGATCAATTGTCGATCGTCGGCAGACGGTGGTGAGCGCGACCATCGAGGTGGAGCGCGCCGCCGCGCTGCGTGAGATGCTGCGCGGCTGGATTGCCGCGGGCACGGTGCAGGTTCAGGTGCGGGGGGGACTGCGAGGTCGAGTCGGCGCCCGAGCGGGAGTTCGCGCCATCGCCATGCGCGTTGATGCGGAGAATGCACTGACCTCGGCCGTGACCACGGGTGACGAACTGCGCTTCACGACCAGTGCACTCACGCCGGCGGTCGCGCCAAACGCCAGCGTGCGGTTGTACGTGGACGGCGATGCCAACACGCCCGAAGAAGGGCTCACGATCGAATATCAGGTGACGCCGCAAGCACCATTGCAGCGTCGTGAACTGGATCGTTCGATCACGCAAATGACGGTGGAGTATCTCGATCAGACGACCAATCGCTGGGTGCCGGAGACCGAAGCGGCGGCGGTGCGTCGCATCGCGGTACGTCTGACGTTCGCGAGTGAGCAGGTGGCGATGCATCCGTTGTTGCAGATGCCACTGGTGTTCACGCTTCCCGGTGCGGGCATGCAGCCGGCAGACGCGGACGCCGATGCAATGGGCGACGGTCAGGAGGCGATTGCGCGATGAGCCGACGTGTGCATAGCGAGTCTGGAGCGCGTAGCCGCCTGCGACGCGGCGTGGCCATGCTTGCGGCGATGTGGTTGGTGGTCATCATCGCCGCCGTAGCGCTGCAGTTTTCGCTCACGGCTCGTGAACGCGTGTTGCTCGGTCAGTCGGCGAGTGATCGCACGCGCGATCGCGCCGCAACAGCTGGTGCGCTCGCCACTATGCTGGCCCGACTGGAGTTCGACCTGCGCAACCGCGCAACGCAAGCGGGGGCCGCATCGCTGCGATCGTCGGATCCATGGCTGGGCATCGACTCGATCTACTCTGGAGAGCTGCTCATTGGCGATGACACGGTGCAGGTGGATGCATCTGATCTTGGGGCGAGGCTCAACATCAATCAGCTCTCCGAAGTCGAGATTCGGCAGCTGTTCAGCTTTGTGCTCAGGGACTATCAACTCGCTGATCAGCTCGCGCAGTCCATCATGGACTGGATTGATGCTGATGATTTGCCGCGAACTGCTGGCGCCGAGCGTGCGGAGTACATCAGGGATGGACGCATGGTGTTGCCGACCAACGGTCAGTTTCGTGAAGTGGACGACCTCATTCATGTGGCGGGCATGACGCCAGACATACTGACGCTCGTACGGCCGTTTCTCACGACCTACGGCGCGGGAACCCGTGTGAATGTGAACACCGCACCGGAAGCCGTGCTGCGCGCCCTGCCGGGCATGACCGATGTGATTGTGGCGAATATCCTCGGCATGCGGTCGGCAGGACGTCGTATCGAGTCCATCAATGCACTCATGGGTGCTGTCGAGGGAGGTGGACGTCCCGGTGGTGGACGTGGCGGCGGAGGACGCGGAGGCGGCGGGCAGCAGTCAGGCGCCGCGACGCAGCTCGCGCAGCGCACGGGTGTGGATACACGCGATGTGCAACTCATTTTGATGGTGCGTGATACCGTCACCCGCCAGCCAACACGACTGATCGCGATCGTGCAGCGCGGCAACAACAACACGGCTTCGGTACGGTGGCAGCAATGGTGAAGCGCAGCGCGACCTCGGCTGAGCGAATCGGAATATCACTCTCGCCGCACAGCCTCTGTGCGGTGATCGCGCGCTCGGACCGTGCGCAGCCCCGCATCTGGCGAACCGCGCTTGCCGATTTCGCAACCGACGGCGCTGCGGCGTGGCCATCGCTCGCGACGGCGCTGCAATCACTGGCCCGTGAGTTGCCGAGCGCAGGCGGTGAACTCTGTGTGGCGCTGCATGCGCCGTTGGCAGAGCTGCGCGTTGCGGATCTACCGTCGCTGCGCGACGTCGACTTGCAGCAACTGCTGGCGCGGAACGCCGGGAAGTACTTTGTATCGGCGCGCGGGTCGCAAGTGATCGGTCTCGTACCGGCGGCTCGCGATGCGACGCACCGCATCGTCGCCGCCGCAGCGGGCAAACTGCTTGACGCCATTCACGATGCCGCGCACGCAGCCGGCTTCCGCGTCGCGTCGATTGTCCCAGCAGAGGCAGCATGGGTTGCGTCTGCCGAACAGTGGAACGAATCCAGCGGGTCCTCCGCACGCGTCATGATTGTGAGTGACAACCAGACGCTGCTGCTCGGCAGCGCTCGCTCGCAACTCACCGACGTGCGGCGGTTTCGCGCCGGCACGGGTGATGTTGAGGATATCGCCACGGCCTGCGCTGGAGACAGCGTGCGTACCGTGATGGTTGGCGATGCATCAATCGCCGACGCGCTGTCACGTCAACTCGCACCGCGCGGAGTCGTGTTGCATGTCCCGTCAGCGATTCCTGCAGAGCTGATCGGTGCGCCGGACGCACTCGCGGCCCGATTTGCTCCGGCGGTGCGCACTCCCGTATTCGTCACCGAGTCAGTGAAACGGGAACGCACCGCGCAGGCCGGGCGACTGGCGAGACGCCTCGGCATAGCCGCCGTCGTGTTGCTGCTGCTATCAGCGGTACTGCAGCTCTGGGGTGTGCGCCGCGAACTGGTCGCGGTGCGTGCAGAACGAGACGCGATTCGCCCACAACTGTCGGCGACCTTGGTGGGTCGCACCACTGTGGAAACCGCGTTCCGCCAGCTTGCGCTGCTTGCTGAAACGGAGCGATCGGCGCCACTCTGGTCGCGCGTCATTGGCGGGATCAGCGAGCAACTTCCATACGAAGCATATCTCACTGGTTTTCGCGGGCGCGCTGATACAGTTGGAGTTGACGGGCTGGCGCAGCAGGCGGCGCGGGTCTTTGATGCCATTGAGGCGGTGCCGCAGCTGCGCGGTGTGCACGCCTCGTCACCGGTGCGGCGTGAGACGAGCGCTGACGGCGAAGCGCTTGAACGCTTCCAACTGTCCGCTCTGCTGCGTCCACCGCCTGCCGATAGTGCCGGAGGACAACCGTGAACCGTTTTGCGGCACTTTCGCCGCGTGATCGTCGCGCGCTCACGATTGGCGTACTCGTGCTGCTGCCAGCGCTGTTTTTCGTCTGGGGCGTGCGGCCATATCTGACCATGCTTGAAGAGTCACGCGACTACCTGAGTGTGGAGCGTGCCGCGCTCGCGCGCGAACGGGCGGCCGTTGACGCTGCGCAGCGCAACCCTGGGATGCAACAACTCGCCGATTCACTCATGCGTGCCATGTCACCGCGGCTGTTCGCCGGTCGCGACGATGTGATGGCGACCGCCGAGTTGGTATCACATCTGGGTGCTGTCGCGCAGGAGCATGATGTCTGGCTGCAGAATGCCACCACGCGACCGGCTGCACTCGGCGATGCCGGCGTGCGCACGCTGCACGTCGCACTACGTGCAGAATCGGATTTGGAGGGATTGCTTCGATTTCTGCAGGCATTGGAAACGGGAAACAAGCTGGTGCGCGTAGAGCGGCTTGATGTCTCCGTGGCGCCACAGGCGCTATCGCCCGACGGTGTGGAACCAGTGTCCATCACCGCGTCGATCGTCGGCTATGCGATTCCCGAAGATTCTTCGCGGACTGGAGTACCGGAGCGATGAATCGCGAACTCTTTGCCTTTCGTTCTGTCCAGCTGGCGACTGCCACGCTTTTGGTATCGGTTGTGATCGCCTTATGGACGATGACGTCGGCTGTGTTGCTCACCCCGACGCCGAGCGTTGAGCCGCCGATCTTCTCAACGAACGAGGCGATGCGGGCGCCGCGCCGAGTGCCCTTCATGAGCGTCGCAACAGTCGTGGACGCGAACGTTTTCGCACCGGAGCGCAGCGCCCCGCTGCAACGCTACCGATTAGCCGGCGGCTACGAGGCGCCAGTAGTAGCAGCGGCGCCGGAACCTCCGCCGCGACCGGTGGTCCATGGCACCGTGGTGGGTGCGAACGGACGCAGTTTTGCCATGTGCGCCCTCAGTGGTGCGCAAACGGTCATCGTGCGGGTAGGTGACCGACTGGGCGATTACACAGTACGATCCATCGCGCGTGGCGTGGTCGAGTTTTCGACCACGTCGGGCGAGCGGTTCGCGATCAACGCGAACCCTACCTGAGCACGGACCAGACTATGCAAATGTTCATTCGCGTTTCACTATTGCTGCTTGTGTCCGCGGCACCGCTCGTGGCGCAGCGCGGCGCGCCGCCTCGCCGAGATAGCGCGCCCGTGCGACAGACGCCAGATGGCTTCGTCCTGGATTTCGTCGATCAGGATGTGTCGATCGTGTTGCGCGCGATCGCTGAGGCCGGCGGCCTGAGCGTCACGATGAGCAACCTGCCCGCAGCGCGTGTGTCCCTGCGCATGGCGCAGCAGATGTCACGGGATGCGGCCGTTGATGCACTACGTGCTGTTGCGGAGGGTAGCGAGATTACGATGACGGAAGGGTCGAGCGTGATCCGGCTGGTGGGCCCGCCGCGCGCCGCCACGCCTGCTCGCATGTCACCGCAACAGCTGGCGATGCAGAATCAGCAGGCGCGCATTCTTAACCTGTACACGGTGCGTCTGAAGCATTCGACTGCCACGACCGTGGCGCCAATGCTGATGAATCTGCTCGCCGGGTCCGGGAGCGTTGGTAGTACGACGCGCACGACGTCACCGATCGGCAACATCCAGAACATGCAGCAGGGCGGCGGCCCCGGGGGGGGGCTGGCTGGACGGTTTGGTGGCGGCGGTGGCGGCGGTGGCGGAGGTGGTGCCCTAGGTGGTGCTGTCATAGGTGGCGGCGGCGGTGGTGGTGGTGGCGGTGGTGTAACCGGCGGGATTTCCGAGTTTGTGGTCGGCGGACCGGGAGGCGGCCAGAATCCGCAGGTCGCGATTCGCAACGCGCTCGGCCAGGCGCTTGGCTTGCAGGTGGGGACCTCCAGCAGCGGCAATGCGTTCTCCGACATTCGCATTGTCGCTGATGAGCTCACCAATTCGCTGATCGTGCGTGCCACGTCCGAAGATTTTCAGGCTATGCAGCAGCTCGTGCAGTCGGTTGATGTGCGCCCGCTGCAAGTCCTGATTGAAGTCACCATTGCACAGGTGGAACGCAGCGACGATCTCAACCTTGGACTCTCGGGAAGCGCTACACGCCGCACCGGTGCCAACGCCGGTGATACGGCGGCGGTGCTGCCGGGCGCGTCTTCGGCGCGCGATTTCGTGTACATGCTCGCCGGAGGCAAGGGTTCGGTCAACTACGATATCGCGCTGAACGCATTGCAATCGCGCGGCAACGTACGCGTCCTTGCACTGCCTATCATCATTGCACAGAACAATCGCGAAGCCGTGCTCAACGTCGGCTCCAACGTTCCGTTCGTGCAGGTCACGCAAGCGGGTGGCTTTGATCCCAACGCGCGCGTGCAGACCATTCAGTACCTGCCGGTTGGCAAACAGCTCACCATCACGCCCACCATCAACACTGATGGCTACGTGAACATGGAGGTCACGCAAACGAATGATGACGTGACCAACAACCTGCTGTTTGACGCACCCATCATCAATCAACGACAGGCACAGACCACGGTATTCGTGCGCGACGGGCAGACCACCGTGATTGGTGGACTCTCTGACAAGACGACCGACGAATCAACCGCCGGCGTTCCGTTCCTGAGTCGCATTCCGCTCTTGGGGTGGCTGTTCGGCAATACGCGGCGCAATACGCGCACCACCGAGCTGTTCCTGTTCCTGACGCCTCACATTGTTTCCAGCGACGAGGACATTGACCGCTTGCGCGAGTCCATCCGCGGCAGCTCGGAACTGCTGCAGAACGTTCGCATTGAAGGTCGCGTGAACATGGGCGGCGATACGATCAACGTTGGCGTGCCTGACTCGCTTCGCGGTCGCACCCCGCCGCTCAATCTGTTCCTGAACGAGCGTCACTGATGGCTGCCGCGCAGGAGCCAGTTGTCGATGCGCACACTGGCAGCGAGCTGCTGGAAGTTGAGCGGTTGACCGATACCTTGTCGGCCGCCTGGCTGGAGCAGCAGGGCGTGCTCCCGCTGTGGGTGCACGAGGGCGTGTTGTCGGTGGGCACCTGGCATGAGCACGTGCAACCTTTGGTCCTGGATGATCTGCGCGTGCAGTTCGGTGTGCCGGTGTCCGTGGTCAGGTTTGGCGAGCAGGATCTCCGGAGCGCAATCAGACGCGTCTACGCGCAGGATGCGACGACGGCGGAGGGAATGATCGCCGGCATGTCGTCCGAGGGGCGCGTGATCGGGGCGGACGACATTCCGCTCGACGATCTGCTGCATCTGGCCAACGAAGCGCCCGTCGTGCGGCTGGTAAACCTGCTGATTATCGAAGCGCTCGAGGCACGCGCGTCGGATGTGCATCTCGAAGGCTACGCTGACGGGTTGCACGTGCGCTATCGCGTGGACGGTGTGCTGCAGCCGGCTCCGTCACCCCCGCCGCATCTGACCGCCGCGATCATCAGCCGTCTCAAGATCATGGCGGAGCTGGATATCGCCGAGCGTCGCATGCCGCAGGATGGACGCATTCGGCTGCGACTGCAGAATCGTCAGGTCGATGTGCGCGTGTCCACCGCACCGACATTGCGCGGCGAAAGCGTCGTGCTGCGACTGCTCGACAAGGAGCGAGGGCGCATTCTGCTCACCGAACTCGGCATGGCCGACGATACGTTTGAGCAGTTCAAGGAAGTGATTTCACGGCCGCACGGCATCGTGCTCGTGACCGGACCAACCGGTTCGGGAAAAACGACGACGCTTTACGGCGCGATCGAGCTGCTTCGCACGGGTCGCGAAAAAATTCTTACGGTCGAAGACCCCGTTGAATACGAGCTTCCCGGCGTTCCGCAGGTGCCGGTGAACGAAAAGGTTGGTGTCACCTTCGCAGCCGCGCTGCGCTCGCTGCTGCGACAGGACCCCGACATCATTCTCGTGGGTGAGATTCGCGACGCCGAGACGGCACAAGTTGCCACACAAGCTGCGCTCACAGGTCACCTGGTGTTGTCCACGCTGCACACGAACGATGCCGCTACCGCGCTTACGCGGTTGCTCGACCTTGGCGTCGCATCGTACTTGGTGGCGAGCACGGTGGACGCGGTGCTGGCTCAGCGTCTTGTACGCGTGATTTGTCCCAGGTGCAAGACGGCTACGACGCCCGATGCGCGTGCTGCGCGCGCTTTTGATGTGCACGCGTTGGGGCTCGACAATGTTTGGAAAGGGGCCGGTTGCGACCATTGTCGCCACACTGGCTACCGTGGACGTCAAGGCGTCTATGAACTGCTCGTGATGGACAACGCGCTACGTCTGGAGACGCAGGGCCGCCGCGGTTCGGAAGAGCTCCGTCAAATGGCCATTCAAAGCGGCATGCGCACCCTGCAGGAAGACGGGCTGCGACTGGTGCGCGCCGGCGTGACCACACTTGAGGAAGTGATGCGGGTGGCGAGGGCGTAGCTCTCCACCCCACAGCAGCATTACCGCGGAAACGCCACCAGACTTTCGTGTCCGTTCTTGCCCACAGCCGCCACGCCAAAGAAATAGTTGTCGATGATGACATTCGGCAGTGTGAACTGCGTGACGTTGCCAACAAATCGCGACTGCGTCCAGTTCACTTCACTCGGCTTGCGCCAGTAAATGCGATAACCGATCACATCGGGCGACGGTGAGGCCTTCCAGCGAAATGTTGGTGACGGCTGTACGGAGCCACGAATGCTCACGGAATCTGGAGCCGCCGGCGCCCAGGCCAGTGAAATCAGCGTCGCGGCATCGAGGGCGGTGATCGACGCAGCGTAGTCAAAATTCACGTGCTCAATCACGTCCCCGTACGCGATGCCGTTTTCCGTGCGCAGATCCTGATGTTGCTTGTTGTAGTCCTCGTGCGACTCCATCAGGCGCACCGCCGCAAAGCCCTCAGTGAAGAACGGCGTGTGATGCCCGCCGCGGCCGTAGCGATCCAGACGGTAAATGATCTCCACATCGAGATTCGGGAAGTACCGGTCGGCCATGACATCGATGTAGCGCGCAAGCTGCCGCGACGGTGTATCAAGTTCTCCGCCGTTCGTGAGAATGCGGCGCAGCTCCGCTGCCGTTGTCGTTGCGGGCAGCCCCGGTGCAAACACACGTGCCTTGGTGTTCTCAATCACACCATCGATGCCACTGATGTTGCCGATCATATCGTTGTTGATCACCGCATCGATGCGCCATCCCTCGGCTTTGGCGTACCGCGCCAGGATTTCACCGCCAAACAGTCCCTGCTCCTCACCGGACAGCGCGGCGTAGACGATCGATGCACCCGCCTGATGCTTCGTGAGCAGGCGTGCAGCCTCAAGCGTCGCGGCCACACCACTGGCGTTGTCGTTCGCACCGGGCGAGTCCGCGGTGGCATTCATCACGTTGCTCACGCGTGAATCGATGTCGCCACTGAGCAGCACGTAACGGTCCGGTTCCGAGCGTCCGCGCTGAATGGCCACCACGTTCACAATGTTGATGTCTTCGCGAATACGCGTATTTGGTGCACCCTTGTGTACCTCACTTACATAGCGCACTTCAAGGCATCCGCCACAGGCCGCCGAGATCCGCTCGAACTCGGCGAAGATCCAGCGCCGTGCGGCGCCGATACCACGTGTCGCGGAGAGCGTGTCGGACATGGTGTGCCGCGTGCCGAAGTCCACGAGCGTCTGGATATCGCGCTTGATGCGCTCGGCCGAGGCATTCGCTACGATGTCGTGGATGCGGGCATCCTCGGCGGATGGAATGGGCGCTGCGGCGGGCGTTTGTGCACCCAGCGGCGCACTGAGTATGAAGGTGCTGAGCAGTGCGGTCAGTGCCGTTGTCGATATCGACCTCGACGAGTGCGTTAGCCGCGACGATGGGTGCAAGTGGGAGTTGGACATGGAAGCGGGAAGTGCGAAGGGAGATGTGGTTTCCGCAATATGTGCTGCGCATTAAGCACGTGCAGAAAACGCCGCGCCTTCATCGCCCCTGCCGCCGGAGCTGCTCGAGCCAATGCAGCATGACCACCATTCGCATGTTGTTCACGTCCCGCCGGGCCACGAACACATACCGATTGCCGTCGGGTGAACGGTCCCATTCTACTGTCGTCCAATTGTCGAGGGCGGGTGCATCGAACAGCCTCCTGGGCTCCCCGAAGGCGGGCTCCGGCCCCGGCATGAAGCTGACGGCCAGAAGGCTCCCGCCATCGCGATACATCAGCGTCCCGCCGTCGGCCAACCACCTTGGCTCGGTCGCCCCCAAGGCGGGCACCCGCCACCGCCCCTCCTGCCCGGAAAGCTGGCGGACATACAGCTCGCGGCTCCCCGCCTCGTCCGATAGATAGGCCAACCATTCGCCGTCCGGCGACAGTGCTGGGCTCACTTCAATAAAGGCCCCGCGCGTCAGCTGTCGCTCAGCTCGATCTTCTCGAAGCGAGAGCTGGTAGAGTCTCCACTGTCCACTTATCCCAGCGCGATAGACGATAAAGCCGCCCTCGCGATCCACTTGAAGCGAGGCCGCCCCCGACTGGAGCTCCGCCAAGGTGTCCGCGAGTGAACTCCCGTCGATCGGAACTCGAAGCAACTTGTTCCGCGAGATGTAGGCGACATGGCGCCCCCCGGGGAGCCACTCGGGACTCACGCTGGCAGAGTCCGTGGTCAACCGGGTCAGCGAGCGGGCGGAAAGGTCGTAGAGCCAGAGATCGCCGCGCCCCTGGATGGCGTAGTCCTGAACTTCCATCACCACCCGGCGCCCATCCGGAGAGAACCGCGGTGTGGCGACACCTCGGTTCGGCACCGGAAGCTCCTGCAACCGGCCATCGGCATCAAGGAGTTGCAAATCCCGGTTGATGCTGAGGCCGCCCGGGAGGAAGGCAAGGACTCCGGTGCGAGAGAGCCCCAGCTTACCGGGAAACGCCGGTCCGTAGCTCACCTCCTGCGCCACGGGGATGGCTTGACCAGCGAGGCGCCAGCGCCGGGCGTCGAATGGCGCCACCATCAGCGTTCCGTCTGACTGCAGATAGGCCAAATACCCGCCATTCAGCCAGCGCGGGTACATCCCCGGCTGTCCGAACTCGTGCAAGCGCCCGTCCGGCAGCGAGACGGCGGCCAGCTCCGGCTTACCGTTCCGCACCAGCGTGATGAGGACCCCGCGGCCGTCGGGAAGCGCATCCGGCCATCGGTAGCTCAGCCCGCTGTTGGGATCTCCCTCGCTCTTGATGGTGTCAATGCTCCCACCGGTGATCGGAACGCGCACCAAGCCGAGGGTGCCACTCGAGCCAAAGTAGAGATGGTCGTCTGGGCCCCAGGAAATGCCGACGCTGCTGCGGTCGACCACCGTCAGGATTCCCCCGCCGGCCAACGACATCCGCCGGGTCCGGCCATCCTGCGCAAACGCGACCTGTTGCCCATCCGGCGAGAACGCTGGTGCCGAGCCACCCTCGGTGCCAGGCAGCGGCCGCGCGATTTCATTGGCGAGCTCCCGCAGGTAGAGCATCGGCTGGCCGAGCGAGTCCCGGCCGGTGTAGACGATGCGGCTGCCATCGGGAGAGACCGCAATCGACGATCCCGCCGGGTCACGGATTTGGCCGTCGCGTGCTGGTGCGATGACGAAGCGGGTGACCGGCGGGAGCACTTCCTCCGCGCCCGACCGGCCCAGCCCCCATCCCACCAGCGCAGCGACGACCCCGAGCGCTGTCGCACCGACAATCAGGCGAGGCAGTGAGAGAGGCGTTCCCGAACTCCGCCCACCACCAGTTCGACCCGCCGTAGTGGAACGCCGAGCCGCCACGGTCCCTGTTCCCGTGAGCGCCTCGCTGAACGCCTTAGCTGTTTCCCACCGGTCCGCCGGCAACTTCTCCAGCGCCTGCGCCACCGCGTCGGCCACATGTGGCGGCACTGCCTTGCGCAGCGTCGTGACCGGCGCCGCTTCCTCCGTCACGATCTTCATGATGATCTGCTGTGCCGAGGCCCCCACATGCGGCGGGTTACCGGCCAGCATTTCGTAGAGCACGCAGCCCAGCGAATAGATGTCGCTCCGACCGGTGATCTCTCGCTCCGCCGTGGCCTGCTCCGGGCTCATGTAATGTGGTGTCCCGAGCGAGAGCCCCGTCTCGGTCATCCGACCGCCGGCCGCCGCGCTCACCGCCAGCGCGATCCCGAAGTCTGCCACCGTCGCCCGGCCATCGTGGAGCAGAATGTTCTCGGGCTTGATGTCGCGGTGGATCACCCCGTGGCGGTGGGCGTAATCGAGCGCATCAGCCACTTCGCGGGCAATCCGTACCGCTTCGTCAATGCCGAGCTGCCGTTCCCGGTCGAGCTTGGTGCGGAGCGTCTCGCCTTCAATGAACGGCATCACATAAAAGAGGAACCCGTCGGCGGTGCCCGAGTCGAACAGCGGCAGGATGTGTGGATGCTGCAGCGCCGCCGTGGTCTTGATCTCGGTGACGAAGCGCTCGGCGCCCAGCACGGCGGCCAAGTCGGGCTTGAGGACCTTGATCGCGACCTTGCGGTCGTGCTTGAGATCAGCGGCGAGGTAAACCGTGGCCATCCCGCCCGCGCCGAGCTCGCGCTCAAGCGTGTAGCGGTCGGCGAGGGCGGCAGCGAGGCGGTCCGTCATCGGCCGGCTCCCTCGTCCCCGGCACAGTAAAGGCACGGCTGCGCGACCGGCCGCTCCGCCACATCCACGCTGCGCAACATCGCTCTGGTCAGACGAACGATTGGTCGCATGTCTCACCTTGAGTGTTGAGGTGCCATTCGGACACGCCCAACGATACCCCCGATCACGCCGCGACGCGACCCGCGCCGACGCACTCCAGAAGCGCAGCGCGTACAGGTAGCATTGCTTGCGCCTCACTCACCCCTTCGGCACGTTGTTTCGCACGCGATGATCCACCCCCCCTAATCCGATGACGAACCCGCTGTATATCCTGGCCGTTCTCTCGCTCGTCGTGGTGGTGTCGGAGGTGCTGGTGCGGCGCACGGTGCTTCGCCACGCGGGCACTGCACTGCTCGGAATCCTGCTGACGGCGGTCATTGCCAACCTCGGAGTCATTCCGGCGGGATCCACCGACGCAGCGCCCGTACCTGTCTACGACGGCATTTTCGAGTACGTAGCCCCACTCGCCATCTTCTGGCTCATTCTCGGTGTGAACGTGCGACACGTCATGCGCGCGGGCATGCCACTGGTGGTGCTGTTTCTGGCCGGTGCAGTGGGCACCACACTCGGCGCGCTGCTCGCTGTGCGCGCTGTCGGCGGCGCAGACGTATTCGGAGCGCAGCATTTCGCGCTCGCCGGCATGTTCACCGGGACCTACATCGGCGGCAGCATCAACTTCAATGCCGTCGCGCTTGAGTACGACATTGTGCGTGAGGGCACACTGTACGCCGGCAGCATTGTGGCGGACAACATCATCACCACCGTGTGGATGGCCGCTACCCTGATCATGCCGCGCGTGCTCGCGCCGTTGTTCCGAGGTGTGATGCCCACTGTGCAGGAACACGCTGCGCCGTTGCTTGGCATCGAAGACGATACCGAAGCGCTCCACCCAATGGATGTAGGCATTGTGATGGCGCTGGGCCTGGGCGGTGTCTATGCCGCCCTGCAGATTGCCGCGTGGGCCAAGACACAGGGATTCGCGATTCCGTTCATGCTCGTGCTGACCATCATCGCGCTGGCGCTGGCACAGATACCGGCCGTCACGCGGCTGCGCGGACCGCGTGTACTGGGCATGTTCGCAGTCTATCTGTTCTTGAACGTGATCGGAGCGTTCTGTGACGTGCGCGCGCTGTCAGAACTGGGTCAGCTCGGTGTGGCGCTGTTGGCGTTCGCCGGCATCATCGTCGCGGTGCACGGACTCGTGGTGATCGCGGTTGCGCGCGTGCTCAAGTTCGATCCATTTCTGGCCGCCGTAGCATCGCAGGCTAATGTGGGCGGCGGGACCTCTGCGCTGGCGCTCGCGCGCAGTCTCGGGCGCGCCGATCTGGTGCTGCCGGCGGTGCTGATTGGTTCACTTGGCAACGCGGTGGGCAACTTCTTTGCATTCTGGGTGGCGACGGCGTCGCGCTAGCATGGACACCGCTCTCGCCTGACGCACTACAAGCTCATGCCACATCCCGTGCAATCATCACCACTTCGTCGGCGGAGTACAGATCTGCCACGGTGGCTGTCACGTCTGCGCCAAGTACTCGTTGGTACAAGCGTTGCGCCTGATTATCAGCGCGCGTCGTCACCATCACACTCTTCACCACCGCGTGACGCTCGGCGAGGTGCAGGGCCAGCGCGGTCAGGCTTTCGCGAAGCAGCGCCTCTCCGATGCCACGGCGTTGATACTGTGGAATGACGCCGAGCTGTTCGAGCTCAACGACCGCTTCGGAGCGAAATCCCGCCTTTTGTGTCCACATGGCGAAGCCTACCACGTGACCACGCAGTTCAGCCACAAACAGCTGAATGCGCGGAAATGCTCTTGCGTTGCACTCGATCCATTCCCTCGAGCGCTGTTGCCGCGGAAACGTGAACTCGTGGACGGAAGCAACCGTGTCAAGATCGGACGGCAGGTATCGACGGACCAACGGTGCGGACATGGACGGCGCTGAAGTGTGTGTGAGCGTTCACGAACAAACTGTATCGCCTGCTTGTGAACGGGAAGGGTCGAACAGCACGCCTACGGCAGGGCAGTCTCCCGAGCTACGTCCGCAACGACCTGCTCTGCCGTGGACTTTGCCGTGCGTCCGACGCCAACCAATGTTGCTGAGGCGAATCCGGTCCACTCGCCGTAGCCAACGAGCCACAGCTTCGGCTCACGGACCGACCGCGTACCATTAACCTGGACGCGACTGTCATCCTGCACGATGCCCAGCATGGCGAGGTGGTCCAGCGCCGGCCGAAATCCAGTGCACCAGATCACCGCATCAATCGGTTCGTCGATGCCGTCTTCCCACACCACACCCGTTGTTGTGAACCGCAGTGGCAGCTGCCGCACGTCATTCAATCGACCTGACGCCAGCGCCGATCGCACCGACTCGACTTGCACCACGTTGCCAAGCGAGTAGGCGGGTGGAGGTGGCTGGCCAGCTTTAATGGCAGCGTAGCGCGCGGTGGCCTGATTGAACAACACCCGTCCGTCGACGTGCTCCGGCAAGTAGGCTGGCGCCTCGAGGGTCACCCACGATACACGCGCATGCTCTGATACCTCGGCCGCAATTTGCGCACCGGAGTTTCCCCCTCCAACCACCAATACCCGCCGTCCGATAAAGGGTGAAGGTGAGACATAGTGTGCTGAGTGCAGCTGAAGTCCCGTGTAGTGTTCGCCGCCAGTGAGTGTCGGTATGTATGGACGCGACCAGGTCCCCGTCGCGCTGATCACGGCGCGTGCTATGATCGGTCCGTGGACTGTCTCGACCGACAAACAATAGGAGATTTCAGCAGCGGTCTCGTGCGATGCTGCACCAGACGCTCGCCGCACCGCAAGCACCTGAACGGGTCGCACCACGGGCAGCTCATATCGTTGCTCATAAGCCGTGAGGTACGCGATCACATCGTCTCGCCCCGGATACTCTGGTGCGCTGCGGTCTACGTAGCGTTCTGCCTGAGCCCGCGGTAGTGGCCAGCCCGGCAACGAGCTCCACTCGGCGGGAGAGAAAAGGCGCAACGAGTCCCATCCGTGCACCCACGCGCCGCCGGGCTCCGATCCCGCGTCAAGAATGACGAAGCGAAAGTTGGAGTTGCGCTGCAGCCGCTTGAGGTGGTAGCCAACGGCCAACGCAGTCTGTCCGCCGCCAACCACAACAACGTCGACGTCGCGCGGCAGCTCCCGAGAGGGCAACATCTTGTGGTTGAGAGGGTGAGCAGCGTCGCTGACATCGCCGCAGGTATCTCATGTCCGGATTCGGGGAAACCACAGAGGGTCTCTCAGCCGATTTAACTTACGGCGCCGAACGACCCGCTGCCTCTGTTGCCCGAGTCGGTGCGATCTGGCATGTTTGCGAGAACTTCCACCGCCGGAGGCGGTATGGCACGCGTGCAGGTGCAGGGTGTGCACCACATCACGATCGTTGGTTCCACGCGTGAATCCGCGATCAGATTCTGGCAGGATGTGTTGGGGATGCCGTTTATTTTCGAGCAACCCAATCTCGGTCGGGCCGACGAAAGCCATCTCTATTTCGATCCGGGCGATGGACGTCTGCTCACGGTCTTCACCGACGAGTCGCGCCCCGATGCCGAGCGCCCCGCGCCCCGGGACATCGGGTGTGTGGAACACATTGCGTTCAATGTGTCGCGCGTCACATTTCAAATGGCGCCGGCGCGACTGCGCGAGCACGGCATCGAGTTCATCCAGCGCGATCGCGGTTTCATGGATTCCATCTACTTGCGCGATCCGAACGGACTCAAGGTGGAGCTGGCGTGCTACAAGTTCGAAACGCCCACCGGATTTCGCGACGCCGACGTGCTGATCGCCGCACATCGGCTGCGAGTCTCGCGCGGCGACCACCACATCACCGAGGAGCACGTGGCCGATGCCCTGGTGCAACTGCTGGGGGAACGCGATCGGCTAGTTTCAAACGACGTGGACCGCGTCGCCTGAGCGCAGGACGAGCCGGCAAACCGCGGTGCACGGATCGACGTCGAAACATTTGTATCGCCAGCAGCGTCGTGAGCAGACGAC
>JBGTOG010000238.1:0-11770 GCA_041742675.1 Gemmatimonadaceae bacterium | reverse complement strand
GAACGGACTCGCGCCTGCCGCCAGCGCGACACGGTCCGTGTTCGCTCGTGACGGTGCAACCGGTGCCGCCGCCACGATCTTGTGCTCGTTCAGTCCGGGCGCTACGAGTGGTTCGGCCATGATGGCGGAACCCAGTGCACGATGGCGTGCAACGAGTGGGGCGCCGCTCGTGGTGCGCAGGACGCCCGGCACGACACGCACATCCCAGACGGGCGTCTGGGTCATCGAACGCGTCACCAAGGTGGCCTGCGGCCCCTCGGGACCATGTTGCCACACGGGCTGCAGTACGCTGGTGTGTGTCGCCTCGGTGCTGTTCTGCAACTGGTCAAGCACGGAGGCGTCCCACCAGACGATATCACGCGCGTACTCGGAGACCGATCCGTTGGGTGCGGTGTCGGCCTCGAGAAACTGCATGCCTTCCACGTTGTACGCGCGGCGCGTGAATAGCGCACGGGTGGACTCATAGTCCCGGTCGCGCGTCGCGGCGACGCCCACGTAGCCGCCGCTGGCGACTACACCCGGCGCAGCTTGTCGCAACACGAGCGCACCCACGAGTACCAGCGTGACCGCAATGAACGCGGCGCGGACTTGCCCCAACCAGCCGGCGCGCAGGACGATCAGCGCAGCCGCAAAGGTTGCCACCGCGAGCAGCAGATCGATGCGCAGGGTGAACTTATGGTCGACACGATTGAACAGGCCATCGAACCCACTGCCCCAGAGCATCAGCTCGTACGCATCAATGCGATAGCTCCACGCGAGCAACAGCAACACGAGTGTGCCGAGGGTGGTCAGGTGGCGTCTCGCGTGCGTGCCGGCCACCAGTTGCCGGTCTTCAAGTCGCAGGTGTCGTGTAATTGTGTAAAGCACCGTCACGAGTGCGGTCACGACCACAATCGCAATGAGCGCCCACGTATACACGGCCGTTTCAAACGGCAGCCAGTACACGTAAAAGCCAAGGTCGCGCTGAAAGAATCCTTCATATTCGCGAAAGGACTCACCGCGCCACACCATGGACAGCAGCGTCCAGTCGTTGAGAGCAAGTGTGAGCAACCCACCAACGAGTGCCGACGCGGCGAGTGTGGGTGGCAGGAGTCGGCGCGCCGGAATCATCTCTTCCAGCTCGAGGTCGCCCACGTTCGTGGTCACGATGATCGCGCGGATCGCGCTGCGCACCGCCCACAGATTGGCGAACACGAACGCGCTCCCGAGCAGCCAGCCCACACCCTTGAGCACCACAACTGCCAGCACTTTTTCTCGCCACACGCCCGGTGCATCGAGCGCGGCATACCATCCCTGGTCAACGATCAGCGCGCTGAGCGAACGGCCCATCAGCAGCACGATCGCGACGGCGGCCGCTGCCAGGATCAGACCGAGGCGTCCGCGCATCACGGGATCAGACGGTGTCGAGGTCGCAGCACGCGATCAGTGGGCGGCGGGTACGGGATCCACGCCGCGCGATCGCAGCCATGACTCGAACACCTCGCGGATCTCCGCCAGTCGCTCTTCACTGCGCGCCTCGAATCGCATGACCAGTACCGGTTGGGTGTTGGAGGCGCGAATGAGTCCCCAGCCATCGCCGAAGAGTACGCGGATGCCGTCCACATCGATCACATCATAGCGCGCACGAAAATGTGCGACCGCATCGCGGACGATGTCAAACTTGAGGCGGTCGTCCGTATCGACGCGAATCTCCGGAGTCGATACAAAGTGCGGCACATCCGCGAGCAGCGCGTCCACCGATGTGTTGGCGTCGGCCAGAATACGCAGCAAACGCGCTGCCGCGTACAGCGCATCATCATGGCCGTAGAACCCTTCCTCGAAGAACATGTGCCCCGACATCTCACCGGCAATCGGCGCGTGCGTCTCCCTCATCTTCTCCTTGATCAGCGAGTGCCCCGTCTTCCACATCACCGGCACGCCGCCTGCGGTCCGCACCGCATCACTCAACGCCTGCGAACATTTCACATCGAAGATGATCGACTGACCGCTGCCCGTGCGCTGCAGCACATCGCGCGCGTAGATGATGAGCAGGTGATCACCCCAGATGATGCGGCCGGTGCTGTCAACCGTGCCGATCCGGTCACCATCCCCGTCAAAGGCAACGCCGAGTTCACTGCCCGTCTCACGCACCGCGTTGATGCAATCCTGCAGATTCTCGGGAACGGTGGGATCGGGGTGGTGATTCGGGAAGGTGCCATCGCTTTCGGTAAACAAGCCGGTGGCCTGCACGCCCAGTCGTTTGAAGAGCGATGGCGCCACCAGCGCGGCGGCACCATTGCCGCAATCGTACACCATCGTAATCGGGCGCGAGAGTGGTCCAATGCGCGCGACAATGTCATCGATGTAGCGATCGATCACGGCCCGAGACGTTACGGTGCCCGCCGTCTGTGCAACCATCGGCTGCGCTGTCGCCAGCGCGT
Source organism: Gemmatimonadaceae bacterium (assembly GCA_041742675.1). Taxonomy (GTDB): domain Bacteria; phylum Gemmatimonadota; class Gemmatimonadetes; order Gemmatimonadales; family Gemmatimonadaceae; genus JAABRT01. Next base: position 9,350 of record JBGTOG010000238.1, on the reverse strand, counting down.
ACAAGCGCTGGATGCCATCGCCATGCAGTGACGACGTACCCACGCAAATTTTGAAGCCATTGTACTCAGGCGGATTGTGCGAACCCGTAATCTGAATGCCGGCGACGACCGGTTCATGATGCAGCGCCCAGTACATGAGTGGTGTGGGTACCACGTCGATGTCCACCACACTGCGTCCGGCGCGGGTGAGACCGCGAACAAGCGCGTCACGCAGCGCATCGCCGCTCGGACGGTTGTCACGGCCCACCACCACTGCACCCTCGAGACCGCGTTCCGTCAGTAACGCCGCGAACCCAGACCCAATCGCCTCCGCGACCTCGTCGGTCAAATCGCGCCCAACCACGCCGCGCACATCATACTGACGAAAGATCGAGGAGCTGAAGGCCATGCAGAAAATCTCTCAGGAAGGGATAGAGCGGACGACGCGTGGGTGCGACGCGACAACTGGTTCAGGGAGCGGCGGCTGTCACGGGTGCAACTACGGGCGAGAGCCCGAGACTTCCCGACGCCGCGAGCCGTGCCGCAGGTGTCGGGTAGACCCCAAGCACCAGCAGTGCGACAACACTAGCCACCATGACCACCGCAGACAACGTGGGCGTTGGTACCGGCATGACCGCCGTCTCACCACGCGGTTGATTGAACATGGCCGCGATGACCGTGAGATAGTATCCGGCTGACACGACACTGGAGACCACGAGCACGACCACCAGTACGCTCAGCGGCGTGCTCGAAGCCAACGCCGCCTGCAGCACATACCACTTGGCAAAGAATCCGGCGCCACCGGCGACCGGAAAGCCCAGAAACGCCAGCAAACAGACGGCGAATGCAATCGCCAGCCCTGGACGTACATGCCACAGCCCTGCGAGATCGTCGATCGTGGTCACGGACTCGAAACCCTCCGAGACGATGCCGAGCACGGCAAACGCACCGAGCGTGGCCAGCGTGTAGACAAGCAAGTAGAACACCAGTGCCGCCGCACCTTCGGTGGAGTACGCGAGCACCGCGACCAGCAGATAGCCGGCGTGCGCGATTCCCGAATACGCCAGCATGCGCTTGAGGTTGCGCTGCGACAACGCCACGATATTGCCGATCACCATGGTCGCCGCCGCGAGCCACCACAGCACGGAATGCCAGTGGTCGATGGCTGGGCCAAGTGCTTCCGTCATGATCCGAAGCAGCATGGCAAACGCCGCCGCCTTCACGCTGGCCGCCATGAACGCCGTGATCGGTGCCGGCGAACCGTCGTACACATCTGGCGTCCACAAATGGAACGGCACCGCCGACACCTTGAATGCCATGCCAACGAGCAAGAGGGCCACACCGACCAGATACAGTGGACCCGCCGCCGTCGCACCAATCACCGCCAGCCGCGTATCACCCGCCGCGCCGTACAAGAGCGCGATGCCATACACCATGAATCCTGACGAGAACGCGCCGAGCAGAAAATACTTGAGCGACGCTTCAGCGCTGCGCGCACTGCTTCGGTTGGCGCCCGCGAGCACGTACACGGCCAGCGACATCAACTCGAAGCCGATGAACAGAAACATGAGATCGCGTGCCGCCGTGAGCAGCATCATGCCGCACAAGGCGAGCAGCATAAGCACGGGGATCTCCGCCTGATAGGCGCGCGTCCGTCCTTGTTCGGTGTGCAGCAGCGCCAGTGCGCCCGCGGTGCCAAGCAACAGAATCAGATCCATGGCGTAGCGAAAGCCGTCGCCGGCGAGGCGCCCATCGCTCGTGCCACCGCCACCACGCATCCACGCCATGATGACGGCGGCGGCGGTCACGGCCACAATGCCGATCGCGAACTGTGTGGTGCGTCGTGTCGGACTCGACGCTTCTCCACCCCACGAACTCGCCAGCAGGAGAATCAGCGTGCCGACGACGAGTGTAATCTCGGGGAGGAGCGCGTGCAGCAGCTCCCCAGGAAGCGCGAAGTCCGTCATGGTGTCACCCCCGCTGCTGTGCTGGGACCGGCCGCGCCGATGACAACCGCACCAGACGGTTGCACTTGCGTCTTCGCGTACTCAGCCCCTCGCACACGCTCCACCAAGGCACCCGACGCGAGCTCCATGCGACGCAGGAACGGCTGTGGCGCCAGTCCAAGCCAGAGCATCGCAACGGCAAACACGCCCATGACGGCGAGCTGTCGCCCATGCAAGTCACGCATGCCACCGTTCGCCTTGGTGTCCAACGTACTGAACAGCAGTCGCTGTACTGCCCGCAGCGCGTACACCGACGCAAACACCACGCCGCTCGTGGCAAAGATTGCCGCCACAGGTTCCGTGCGATACGTGCCGATCAGCACCAGGAACTCGCCGATAAACCCGTTCGTGCCCGGAAGGCCGATGGTACTCAGCATGGAGAGCGTCAGCATGACGGCAAACAGCGGCACGACTCGCGCCAGTCCACCAAAGGCATCAAGCCGATCGGTGCCGCTGCGTTCGCGAAGGAATCCAGCCAGGAGGAACAGCGCACTGGTGGTGATTCCATGGTTGACCATGATCATCACGGCGCCTTCCACACTCTGCTGCGTGAGGGCAAAACATCCGAGCATGATGAAGCCGAGATGGCTGATGCTGGAATAAGAAAGCACGCGTCGCAGATCAGGCTGCACCACGGCAACCAAAGCGCCCCACACAATCGCGATCACCGACAGCACCAGCACCACGCTGCGCACGGTATCGTGCATCACCGCCGCCGGAAACAGCGGAATCGCAAACCGCAGCAGCGCGTAGGTGCCCACCTTGAGGCCAAGGATGACAGCACCAATCACCGGCGCCTCAAACTGCGCATCGGGCAGCCAGGTGTGAAACGGCACCAGCGCACTCTTGATGGCGAACGCGAGAAAGAACGCGCCAAAGAGCCAAAGCTGCGTGTCGAGGCTCATCGACACACGCAACAAATCATCCAGATGAAACGATGTGCTGCCGCCGAGCACATACAGCGCGGCAATCGCCGCGAGCATCAGCAGCGATCCGAACATGGTGAGCATCACATACTTCATCGCGGCACGGGTGCGACCAGCCGCGCCCCAGATGCCGATGATGAAGTACATGGGGATCAGCATCAGCTCCCATGCGAGATAAAAGAGCAGCAGATCGAGTGCCGCGAACACGCCCACCAACCCACTCGTCAGCGCGAGCAGCAGCGAGCCGTAGCTCGACATGCGGGTGGTGATCTGGTTCCACGTTGCGAGCAGCGCCAGCGGCATGAGCAGCGTGGTGAGCACCAGCATCGGCAGCGACACACCGTCCACGCCAACGCTGATGCGTGCGCCGATGTCAGGAAGCCATGTCCAGTCGGCGCGAAGCTGCCAACCGGCGGTGTCTGGATCGAAGAGGATCCAGGCGCACACGCCGAGCACCGCTTCCACGACGAGCACACCAAGGGTGAGTGTCCGGGCATCCGGCCCGCCCCGACCGAGCGCGTCGGTCGGCATGGAGTCGATAACACCTGGTGTGATGCGGTCGCTGGTCAACACGCGAACGAGCGCTGCGCCAACGAGTGGCCACAAGACCAGCACCGGAAGAATCCACGGCGCCATGTCCAGCGCGATCAACGAATCACGCATCGATCACCGCACCGTGAAGGCAGCCAACACGGCGAGCACGCCAAGCGCAATGACCCAGGCGTAGCGTCCCACATCACCGCCGCCGAGCGCGTCGTGCGCCTGACCGGCGACACGAGACAGCAGGCGACCGCCAGAGACGAACGCGCGGTCAATATTCTGATCGATGCCTTGCCAGAGCACGCGCGTCGAGAACGCGTACACTGGACGCACCACAGTGCGATCAAGCCCCTCATCAACGCGATACGCGTCCGCAAGCAACGCGGCAACGCCGGCGTCCGGCACCGCCTTGTCCTTGTTGCTGATCGGCGAGCGATACTTCATGACGGCGATCGCAATGCCGAGCAACGCGACCGCAACCGCGGTGCCGACGAGCACGAGTTCCGTGCTGTGATCGAGATGCAGCGATCCGCCCAGTGCACGTGACGCCTCACCACTCACCGGATCAAGCCACGATGACAGCAGATGCAACGGACCAAGCGGAATCAACTCGGGCAAGTTGAGCCAGCCACCACCGAGCGTCAGCAGGGCCAGCACCACCATGGGCACGAGCATGATGGCCGGCGCGTCGTGCAGGCCGGCCGACGCACGTTCGCCCGTGCGATTCAGTCCGCCAAAGGCAAGCAGCATCATGCGTGTCATGTAGACCGCGGTGAGCAGCGCCGTCACGATGCCTACGCCATAGATGAGGTACAGCACCGTCGATCCCGGAAGTCCGAGCAGCGATGCCGAAGCAAGTGTCGAGCCCTGCGCGCGCGTGAACACGGACGTCAGGATTTCGTCTTTGGAAAAGAAGCCGGCCAGTGGCGGCACGCCGGCGATGGCCAGCGTGGCAATCCACATGGTGGCCGACGTGACCGGCAGATACTTGCGCAGCCCGCCCATATTGCGGAGGTCCTGCGCGTCCTGATCCGGCTGATGCGAGTGATGATACGCGCCGTGCATGGCATGGATCACGGCACCAGCGCCAAGAAACAACAGCGCCTTGAAAAACGCGTGCGTGACCAGGTGAAACACACCGGCGGCGTACGCCCCTGTGCCCACCGCCACGAACATGTAGCCAAGCTGCGAGATCGTGGAGTAGGCCAGCACCTTCTTGATGTCCCACTGCCGGAGGGCAATGGTCGCCGCGAACAGCGCGGTTGCCGCCCCGATCAGCGCCACGAACAACGAGACGGCCGGTGCACCCGCAAACACCGTGGCAGCACGCGCAATGAGGTACACACCGGCCGTGACCATGGTCGCGGCGTGAATCAGTGCCGAGACCGGTGTTGGGCCAGCCATGGCGTCAGGGAGCCAGATGTAGAGCGGCAGCTGCGCACTCTTTCCGGCGCATCCAAGAAACAGGAACAGCGCCACGGTTGTGAACACCGCAGGTGACGCACCGGCGAGTCCAGCGTGCGCGCCGACAAAATCAAGCGCGCCCGTCGTGCTGAACAACAGGAACATCGCGACCAGCAAGCCGAAGTCACCGATGCGATTGACGATGAACGCCTTCTTGCCCGCATCGGCGTTCGCCTTCTCGCTGAACCAGAAGCCGATCAGCAGATAGGACGCGAGCCCCACCCCTTCCCATCCCACGAACATGACCGCGTAGCTTGAGCCAAGGACCAGCACCAGCATTGCACACACAAACAGATTGAGATAGGCGAAGTAGCGCGCAAACCCGCCGTCGGTGGCCATGTACCCAACCGAGAACACATGGATGAGCAAACCGACACCCGTGATCACCAGCGTCATCAGCATGGAAAGCTGATCCAGCTGAATGCCCCAGTCGATGACCAGTGATCCGGCCGGCATCCACGATGCGTAGGTGCGAATGAATGGCGTGAGCATCTCGCCCGCGCCGCGCATCGCCAAAAAGATGGCCACGGCCAGCGCAAAGGTGAGCAGCAGCACCCCGGGGCCCACGATCGTTGTGAGCCAGCGGGTGCCAGCCAGCGAAGACGCCGCGCCAGCTTCGCGCGCCTCAAGGCTGTGGTCCGCACCGCGCGACAGTCGGGGCCACAGCACCAGCGCTCCGTTGATCAGCGCGCCAAGCAACGGAAGCAAGGGAATCAGCCACACCCATTCGGCGATACTGCCGTCAAGCGGATGCGAGGTGACAGCTTGTCTCACCGCACTCATCGCCGGAGCAGCTTGAGGTTCTGCAGATCCACGGCCCCAAAGTGCCGGAAGACGGAGATCACGATCGCCAGTCCAACCGCTGCCTCAGCGGCCGCGATGGTCATCACCATGATCACAAACACGTGGCCGCCCACGCCATGCATCTTGGCGAACACGACAAAGGAGAGATTCACCGCATTGAGCATCAACTCGACGCACATAAACAGAATGATCGCGTTACGACGCGTGAGTACACCCACCACACCAATGGAAAAGAGGATCGCCGAGACGATGAGCGCGTCTGCGAGCATCATGCGACGGCCCTCCGTTTCGCCAGGACAACCGCACCAATGATCGCCACCAGCAGCAGGATCGAGGTCAGCTCGAAGGCCAGCAGATAGTCGGTGAACAGTGATTCGGCGACGGGCGTGACGACATTGTCCACAGCCGGCGCGAAGTCCACACTGGGCAATGTTTCGCGCCTGACGGCCAGCAGATTGGCCAGTAGCGCCACGCCCACAAGCCCCGCGCCGATGCGAACGCTGACTTCGCGCAAATCGGGCAGCGCATTCGGACGCCCAAGGTTGAGCAGCATGACCACGAACACGAACACCACCATGATCGCGCCTGCATATACCAGGACCTGCACCGCCGCCACAAACGGCGCGTCGAGCATGACATACAGCCCGCTCAGCGCGAACATCACGTTCACCAACCACAGCGCGGCGGACACCGGACTCTTGCGCGTTACGAACAGCAACGCCGCCCCGATGGCCATCAGCGCAAACAGATAAAACTGGAAGCGGTAAAATGGCGTCATTCGCCCAACGGATCAGCAGGATCCCAGAGCTCGCTGACGGGATGCGTTTGCGCCATCAGTCGTTCGAGATCGTAAACGAACGCCTCTCGCGAGAACTCGGCATTCTCGTAGTGACGCCCAAGATGAATGGCTTCTTCAGGGCACACCTCCTGACAGTAGCCGCAAAAAATGCACCGGAACTCGTCGATCTCGAAGATGAGCGGATAGCGGTTGCCTTCTTCATCTTCGCCCGGCACCAGCTTGATGCAGTTGGCCGGACAGACCGTGGGACACAGTCCACAGGCCACACACTTGGCTTTGCCGTTCTCGGTGGTGAGCATGCGATGTGTGCCACGCCAGCGCGGGGAAAGATCCCAGCGCTCTTCCGGATACTGCATGGTGACCTTGTGCGGATCCACCAGATGCCGAAACGTGGTCGCCAGTCCGTGCAGTGTCGCGCGGATGTAGCTCACCTGCTCAATCGGGCGATCGAGCACCTTCACACGAATGGTCACGCGTCGTCCTCCGCGAGAACTGCCGAGCTGCGCGGCGTGGCGCTGAGCACCGCCAACTCCGCGTCTTCGCTCACCGCATCGATATCTGCGGACTCGGGCCGACGCGATGCCGCGACTGCACGGACCCGTGCGCTTGGCACGCCCATCGCAAAGGATGTTGGCGCCGCGGACCGCGAACGACGACGAGCGAGTTCCACCTGCCCCAGCCGCGCACTGGCCGGGCTGAGCAGCTTGCCCTTGTCACCCCACCGCAGGAGCACTGCTCCAAGCGCCAGGTTGAGCAGCAACAGACACAAACTGAACGGCACGCCGCGCGCAATGCCGATGTAGTCGAGCGCGAGCGTCGCAAAGGCAATCACCAGGATGTAGCACAGCGCCAGCGGCAGCATGATGCCCCAGCCCAGCGTCATCAGCTGATCGTAGCGGAATCGCGGCAGGGTCCAGCGCACCCACATGAACAAAAAGAGAAACACACCGGTTTTGGCCGCAAACATGCCGAGGGTGGCAATCGTTTTGAACACGGTGTACGGCCCTTCATTGTCCCAACGCGTAAACGGAATGTCCCAGCCGCCGAAGTAGAGCGCGGCCATGAGCCCGCTCATCGTCGCCATGTTCGCGTACTCGGCGATGAAGAACATCGAGAACTTCATGCCGCTGTACTCCGTGTGATATCCCGCCACCAGCTCAGCTTCCGCCTCGGGCAAGTCAAACGGTAGTCGATTGGTTTCCGCGAACGCTGCGATGAGAAAAATGAACCAGGCAATCGTGAGCGAGATTACGTTCCAGCCCATGTGTACCTGCTGATCGATGATCGCGTTCAGCGAGACGTTTCCTGCCAGCAGCAAGATCGGGATCGTGCTCAGCCCGAGCGCGATTTCGTACGAGATCATTTGCGCGCTGGAGCGAAGCGATCCAAGCAGCGCGTACTTGTTGTTGGAACTCCAGCCCGCGAGCACCATGCCATACACGCCCAGCGATGAGATCGCGAGCATAAACAGGTAGCCCACGGGCAGCGATGCGACCGACATGCTGATCAGTCCCCACGGCGTGGGAAGCGGTGCGGCCAGTGGCAGGACCGCCCACGTGAGCATGGCGGGAATGAACGCGAGCATCGGCGCAATGATAAACAACCACTTGTCCGCGCTCGCGGGACGCACTTCTTCCTTGAACAGATTCTTGATACCGTCGGCGACTGGTTGCAGAAGTCCGAACGGACCCGCGCGGTTGGGGCCGCGCCGGTCCTGAATCCACGCCGACACTTTTCGTTCGGCGAGCGTCAGCAATGCTACGCCGACCATGTACAAGGTAAAGACCACTACCAGTTTGATCACGCTGGCGGCCGCGAAGGTGTAGATGGACGCCGGCGCCACCTGCGAATCCTGTCGTGGGAACCACGCCGCGAGATCCACTGCCAGTGGCGGTAGCGAGCCTACGACACTCATGTGGTCACCGCGTGCACGGTGAGTCCCAGCGTGTGATCAGAGACCGGCAATCCACGCAACGCCAGTCGCGCGTATGACAGGCCATTGAACGCCTCATGCGTCGCAGCGAGCGATGCGAACACATCGGCAGCCGTGTAGTGGGAGTCGGCGGCACCGAGACGCTGCACCAGATCACCGAGCACAAACCAGCTCGGGCGCGATAGTCCGGGCGCGGTTCGCGCCTGCAGGAACCGCTGCACGCGACCACGAAGGTTTGTGAAGCTGCCGTCTTCTTCAGTGTGGTTGCAGATGGGCAGCGCAACGTGCACGTGCGCGGCAAGCGTCACCGGGAGTGTGGTCCCGATATGAACCACAGTTGCGGCGCGTTCGATGAGGCCGCGCAGCAGGTCGGCGTGCGGATTGTCCACCGACCCGTTCGCCTCATCGAAACCAGTCGCGTCAAGCACAAGCAGCGCGTCGTTCGCGCTGAGGTCAATCACGGCGACGGGTTCTCCGATGTCGTGCGCGGCGTCGGGTTCTCCGATTTCGTGAAATCCAAGCAGCCGAGCACCAGATGCATTGGCTGCACGTTCTGATCGCAGCGCGAGATCAGGCACACCGGCCAGCGGTGCTTCGGCGCCGCGTTCCACGGCGTAGAACCCTGCTCCGCCCTGCTTTGCAATGATGCGTTCGGCGAGGAAGAGTGCTTCGTTGCTGCTGTTGGGCGATGCCAGCACCGCTACGCGCCGGCCGGCGAGGGCAACGGCGGCCGCGTTCAGCGCATCTTCCCAGTCAACGTCGCGCAACACGCCATCCGTGCGCACCTGCGGCTGGTCGAGCCGGTCGCGGCGGTTCATCCAGCGGTAGTCGAGACGTCCCTGTTCGCAGATGTAATAGTGATTCACATCGGTATTCGAACGCGGCTTGATGCGCACCAC
>JBGTOG010000230.1:0-47085 GCA_041742675.1 Gemmatimonadaceae bacterium | reverse complement strand
CCAAGCGTGCGCCATCCAAGCCGCGCACAGGGGCGGGCTCCGGTGGCGGCGCGATGACGAAGTTGTTCGTGGGGGGGGGACGCAAGGCCAAGATCCGTCCGGGCGATCTGGTGGGTGCGATTGTCAACGAGACCGGTGTGGCTGCGGCTGAGATCGGCGCGATTGTGATCAGTGATCGCCATGCGACCGTCGAAGTGCCATCGGCGCAGGCCGACCGGATCGTGGACGCGTTGGGTGCCGCGCACATCAAGGGCAAGAAGGTGCCGGTGCGCCGGGACCGGGTGGGATAAGATGTCTGAAGCGGGTCAAGCCGAGCGCGCTGCGCTGCGCAGACATTGAGGCGCGCTTCCTGATTGTTGGCCGTGCTACGGATCTCGACGCAGCGGCAGCACTTCCACCAGGAACAATCCGTCCTCGTTCGGGCGCACGGCAAGCACATAGTCGTCGCCAAACGAAACCACCTGGACTCGAAAAGGAATGCGCAACTCGCCAAGCCACCGACCATCCGCGTCGAAAACATCATAGAGCATGGATGAGTGAGATTCCAACAGGCCTTCGCGCATGACCATCAGTTCGCCGCGATCACTCATGGCCATGTCGAGCACGGCGGGCATGGAATCGGGCGTCGGGATCTGGTCGAGTGCGGCCTCCACAAAACCGAACCGCGGAGCGCCGCGACTGCGATTGCGCTCACCATCAACGACGTCAGCGATTTCCTGTGCTGTGATCGCGCGTCGGCCGCCGACGCGTTCAATCACGCGCGTCAGTCGACCGTCGGTCGACCAGACTTCTATGCGGTATTCCGGGTTGATGGCATGCGCGAAGCGCACTGGGTTGCCGCCGGAAGCGGTTACCGCGCGTGGGGAATACAACAACCACGGGAAGACTTCAACCTGTCCTTCGTACGTCACGCCGTAGCCCTCGGGATCGCCACTCACGCTGAGCGGCCACGAACGGTCGAGTGCGGGCGAGATCACGTGCAGACGATACTTCGGTCGGTACGGCCCCGGTGCGACGTCAACATGCGAATCAGTCCGGCGAGGCATATGGGGTCCCGGAATGCTTGCGTCTTCCCGACAAGCGATCCGCGAGCCGTCCGGGAGTACCGTGCCTCCGCAAAAGGGAATCCATTCTCCGAGCGCACGAATCCGCGCGTCATCGCGCAGCGACTCGCGGACCAGTGAACCGTCAGGTGCGAAGACGGCCGTCTTTTTCCCAAAATCATCCGTGGCGATGAGCGAGTCGCCGGGCATGCGATAAATCGAGCCAAACGCACGAAACTCGCCCGGTCCCTCGCCCACTCGCGTGCTGGACTTGAGATAGATCCCGTCGGCGCTGAACCAGCGAATCTCACCCTGCAGGGCCACCAGCACCGTGCCGTCGCTCAGGCGAACTGGGTATTCAACGTACTGCCAGTGCTGCATGGAGTCAGACTCATTGTCTCCGATGCGCGTGATCGGTGTCGTGTCCACGCGCCAGCCGCCACCGTCTGGCCACTGGGCCGAGTGGCTCGTCACGATCTCGACGCCGGCCGAGTCGCGAACGACAGCGGATCCCGCGGATGCGCCCCGGTCGGCGCTAGCGCAGGCGGCGAAGAACCCGGTGATCGCTGCGGCGCGAAGGATCGGTCGGAGTAGTCGGCGCATGGTGAAACGTTGCATCAAAATGAGGGAAAACGGTTGCACCACGTGGCGAAGTGGCGATGCAGAAGAGATCTTACGTCGAGGACCGCGCATGGGATATGCTGCGCTCGAGTGCGCAGCGGTGCTCTTCACAACAACCTCAGTTCGCCAGCCATGATACTCTCTCCCACAGTGCTGCCATGCGCAACGCGCCGGACGTGCGCGTCACTCCCTTTGACCGCGGCGTTGCTGCTGACCGTAGCGTGCGGCCGTAGTAGTGATGCCAACCCGGAGCCGGCATTCCCTGAGACCGCTGCGCCGGCTCTCTCCGCACCCATCAAGATCGGTGAAGTGAGTGGCTTCGCTACACCGGAGAGCGCGCTATATGATGCGAAGCGCGATGTCTGGTATGTCAGCAACATCAATGGCGTGCCGAATGCGCTCGACAACAACGGCTTCATATCACGAGTGAGCAGCGATCTGGTGTCAGTGGACACGCAGTTCATTGGAGCCGGTGTCAACGGCGTGACGCTGCATGCACCCAAGGGCATGGCGCTGGTCGCCGATACGCTGTGGGTTGCGGACATTGATCACGTGCGTGGATTCAATGTGATCACCGGCGCGGCAGTCGCCTCCATTCCGGTCGAGGGAGCCGTGTTTCTGAATGACATGACTCCCGGCGGTGACGGCACACTGTACATCAGCGATACCGGCATTCGTTTTGGCCCCAACGGCATGGCACATCCGGGTCCGGACCGGATTTTTGCGCTGCAAGGGCGTGCGATCACGGAGGCGCTGCGGTTTGTGGGCACGCCTGGTCCGAACGGGCTGCTCTTTGGCGCCGAAGGGCGTCTGCTGATTGTGTCGTTTGCATCGACGGCGGTGTACGCGTGGTTGCCCGGCACTGCAACCGCTGACTCGATTGCCAGTGGACCTGGACAGTTTGACGGCGTCGTCATGCTGGGTGACGGGCGTGTGCTCGTGAGCAGCTGGGCGGACTCTACGGTACACGTGATGGCCAACGGAATGATGACGCCACTCATTCGAAATGTGCCGTCGCCTGCGGATCTGGGTCTCGACTCGGCGCGCTGGCGGCTGGCGATCCCGCTATTCAACGAGGGGCGCGTGGAGTTTTGGGATGTGCGGGGTATGTAAACAGGCACTGCTCACACCAAACCTGTAGTTTGTACGCATGTCCGACAGCAAACCGGCCTCATCCCTGTTCTACTCGCCCCGCGAGGAACTGGCCAACGCGCTCACGCATGGCATGGGCTTGCTCGCAAGCCTGATCGGCGTTCCGCTGCTCGTGGCCTCGTACCTCGCGCGCGGTGATTTGCTGCTGGTGCTCGGCGTGAGTGTGTTCGCCGCATCGTTGCTGGCCGTGTACACCACGTCCACGTTATATCACGCCGTGCCGCATCCGCGCGCCAAACAGGTGCTGCGGCTCGCCGACCACGTGGCGATCTATCTGCTCATTGCCGGCACCTACACACCCTTCACGCTGGGTGTGCTGCGCGGCGCCTGGGGTTGGAGCCTGTTCGCCGCCATCTGGACCCTCGCTGCGCTTGGCATTTTTTTCAAGCTCGTTTTCCACTCGCGGTTTGAGCGACTTTCCACCGCGTTTTACCTGCTGATGGGCTGGGCGATTGTGGTTGCGCTGCGCCCGCTGGCGATGGCGATGCCCACTGCCGGTTTCTGGCTGCTGGTGGCAGGTGGACTGCTGTACAGTGCGGGCGTGATTTTTTACGTGCGCAAGGAGCGCTATGCACATGCGATCTGGCACTGCTTTGTGATGGGCGGCAGCGCCTGCCACTTCTTTGCGGTGTTGGGCTACGCGGGCTAGTCGCCCACCACCTTGTCTACGGGCATCGAGCACACTCCTGCCATTGAGACGCACATGTCCACCAGCGTGTGGCTGATCGCGAGCATCTTTGCGGTCACGGGTGTGATGCACTTCGTTGTGCCAGCGTTCTTTGAGGCGATCGTGCCTCGCTGGCTTCCGACTTGGATGGGTAGCGCGCGCACCCTGGTCTATCTGAGCGGTGTCGCAGAACTGCTTGGTGCGCTGGGATTGCTCTGGCCTGCGACGCGCACCGCGGCCGGTTGGTGGCTGATCGCGCTGCTGCTGGCGGTCCTTCCGGCCAATGTGCAGATGCTGCTCGATGCACGCTCCCGCGATGCCGCGACGTGGTGGGTGATCGGGTTGTGGATTCGCTTGCCGCTGCAGCCACTGTTCATGTGGTGGATCTGGCGAAGCGTGATTCGCGCACCGAGTGGCGGGTCGCTCTGAAGCGACACAGCGCGTTCCGTCGCCAGCTCGTTTTTTGGCTTAATCGGCGTTGTCAGGTCGTCATCAGTGGTACATCTCACGAAACTTTTCGCGCGCTGCGGTGCCACCGATGGCGATGAGCGCGGTGCCTGCCACGAACACCTGATCGGGCGACGGTGTGGCCTCAACCCGGTCGTCATGCTGCACGGCGATCACATTCAGCCCCGTTCGCTTCCCGATGCCGGCGTTGGCCAGCGTGCGACCGACCAGGGAGCTGGGAAGCGGCACGTAAAACAGATCCACGCCCTCACCCAGCACGACCAGCTCGCGGTCCTGCACAATCGAGAGCACGCTGTGGACACCCAGCGAGGCGTAGCTGAGCACAAAATCAGCGCCGGCGCGCTGAATGGCTTCCACGTTGCGCTCGTGCGTCACGCGGGAAAGAATCCGCGCATCCGGGTTCAGGCGACGGCAGTACACCGTGAGGTACACGTTCATCGCGTCATCATGCGTAGTGAGCAGAATCGACGGTGCATGCTCAATGCCTGCCTCGGTCAATACACGTCGGTCTGCTGCATCGCCCATGATGTGACGGTCAGCGCAGGCACGCACCTTCTCCGTGAGTTCAGGCGCACGCTCCACCACGTGAACGGGCACGCCTCTCGCTCGCAAGGCGCGAGCGGCTGAACGCCCGACCTTGCCGCCACCCAGCACGATGACGGGGTTGGGGTTCACGTTGTAGATCACGAGCAGTTCGTTGAGCTCTTCGATCTGTGCGGCCGTTCCGATGACTACCGGAACACACATCGCCGTCATCATCAGATCCGGACGCGCCGGCAGCATGCGTCCCTGCTGCCACACGCCAATGATCGTGACGCCGATGGTCTCACGCAGCCCGGCGTCACGAATCGTGCGCCCCTGCAACGGCGTATCGTGTACCGGGAACTCGGCCAGCAGCATACCGTGAAAACGCCCAATGACATTCGCGTGGGCAATGCCGGCGCTCACGCGATTCGCGAGATGCTCACCGAGCTGACGTTTGAGGGGCAGCACGTGCGAGGCGCCGCTGAGCTCCAGAATGTCGATGGAATCATCGGACTCCGCGAGCGCCACGATCCTGATGTTCGGTGCATGTTCACGCACGGTCAGAATGATGTTGCTGTTCTCCGGATCGGAGCTGTTGGCGAAGACCAGTTTGGCACGATCGATTCCCGCTGCCAGATAGGTTTCGCTGGCGTCAATGTCTCCGGTGATCACTGGCAGCCCCGCATCGCGCATGCGCAGCGCGTTCTCCGCGTCCGGTTCAATCACGTAGGACGGGATACCCGCCACTTCCAGTCGGCGCACGAGCGCGAGTGCGATTGGATCGTTCGAGCTGACGAGAACGTGTCCGCTCACGTCAGCCGGTACGGTACGGAGCGTGCGAATCTGCGCCTTGCTGCGCTGCTCCAACCACGGCGCATACACGGCGCGAATGAAGAGAAACGGAAGCATGATCAGCAGCATCACGAGGCCTGTCAGCAGCACCACAGCGCTGAAGAGGCGTCCGATATCGCTTTGGAACGTGATGTCACCGAATCCCAGCGTGGTCATGACCGTGAGCGTCCAGTAGACGCCCGTGAACCAGCTGTGCTCCTGCTGCTCGGCCGCCATGATCACATGGAACAACCACGAATAGAAGAGCACCGTGGCGACCAGAATCAGGACGTAGCGCAGAAACGGGATCACCTCCCGGCGCATCGACTGCTCCCCTGATCCAACCAGCAACGTGGCAATGTTCGAGCCGACGGTTTTCATCCTCTAACGATATTCGGCGTGAGCACCGTAAGCGAGCCGGGCGATTCGTGAGTCGCGCGATCAGAGCCTGGAGCCGTAGCGTCGGCAGCTTTGCTACGGTAGCTTCGCCAGTGCCTCCCTTTTGCCCAACCAGGTACATGCCACGCCTTGCCAAGTCGTATACCATCAATCGCGGTGGGTCGCCGCGTACCATTCGTCTGGCGCTCGATGACAGTCAGATGAGCCAGCGCATCATGCTGGAGTATCTGGAAGCCGGGAAACTCTACGAGCAGGAGACGTCACAGTTTCTGGGTGCCATCCTGCGTGAGGGCGATACGTTCCTCGACGTCGGTGCGCACATCGGCTGGTTTTCGATGCTGGCGGCTGCCTGCGTGGGTGCAGATGGCGAAGTGTGGAGTTTCGAGCCGAATCACTCCAACTTTGCGCATCTGGTTGATCACATTGCGCTCAACGAAGCATGGCAGGTGCGTCCGATGCACATGGCACTTGGCGCCGTGCCGCGTGTGGAGCCATTGGCGCTGGCCGGCGACAATGATGGTGGACACGCGGTGCTCGCCGTCGATGACACGACGGACCGGCACGCGGCGCTCGGCGCCGCCAACGTGCAGCCAACATTTGTCGCAACGCTCGACGCGCTGTTTGGCGATCGCTCATTCGGTGCGATTCGCGCGATCAAGATCGACGCCGAAGGGGCCGAACACGATGTGATTCGCGGGGCGCTGCAGCTGCTGGAGCGTCACCGCGTACCGTTTGTCATCGCCGAGATGAATCAGGCGTGCCTGGTACGAGCGGGTTCGAGTGAGCATGCGTTTCGAGAGCTGATGACGTCCCTCGGCTACGAAACGCACTTTTTTCATCCCACGGAACCGCAGCTGGTGCCGCTGCAACCGGCTGAGACGGTGCGATCGGAGGTGTTGCTCAACTTCTGCTTTCGGCGCCACGATGCGCCGCCATTTGCATAACGGCAGGCTGCGCGACTGTCGACGTGCGCCATGAGCGCCACGGTCGGAAGTGCGGGTGGCTGATCGCCGGTAGCAAGACCAGTGGCAGCAACCCGTGCGGCAGGCGAACAATCGTCTCGCCGAGCGCACCGTTACCGTACGCAATCACTCGCAATACGGCCGTGAACATACCCCAGAATCCCATCCAGCAGACTGCAACGCGAGACCGTACCGTGAGCACTGCAGCTGCGGCGACGATGTCGAGCATGCCAACGATCAGGAGCATTTGCTCCACCAGCGATTGAGACCAGCGGGCGTCAAGCACGCGCCGGGCGCTCGCAATCGTGAGGTCGACAAACCAGGGATGAGCGCGCAGTGCTTCCAGGCCGTGCACGAGAAAGACAGTCGCGGCCGCGAACATGATCACGTGCACGATCAGCCACGAAAAAAACGCGCCTCGTTCTTTCAGCGGTGCTGTGGCCGCGACGAACGAGAGCAGGAGCGCAAGCGGGGCGCCAATGCGCATGGCGTGTGCGGGTAGCGCCCACGCGCTGTACGGGTAGCCGCCCTGATCCGCCGACGCCCATCCGAGCGTTGCGGCGAGCACGAGAACGACAGCGGCTGCGACTATACGCACACGCGGCAGCAGCAACAAGGGCACACAGCCGAGCGCGATGAGTGCGAGCGTTCGCTCAAGCTGCACCGCGTCGACGTGCGCAAATCCTTCGTTCATGAACAACCGCGAGTTGATCGCGGTACCGGTGCGGAGCAACATCGCAGTACCAAGGGCGACGCAGGCAGTGGCGGCGAGCAGCAGTCGCCGTTGTGCCAAAGAAATGTGTGCCTCGGTCACTGCGATCGTTAGCGCTGCGCGCTGACTGACGGACGCGGAGCGCGCGGGCGCAACGTGGTTTCGTCGAGAATCTCGCCCTGCATGCCGATGGCCTGTAGACGCACGGACATCGAATCGATGTTTGCAATCCACACGTGATGTGCACTGGCAGACATACCCGGTGACTTCAAGAACCAGCGCGCTGTATCCGGAACACGCTGCGGCACGCCAAGCCCACCCTCGCCAACGTACACCACGCCATCAGGCGACGGCTTGTTGCCGCGAATGGGCATGGTGCGCTTGAGCGCGTGTCCATCGGATTCAAGCGCCAGATCGAGGTTGTATTGGTCAAAGAGCGGCGACCACGTCTCACGAACTCGGGCGAAGTCGAAGTGGTTGAAGTCTTTGACGGCCGGATACGCCGGTCGGTGGTACTGCGCCATCATCCACCGCTTGACGGGGCGCAGACTGTCGAGCTGCTCTTCCAGCCACTCACTTTGATCGCCAGCAACACTGATCTCGGTGTTCAGCGTGATCAGTGCAACGTCAGTGCCGAGAAAGGTGGTGTAGTAAAAACCGAAGCTGTTGGCATCGGTGATGTCACCAAGCCAAAAGTGTTCGTTGAAACCGATGCCTTCGTCATGGTTGCCGCGCGCCACAATGAAGGGCAGCAGACGGCCGTCGCTCGTGCGAACGAGTTCATTGTCTTCAAACCACCAGTACAGATGGCGCCAGTCGGCGGTGGTGCCCCAGTCAGCGCCGTGCGCAAGTGCAATGATGTTCGGGTTGGCTTCGAAGAGGGCGGCCATGCGCTTGTTCATTTCCTGGCGATCAACGTGGGGCGTCCGTCCAGCGTATCGCGGCTGCGGCCCTCCCATGCGTGAGTCGCCACCGGAGAGCAGCGTGAACGCCCGATTGTCGTCGGGTGCGGTCAGAAACCAGCGCTCATCGGTCAGTACACCATCGCTTTCCACCGCGATGAAATACCGAGTGGATGGCTTGAGCCCCTTCAGTTCGGCGTGATGAAACCAGCCGCGCGGCACACCTTCAGTAATGTCTTCCGCGCGAAGCGTTGCCTCTCCGTTTCGCACTGCGGGAGCGGACATCGCGTAGCGTCGTGCACCGGTCGCGTGACTGACCGTGTCATAGCGCACCACGTTGGCATCGGTGCGCGACATGGTGGTCCACGAAATGATCGCGTGTTCCGCGGGCTGTTCCGTCCAGATCACGCGTACATGCCGTGGTGAGGGGGCGGTACCGGGCGCGATGGCGTTGTCCTCGGCCGCTTGGCCACTGGGCCCGCAGCCCGCCAGTGCGATGAGTGCGATCAGCAGGGGGAGTGGTCGGAAGAGCAGGTGCATGTGCAGGATTCGAGGAGGTTAAGGATCCTGAAAGGTGTACAGCGGCCATGATTCGTGGCAGACTCTACCTGGCACGCGAGGCGGGCACGCTGCCCTCGTTACACACTGGTGACACAAACACTAAAGCAAGAACAGCGCGGGCTGCGTGGGGCAGCTCGCGACTCACGCGCAGAAGGGAACGTGATCATGACCAGTCACACGCACTACATGTGGTTTAATACGAAGCGTCGGCAGGAGATCATTGATATCACGGACGACGTCGCAGCGCAGGTTCAGCTCTCGGGGATTCGGGAGGGTTTTGTACTGGTGTCGGCCATGCACATCAGCGCCTCGGTATTTGTCAACGACCACGAATCGGGGCTGTGGCAGGACATTCTCACGTGGCTGGAGGGCACCATCGCGCCGTGGGATCCGGCACGATACAAGCACAATCTCACGGGTGAAGACAACGCGGCGGCTCATCTGCGCAGTCTGACCATGGGGCACGAGGTGATTGTGCCAGTCACCGATGGAGCGCTGGACCTTGGGCCGTGGCAGCGTGTGTTCTACGGCGAGTGGGATGGGCAGCGGAAAAAGCGTTTGATCATCAAGGTGTTGGGAGAGTAGCTGCCGGCGCGAACGTGTCGCGCACGCTATCGAGGTCGGACGCGTGGCCGGCCACGAACAGATACTCGGTATTGCGGAGATGGCTGACGGCGCCGACGCGTTCGCCGGCGGGATTATGAATGCCGATTTGCGCGCCCACGTATCGCTTGTAGTCGTTCTCGAACACGAGAACGTCGCCACGCGCGGACAGCATCTCCGTCACCGCGTCTCGTGAGAGATAGCCCTCGTCACTGAAGGAGACGAGGAGCACGCGGGCGTCGATGCTCTGGATGACATCTTCCATCGCCCGAGCGTGCCGCGGCCGACTGTTGAAGCTGCTCGGACGTGTGCGCACGTCTTCGCGCTTGCGCGCCACGCCGTATGCGGGAGGCGCATCCCATCGCACCAGCGTCTCCCAGATGTGGTAGTTGCCGAGGTAGGAGTGCTGATTGTACGGCGGATCGAGATACGCGATGTCACCGCTGAGCGTGCGCGCGGCGTGGAGCGCGTCAAGCTGCGTCGCGCGTCCCTTGCCGTGCGGAGCGCGGGGGAGAAGCGCCGGCACTCTCAGGGTGAGTGGTTTTGCCGAACGTGCGGCCCACTGCTTGAGGTAGGCCATCTGCACGCCCGTGGTGGAGTCCACGCGGTCAGCGGCCTCCATGAGTGACACGAGCGCAATGGCTTCCAGTTCCGGATGAAGCGCGCGCGCCGAGATTTCTTCACGGATGGCATCGATCAGCGCACCGTTCTCCGGCGTGAAGTAACGGGCGTCTTCGCAGAAGGTGCGTGTGACATAGCCCGCGCGCGGCGGCGTGTTTTGCAGATCGGCGATCAGCGTGGTGGCGGGGCCGAGCCAGTCATTGGCGTCCGCCTGCACGTAGCAGGTGGCGAGCGCGTGCGCGTAGGCGGCATAGTCGTTGGCGACTACGGTGAGGTCTGCAGTCTTGAGCGCGTGGCCAACACGTGAAGTGCCGGAAAACAGATCGACCACGCTCGTCGCGCGAGGTACAGCGCGCGCGACGGCGGTGATTTGGTCGAGTAGCAGACGTTTGGAGCCGAGGTATTTGATCACCTCGGCAAGTTAGGGGGTGGGAAGGGTGTTGGGGTGCGGCCGGCGTTCGTCAGCTCTGGAAGCTGCGGCGCCGGGTGAGGAACGCGAGCGCGAGAACTGCGGGCGCAAGGAGAAGTGGCGCGGACGGTTCTGGTACGGATGCGAAGCGTTGCGGCCGGGCGGTGACGGAGAAGTTGTCGACGGCGGTCTGCGACGAGGCAGCACTACAAGTTGACCCGGACTGCGCATCGCACCGGAGGGACAGCGAGAAGCGGTACCCAAACTCAATGACAGATCCGCTGGCGGAAAAGTCCGGGATCTGCAGATCGAACGCATCGATCCAATCGCTCGCCGATGAAAAGCCGAACTGCGCGGCTGTGAAGTCCACGTTAGCGGCACTCACCCCGACATCTGAACTTCGCACTGAGTAGACCACTCCGTCTTGCCTGATCACCGGGCGGAAAAACGCAACTGCCGCGGTCGGAGAGAAAGAACTGTTCAGAAATCGGTAATCAAAGGCGAAGTTGAGCGATGCAAGTGGGCCGTTTACGCTCGGATCATACGTGAAGCCGTGGTTGATATATGCCACGCGCAGCAAATCATTCGTGTACGGCCCAAGTAGACTCGGCACCGCCCAATCGTGCCGCACAAATGGGTTGCCCGTGCTTCCATCCACGACGAAGTTCACAGAGTGTCGGTCAGACGGAGTGACCACGACCGTCTCCCAAGTAGAGGCACCAAATGTGCCGTCGAAGTAGGACACGGCCTGCGCGGACACATTGCCCGGTGAGACGACAGTCAGCGCGAGGAGGGCGAAGAGTGTCCGAGAAGAAGAGGAGGACATGTGGGGTTACCTGGGTGAGGCGGAGGGCGGCGGGGCGCAGCGCTGTTCCAGGCGCCGAGAGAGGCTCAGAGAGATAGACGTGGCCAACCGCATCATCTTCTCACTCGCAACAGCCGTCCCTGTTATCTCAGCAGTAAGGTAGCAGGCCGACGCTGGGAGGCCGACGCTTTCGAACCGCATTCACTCCGTTGTCGCAGCAGCCTCTCCGGGCGTGAATCCCGGTTCTACTCGGAACGGTGCACGGCGCAGCGCTTCAAGAAATGTGAGCATTCGGTTGCGCTCACCCTGCGGATAGCCGCGCACGTGACTGATCGGGATCCATAGCGTGATCACGAGCAAGAGAACCACCGGAAGTGCCTGCAGCGCGAACCAGATGGCGTACTCCACCTGCACCGTTCGTTCAGGCGATCCGGAGTAGACCAGTACTCCCCGGCAAGGCTTCAGCTCGCAGCGCACGCCTGGCACATTGGCCCCTCGCGGTGCGCCCCTGGAGAGCTCGCCGAGTGCAAACACGGAGTCGCCTCGGGCGATGACTGCCTCGGTCGTATACGGTCCACCATCCTGAAACACCGGCCCGTGTTCTGACTTGGAGGTAGTCGAGACAACGCGTGCCTGCGCCACATTCACGGCACAGGTCCCGTCTTCGCTTTTCAGGTAGATGAAGCCGGTGGTTCGGCTCGACGTGCGTCGCGTCCTGCCGTTGATGCTGTTGCTGCGCGACGAACTGCTGTAAACGATCGTCGACCCATCGAAACCGAACGGTGGCGGCGGCGGCTCGGCGGTGCCGCGCACCTTGACCAATCCCTTGGCGCCGCTGGCCACGCTCACCACGGGAGCATTCGATGCTGCCCAGATGATGCGCGCACTGCGCTGGGCGTAACGACTCACCCAGAATGTCAGCGCGAAAAGTACAAGCGTGATGACAAGCATCACCGCAGCGGGTGCCAGTCGAGCGTATGAAGCGACAGCGTCCAGCATGCGGAGACCTCCGCGTATCGGTGGCGAAAGCAGGACCACAGAGGCCTGCCGTGAACGGATCCGCAACTACAACCGCAACTGCCTGAACCACAGAGGGCGCGGAGTGCGCAGAGAACTGCAACAGATGGTTTACCGCGCGATCCATCGTGCCGCCAGAGCACTCAGGACAGGCCGCGAATCACCCCGTCGTCATCCATGTGCATGCGCACCGCCGCTGGCTCCCTGGACAGCCCGGGCATGGTCATGATATCGCCACATCGCGCCACGACAAATCCGGCACCGGCGCTGCCGCTCACATCGGAGACGGTAATGCGGAAATTGCGAGGACGGCCAAGCCGCGTGGGATTGTCGGTGAGTGAGTACTGCGATTTGGCCATGCACACGGGCGTGTTGGCCATGCCGTTGGCTTCGAGCCAGGCGATACCTCGTTCAGCCGCGGGGGTGTAGTCCGCGCCGTCGCCGCCGTAGACACGCTGCACGATCGTATCAATCTTCTGCCGGATCGGTTGCGCGGTGTCGTACAGGGGGCGGAAGTCGCTCTCACCCGATTGCAGCATTCGCATGACCTGGTGGGCAAGCTCCACGCCACCCTCTCCGCCGCGCGCGAAGACATCGGTGAGCGCAACCGATACATCGTGCTCCGCACACCAGGCCATCACGCGATCGAGCTCGGCCTGCGTATCCGTAGCGCGCTGATTGAGCGCTACAACCACCGGTACACCAAACTGGCGCACGTTGAGCACGTGATGTTCGAGATGCGGGAGGCCGAGGTCCAGCGCGTCGAGGTCTTCAACATCAAGCGACGTCTTGTCCGCGCCACCCTGCATCTTGAGTGATCGCACGGTGGCGACCAGCACGGCCGCCTCTGGCCGCAGGTTGCCGGTACGGCACACAATGTTGAAGAACTTCTCCGCACCAAGATCGGAACCAAATCCCGCTTCGGTGACGACCACATCACCCAGCGCCAGCGCTACGCGCGTTGCCACCAGACTGTTGCAACCATGGGCGATGTTGCCAAACGGACCGGCATGCACGATGGCGGGTCCACCTTCGAGCGTCTGCACCAGATTGGGTCGCATCGCATGCTTGAGCAGAATGCTCATGGCCTGGTCGGCTCCCAGATCACCAGCGCGCACTGGTTCGCGCGCCGAGCCGCTACGCGTTCCGATGATGATGCGCGCGAGACGCTGCTGCAGATCGGGATAGCCGTTCGCCAGGGCCACGATGGCCATCACTTCGCTCGCCGGAACAATGACCCATCGTTCTTCACGCGGCACGCCATGTGCAGCGCCTCCCAATCCGACGACTGCGTGACGAAGTGCGCGATCGTTCATGTCGATTGTGCGCGGCCAGAAGATGCGTCGGGTATCAATGCCGAGCGCATTGCCCTGCGTGAGATGATTGTCGATCAGCGCAGACAGCAGGTTGTGCGCAGAGGCGATGGCGTGAAAGTCACCGGTGAAGTGAAGATTGATCTCTTCCATGGGCAGCACCTGACTGTAGCCGCCACCCGCCGCTCCACCTTTCACGCCGAACACCGGCCCCAGACTGGGCTCACGCAGCGCGAGGACCGCGTTTTCGCCAATGCGTCGGAGCGCCTGCGCGAGGCCAACGCTGACGGTGCTCTTGCCTTCGCCAGCCGGTGTAGGGCTGATCGCCGTCACCAACACCAGCTTGCCGCGTGGTGGCTGCTGAGCAATCGCCAACGGCAGCTTGGCCATGTAGCGACCGTGTGGATCGATCTCGTCGGGAATCAGTCCGAGATCAGCCGCCACGTCGGTGATGGGACGCAACCGCGCGCGTTGCGCGATCTCAATGTCACTGGGAAAGGGCGAGGCGGACATGCAAGCGGGGCAATGGGAAAGGCTAGCGTAAAACTTCGATGACGGTATCGTCGGCAATGGCAAAGGCACGCTCGCCAACGCTCGGCACCCACGCGCCGCCGCCAGTGAAGGTGGAGAATGCCGGGAGCAGTAGCGACGTTTCCCCAAGGACGAAGCACGGCAAACGTACACGATCACGACCGCGGCCTGCGAGCCTGACCGTTGGATGCAAGTGGCCGGCGATCGTGAGACACACGTCCGGTGACGTGCCGTGCTGCAAGCCAGGTCGCCCCGCCAATGTCGCGTTCTCCACGGGCTCGTGGCGACACTCGAATGGCCCAGTACGATACGGTGCGTCCACGCACACGATGCCGAGTGCGGAAGGCGGATCACCGGCGCGCTCGTCGTGATTGCCACGCACTAACGTTACGGCGAGCGACGGCCAGCGTGCGCGCCATTCAACAACCGGCCGAAGCGCCCGCTCGTCCCAGCCATGCGCGGAGTGTGCCAGATCGCCGAGGACGAGCAAGTGCGCCGCTTGTGTTCGCAGGAGCACACGATCGAGACGCTGCAAATCCGCTGTGGTGCCACCGGCTGGCACCGGAACACCTTGCGCGCGAAGGGCAGTGGCTTTGCCCCAGTGCACGTCGGCAATGGCGAGCGTGCGAGACGCGGGGAACTCCAGCGCGCGTTCCGGATGCAGCGCGATTCGCTCGGCACCGATCTGCAACGACAAGCCGTTTGCTATCGCTGTCATGATGCGGGCGCGTGCAACGTCATGCGACCCGCCGGCGCGCGTCGTTCGGCCTGTGCGGTCATGCGGCGCACGCGATCGGTGAGTCGCTCAGTGCTCAGCTTCGCGCGCGTGCGGTCTACGAGGAGCGGAAACGAGAGCGGCGTGGGGCGCTCCACCGCGATCACCCGCACGTTGCTGGTTGAGAGACGCGTGAGCACACGTCCGATGCGACTGGCTTCAAGCTGCCGCTCCAGCACTTCGCGCTGCGCCTGATGCAACAGCAGGTTATCAGGATCAAATCGCGCAAAGACATCGAACAGGAGTCCGCTGGATGCCTGCACCTGCTTCATGGATTTGTGCTGCCCTGGGTAGCCGCCAAACACGAGTCCGGCGACGCGCGCGATCTCGCGAAATTGCCGACGCGCCAACTCAGCAGCGTTGAGGCTGTGCGTGATGTCGTGCAACAGATGCGAAGGTGACAATAGTCCTGACGCCAGGGCTTCATCGATTGGCGCGCGTTCCGGTGACAGCAACTCGAATCCGTAATCATTGCAGGCAAAGCTGAAGCTGATCGGGTGCAACTGTGCAATGCGATATGCAAAGAGGGCGGACAATCCTTCGTGTACCAGCCGACCTTCGAATGGATACACGAAGAGATGATGTCCGTCGCGGGATTCATAGCGCTCGATCAGTAACTCGTCCGGCCGCGGAATCGTGGAGCGTTCGGCCTGCAGTGCGAGCAGCGGCTGAACGGCCACGAGCTCCGGCGTATTGTACACGCCGCGTCTCGCGGAATCGAGCGTGTCGCGAACGGCCGACGCCAGTTCGGTGGACAGCGGCATTCGCGCGCCAGCCCAGCGGGGGATGGCATTGGCCCGATTCTTCGCCTTGCGCACCCACGCTACCAGATCACGTACGCGCACAAACTCCAGCGCACGACCGGAGAAAAGAAAGGTGTCGCCCGGACTCAGCCTCGCCACAAAGCTTTCCTCGACTGTTCCGATGCGGCCGCCTGTCAGAAAGCGCACCGCGATGGCCACATCACTCACAATCGTCCCAATGTTAAGGATGTGACGATGTGCGACCTGCGCATCGCGAACGCGATAGATGCCCTCGTTTTCGATCAGTCGCGCATACTCCGGGTACGCCTGCAGCGTATCACCGCCTCGCGTGGCGAAGTCGATGGCCCAGTTGAGTTCTTTCTCCGAGAGCGATGCGTAGGCCTGCGTGGTGCGCAGCTCGGCGAGTGCCTGCTCAGCGGTGAAGCCGCCGCCCAGCGCGAGCGTGACGAGGTGTTGGACGAGGAGATCGAGTGGACGATCAACAGGATCACGTGATTCGATGGACATTGCACGCATGGCGTCGCGTGCGGCGGAGACTTCGATGAGCTCCAGTGCATTCGTCGGAACACAAACAATCCGCGAGACACGACCCGGAGAATGTCCGGAGCGACCGGCGCGCTGGAGAAGACGTGCCACCCCCTTGGGGCTGCCGATTTGCAGTACCACGTCTACCGGAGAAAAGTCCACCCCGAGATCAAGCGATGAAGTTGAGACCACGATGCGAAAGCGACCGGAGCGCAGACCGTCTTCCACCGACCGACGCTGCGCCACATCGAGTGAACCGTGATGAATAGCTGTGAACTCGAACCACTCGGGTTTCGCCGTGCAGATGGATTGGAACCACAGCTCGCACTGTGAGCGGGTATTGGTGAAAACGATTGCACTCTGAGCGCGTGCGAGTCGCTCCAACACTTGCGGCAGCAACTTCACATTGAGATGACCAGCCCACGGAAATCGCTCCATCGTTTCGGGAAGCAAGGATTCCACTTCGATGTCTTTGGGGACCAGTCCGCGAATCAGACGTGCAGGGTTGGCGGCGGTGCGAGGGGCGTCGACAATGTGCTCCGTTGCGTCCCCTTCACCGAACGGACCGGGTACGGTCGGCGCTGGTGACGCTGGTGACGCTGGTGACGCTGGTGACGCTGGTGACGCTGGTGACGCTGGAGCCTGGGGTCGGCATCCCACAAGCGTATCGCGCGCGACGTCGAGATTGCCGAGTGTCGCCGAGAGTCCCCAGGTACGAAGTGCCGGTTGTACGGCACGGAGTCGGGCCAGCGCGAGTTCTGTTTGTGCACCGCGCTTGGTGCTCAGCAGCTCGTGCCATTCGTCCACGATCACGCAACGCAGGTCGGCAAAGAGCGCCGCGTGATCCTCGCGGCAGAGAAGCAGCGTGAGCGATTCCGGCGTCGTGACCAGCGCCGTTGGCAGCCGCTCGCGCTGTCGCTGGCGCAGCGATGCCTTGGTGTCACCGGTACGCGATTCCACCGTCCACGCGAGATCAAACGCATCAATGGGCGCGAGCAGTGCGCGCTCGGTGTCGGCGGCGAGCGCGCGCAACGGCGTGATCCAGAGCACGCGCAGCGGTTGTGCAGCATGGCGTGGGCGTTTGCGTGAGTTTGACGGAGCGCCATGCACCGCCCCCTCCTGCATCGCTTCCATCACGGGGCCGAGCCACGCCGCGTAGGTCTTGCCTGTGCCAGTCGCCGCGTGAATAAGCCCCGATTCGCCACGCGCATACGCGTCCCACACGTCACGCTGGAACTGAAACGGTGTCCAGCCCTGCGCTTCGAACCACTGCGCGACGCGATCGGCAGCAGTCGTCACGCCGGTTCCCGTTGTGCACGCAGCAGATTGCGGACGGACTCCAACGAGTCGGCGTCGGTGACTGCCTTGTCACGGCGCCACCGCGCAATGCGCGGAAAACGAACTGCGATTCCACTCTTGTGTCTGGTGCTCTCCTGAATGCCTTCGAAGGCAAGTTCGAACACCAACTGTGGTTCAACCGTGCGAACCGGTCCAAACTTTTCCTTCGTGTGCGCACGCACGAATCGATCAACGTCGCGAATCTCGGCGTCCGTCAACCCCGAGTACGCTTTGGCAAACGGCACCAGCGCATCGCCGTCCCACACGGCAAAAGTGTAGTCAGTGTACAGACCTGCACGCTTGCCGTGACCCGCCTGGGCGTACACGAGTACGGCATCGACGGTGAGTGGCGCCACCTTCCACTTCCACCAGTCGCCGGTGCGACGGCCTACGCCGTACGATGAAGCGCGGCGTTTGAGCATGAGCCCTTCGGCCTCCTGCGCGCGCGCCTGATCGCGAGCGTGACTGACATCTGTCCATGTGGCGGCGCGTACCAACGGTGAGACGCTGATTGCTGCGCCTGCAGGAAGTGCAGCAACGATACGCTCCAGGTGCGCCCGTCGAACGTCGAGCGGCAAGGCGCGAATATCCTCGTCATCGGTTTCGAGACAATCGTACGCCACAAGATGCACGGGCACCTCCGTCAACAGCTTCTTGCCGACCGTCTTTCGATTGAGTCGCCGTTGCAGCGCGCTGAACGGAAGCGGCTGCGCGTCGCGCCAGGCGAGCAGTTCGCCATCGAGCACCGTGCCGTCGGGAAGCAGCGAAACGGAGGTTTCGACCTCGGGAAATCGCCCTGAGAGCAAATCATCACCGCGGCTCCATAAAAAATCACGCCCTCGACGTCGAATCACCTGCGCGCGGATACCGTCCCACTTCCATTCCACCTGCCAATCATCACGATCACCGAGCGCTTCAGGCAGTGATTCGAGTGCATGGGCGAGGAAGAACGGATACGGCCGGCTCCAGTGAGCATCGCTCGTGGCCTCACTCACCAGACGGTTAAACCACTCCCCACTCGGCTCCCACTTTCCCATGAGTCGATGGGCAACAACATCAGCTGCGACAGCGCTCGTTTCGGCGAGCGCGCGTACCACCAGTCCGTCAGAGACGCCGACGCGAAACGAGCCAGTGAGCAGTTTGTTGAAGACAAAGCGGGCCGTTCCGTTGAGTGCTGACCACGCTTCAAGTAGTGCCGTTCGCTGCGCTGTCGGGTCGAGTGCACTGAGCGGCAACAAACGCTGTTCGATCCATTCAGTGAATGTCCCCTCTATCGCGTTGTGCGTTTCCGGGACGAGCAGTGAGATGGTTTCTGCGAGATCACCAACCTGCGCATATGATTCTTCGAAGAGCCAATCGGGAATGTCTGCGGCGGCGGCGGCCCATTGGCGCAAATCTGGCGAGCGTACCAATCGCTTCGGTCGACGACCCGTAAGGAACGCGATTGTCCACGCCGAGTCAGCGGGCGGTGCCGCGCGGAAGTATTCCACCAACGCCGCAACTTTGTCCTGTGTCCCGGTGGTTGCATCGATTCGGTCGAAGAGCGCGGCGAAATGTTTCATGCGTCGGGCTCAGCGTCCTCAAGCGGAGCATCGTCTCGCTCGCCTTCAAAGCGCGTCGAGAGCGCGTCCGCCTCGTAACCACGTTCGCGCAACCAACGCACCACCGGGCCTGTAAAGCCATGCGTGGCCCACACGCGCTCGGCTCCCGTTGCGCTGATTGCGTTTTGCAGTTGTGGCCAGTCAACATGATCGGACAACACAAATCCACGGTCCACGCCGCGTCGTCGACGCGCGCCGCGCACCGTCATCCAACCGCTGGCGAATGCTGCGGCCGACGGAGCGAATCGCCGCACCCACGTCGTACCTGCCGCACCAGGCGGCGCAACGATAATCGCACGCTTCCACGCCGGATCGCGCTTGTCGATCGTGGCGTACTGCGTCTCGGGCATGGAAATGCCAGCTTCACGATACCGAGCGGTCATGGTTTCCACTGCGCCGTGCGTGAGGATCGGGCCGATCGATGGATCAAGGCCCGCAAGCAGACGCTGCGCTTTGCCCAGCGCATAGCCGTACAGCAGTGATGCTCGTCCGGCATTCGCATTGCCTTGCCACCAGTTGTTGATCTGCGCAAACACCTCGGACTGTGCGGGCCATCGATACACCGGTAATCCGAAGGTGCACTCGGTGACAAACGTGTGACAGCGCACCGGCTCCCACGGCGCGCAGGTTGCATCGACGTCGGTCTTGTAGTCACCCGACACTACCCACACCTCGCCCGCGTGCTCTACACGCACCTGCGCCGATCCCAGAATATGTCCCGCCGGATGGAGCGAGATCTTTACACCGCGATGCACGGTGACCGAGCCGTACGGCACAGCCTCAGCACGTGACGCATAGGACGATCCCAGACGATGCTGAGCGACTCCAAGACCAGGCTCAGCGACCAGATAGTGCTGGTGTCCCCATCGCAGATGATCGGCGTGTGCGTGCGTAATAACGGCCCGGTCCACCGGTGCCCACGGGTCGATATACAGGTCAGCAGGCTCGCACCACAGCCCGCGCTCGGTCAGCTGGAGCAGCATTCTGATGTAATATGTACGCGAGCGTCTTGAAGCATTGCGCGGCCGCGTCGGGTGGCAGGCGCATCCGGTCCATCGCCCTGTATGGAGCAGTATGTTCTTGTTCAAGAGTGAGCCCGTGTACCAGAGTTCCCGGTCGGTGATGCGCAGTACACGCGCTGCGCTCGGCGTGGCATCGATCGGCTTGAGCATTGTGGCGTGCGGCGGTAGCACGCCGGATCAGGTATCGGATGCGCCAGCGCCTGGCGTTGCCCTGGAACTGGCCGAGCACCGTGCGCGCACCATCGACAGTGTGCACTACGACGTCCGTCTGTCGATTCCGTTGTCCCGCGACTCGCTGGTGGAAGGGTCCATTGATGTACGGTTCACCTTGCGTGACAACTCGCAGCCGCTGGTGCTGGATTTTCGTGCGCCGGCCGAGCATGTGCTGGAGGTGCATGCGAACGGTGGTTCGGTGGACTACTCGCTGCCTGCCGATCACATCGTCATTCCCGCAGAGGCGCTACGCATCGGGGAGCAACAGATCTCGGTGCGATTCCGCAGTACCAACGCAGCGCTCAACAGGCACGACGATTTTCTGTACGCGCTCTTTGTTCCGGATCGTGCGTCCACGGCGATGCCCGTTTTCGAGCAGCCGGATCTCAAGGCGCGGTTCGCGCTGACGCTCACGATTCCGGCGGCGTGGCGCGCACTTTCAAACGGTGCGCAGGTGGCGCGGGACTCGACGGACGATGCTCGGACCACGATCAGGTTCGCCGAGACGAAGCCGATCAGCACATATCTCTTCAGCTTCGCGGCCGGTCAGCTGGAGATGGAGTCGGCAGTACGCAACGGGCGCACGCTCACGATGTACCACCGTGAAACGGACACGGCAAAGCTCGCGCGCAATCGCGAGGCGATCTTCGATCTGCACGCGACCGCACTGACGTGGCTCGAAGAGTATACCGCGATTCCGTATCCGTTTGACGACTTCGCATTCTTCGCCATTCCTGCGTTCCAGTTTGGCGGCATGGAGCACCCCGGTGCCATCTGGTACCGTGCGGAATCACTGTTTCTCGATCCCACGGCGTCGCGGACGCAGGAGCTGGGACGCGCCAGTCTGATCGCGCACGAAACCGCACACATGTGGTTTGGCGATCTCGTGACCATGCGCTGGTTCAACGATGTGTGGATGAAGGAAGTGTTCGCCAACTTCATGGCGGCCAAGATTGCCGGGCCGGCGTTTCCCGATCTCAACCTGCGGCTGCGCTTCTTTCAGGCGCACCATCCTACCGCCTACGGCGTGGACCGCACCGCTGGCGCCAATCCGATTCGTCAGCCGCTGGAGAATCTGCGGGAGGCGGGTTCGCTGTACGGCGCTATCATCTACCAGAAAGCGCCCATCGTCATGCAACAGCTCGAGGCGTTGCTTGGCGACGCTCTGCTGCGCACGGGACTGCGCACGTATCTCGACACCTATCGCTATGCCAATGCCACGTGGCCTGATCTCATCAATATTCTCGACAGCCTGAGCGAGGTGGATCTCAACACGTGGAGTACGGTGTGGGTCACGGAAACCGGACGACCGCGTATTCACGTGACATGGGCTGATTCCGGGCTCCTTGTCTTGCAAGCGGATGATGCGCCGCAGCGTGGCCTGCGTTGGAGTCAGCCTGTGGTTGTGGCACATGGCACGGCCGACGGCGCGCTCACGCTCGATACCGTCCGACTTTTTGAGCGTACCGCGTTCGTCGCGACGGCTTCGCGTCCCGCGTTTGTACTGGCCGGTGCAGACGGCGTGAGCTACGGCCGGTTCACACTCGATGCAGCAAGCCGCAGCTACCTGCTCACGAATGTGCATGCACTCCGCGACCCGCTGCATCGGGCTGTCGCCTGGCAATCGCTTTGGGAAGAGGTGCTCGACGATTCGCTCAGCGCGGCGGCCTTCGCGCGCGCGGCGGTCTTTTCCGTGTCTGTTGAACGCGACGAGCTGGTGGCGCAGCAGGTGCTGGGTCTGCTGCGCAATGTCTACTGGCGCTTTCTTCCGGATTCCGCAAGGCGTGCGTTGGCGCCTGATGTCGAACGCGCCCTGTGGCGTGCGCTGGATGACGCGCCCACCGCTGGTCGCAAGGGCGCGTACTTCAGCGCGCTGGTGAGCATGACGCTGACGGATTCTGGTGTGGCGACGCTCGAACGCATCTGGCGACAGCAGGAGGCTCCACGCGGACTGCCGCTCGCCGAGCAGCAGTACATTGCGCTGGCCGAGGCGTTGGCGTTGCGCGGGGTGGCCAATGTCGAGGCGCTGCTGGTGGAGCAGGAGACGCGCATCATCAATCCCGACCGTCTGGCGCGCTTTACGTTTGTGCGGCCCGCGCTCAGTCGCGACAGCGCGGTGCGTCATGCGTTGTTCCGCTCGTTCAGTGAGGTTGAGAATCGGCGACGCGAGTCATGGGTGCTGGATGCGATGTCGCTGATGCATCATCCGCTGCGTGAGGCAGAGGCGCTGCCAATCCTGCGCCCCGGTCTCGAGCTGACTGAAGCTATACAGCGCACGGGCGACATTTTCTTTCCGCTTCGGTGGCTCAACGCGATGCTCGATGGACATCGCTCACCCGAGGCCGCGCGAACAGTGCGTGCGTACCTGACGGCTCATCCGGATCTGCCACCGCGACTGCGCGGCAAAGTCCTGCAGGCGTCCGATGATCTGTTTCGCGCGTCTACGCGGGATTGACAGGGGAAACGTCTACGCGGGATCAATGATGGTCACGCCGGCTCGCGGTGCGCTGACCATGGTGGCCAGCGCGTCGGGCGCTTGTTTCAGTGAAATGTGGCGCGTGATGAGCTTCGCGGGGTCAATCAAGCCGTCCGCAACCATTCGGAGCATGCGCGGATACGCGTGCGCAGCCATTCCGTGACTGCCTACCAGTTCAAGTTCGCGTCCGATCAGCAGGTGCAGTGGCAATGATGGCTCAGCATCGTCTCCCGCCAGCAGTCCGATCTGCACATGCCGACCATTCTTGCGCAATGACGTCAGCGCCTGCCGAGCGGTGACGGCAGACCCGAGTGCATCGTAGGCGCTGTCAACGCCGCCACTGGTGTGCACCCGAATCACCTCACTGACATCGCGATGCTCACGGCTGTTCAGTACCACCTCTGCGCCAACAGACTGCGCAAGGGCCAGCGCCTCCGCGGCCACATCAACCGCGATGACACGCGCGCCAAGAGCATGCGCAATCATGACTGCAGACAGTCCAACACCTCCGCAACCAAACACTGCCACCCAGTGCCCGTCTTGCACGCGTCCCTGATCGACCACAGCGCGGAACGCGGTGGCGAAGCGACAGCCCAGACTCGCCGCCGTCTCAAAGGACAGGCTCTCCGGGAGGGCAACCAGGTTCACGTCGGCATGGTGCAGCGCGACATACTCCGCGTAGGAGCCCCAGTGTGTGAAACCGGGTTGTGTTTGCGCATCACACACCTGTCCGTCCCCCCGTGCGCACGGCACACACGTGCCGCAGGCACACACAAAGGGCACAGTCACCCGATCGCCGATACGCCACGCACGCACCTGAGCGCCCACCGCGGCAACCACTCCCGCCACCTCGTGTCCCGGGACATGCGGAAAGCTGCGGATATCCGGATCGTGCCCTTGCCAGCCGTGCCAGTCACTTCGACAGAGGCCTGTGGCGTGAACCCGCAGCACCACACCGTGCGCCGATGGCTCGGGATCCGGCAACTCGGTCAGCCGTAGCGGACCGCCAAAGGCATCAAAGGCAACGGCACGCATGAGGCAGAAAGTGGAGAGTGGGACACCGCAACGGCAGGCACCGAGCGACCGACTGTAGATTATACGTCATGACCACACCGCTTGATGACCTGCTGACGTTGCTCGATCTCGAGCCGCTGGAGGTGAACATCTATCGAGGGCGCAATCGCGACATCGGTTCGTCGCGTGTGTTTGGTGGGCAGGTGTTTGCGCAGGCGCTTGTCGCCGCGCGTCGCACGGTGGACGAACCTCGCGAAGCGCACTCGGTGCATGGCTACTTCATTCTGCCGGGTGATCTGGCGGCACCTATCGTGTATTTCGTTGATCGCCTTCGCGATGGCTCCAGCTTTGCCACGCGGCGCGTGACCGCGATCCAGCACGGCCAGGCGATCTTCAACCTGTCGGCCAGCTTTCATCGCACGGAAGTGGGACTCGAGCATCAGTCAGCGATGCCGCAGGTTCCCGAGCCCGACGCGCTGCCCAGCGAACTGTCGTTGATACGACAGATGGCGGACCGTATTCCGGAGCACTATCGCGCAACATGGACGCAGGACCGACCGATCGATGTGCGCCCGGTAGATCCGATCGACCCGTTCCGCCCCGAGCAACGCGCGGCCGCCCGGCAGTTGTGGTTTCGTGCCAGCGGTACCATGCCAGATGAGTTGTTGTTGCATCAGGCGGTGCTGGCGTATGCATCAGACTACAGTCTGCTCACCACGGCGCTCCTGCCACATGGTGTGTCGTTTCGTGCCCCAGGATTGCAATTGGCATCGCTTGATCATGCGGTGTGGCTGCACCGGCCGTTTCGCGCAGATGACTGGCTGCTTTACAGCATGGACAGCCCGATCACGTTCGGGGCGCGTGGATTTTCGCGCGGTTCGATTTTCTCGCAGTCCGGAGAGCTGGTGGCGTCGGTGGCGCAGGAAGGATTGATGCGTCTGCGACCCGTTGCTGACGCGCCTTGATCCCACGGTTGGTGCTGGCGGGACTTGGACACGCTCACCTGTTTGTGTTGGAGGCGTTACAGAACGGCGCTTTCGCTCCGTGTGAGGTGATCGTGTGCAACGCGGAACCGCTGCATGTGTATTCGGGCATGGTGCCAGGCTGGCTTGGTGGACGGTATGCCGAAAGTGAGCTCTCGCTGGACATTGCATCTGTGTGCGCGCGCAGCGGCGCCACCTGGGAACCGCATCACGTGGTCGCACTGAACGCCGACCAATCCTTCGTGCGCCTCGATGATGGTCGCGAACTCACGTTTGATGTGTGTTCCGTGGCGATCGGGTCAAAGCCGGCCGGACTCGAAACGCCCGGTGCGCGTGAGCACGCAACGCCGCTCAAACCGTTGCAACAGGTGGAGACAATCAAGCAGCGACTGACTACACTGGGTTCGTTTCGCTCGGGCGCCGTAACGATCGTGGGCGGCGGGTTGGCGGGCATCGAGATGGCGTTGGCGGCGCGGGCGCAGCTGCGCCAGACTGGAGATCGCGGCGATGCGGTCACAGTCCGCATTGTCAATCGTGAACCGCAGCTGTACGTCGCGCGAGGTCATCGCTTGTCGCGGCTGCTTGCGGACGCGTGCGCACAACTCGCCGTGCGTGTGGAGAATGATGTGGAAGTATCAGGCGTTTCAGCTCGAGACGTGGCGCTGCGCGATGGACGCCAGCTGGCATCCGATATCGTGATCTGGGCAACGGGTCCGGCCGCCGCGCCGTGGTTGCGCGACAGCGGCCTGGCGGTTGATGCTTCAGGGTTTGTGCTCGTGAACGAGCACCTGCAGTCCACTACGTGTCGGCGCGTGTTCGCAGCCGGCGATTGTGCGACGCTTGCATATGCACCCGACACACCCAAGGCGGGAGTGTACGCCGTACGCATGGGACCACCGCTGGCGCAGTCGCTGGCACAGGCATTGCGCGGGGAGTTGCTTTCGGCACAATATCAGCCGCAGCGTCGCTGGCTCACGCTCGTCAATACCGGCGACGGGCGCGCGATCGCCAGCTGGGGACCATTCGCGATTCGCGGGAAGTGGGCGATGCGTTGGAAGGATCGAATTGACCGGGCGTTCATCGCCCGATTTCGCGAGCCTCCGAACGGCATCTGAAACTACCTCCTCGCCGCACCCTGGCCGCGCCAACAGCCAGTGCCAACTACCCGGCGCCAACTACCAGCGCCAACTACCCGCGCCAACTACCCGTCGCCCGCCGCGACTTGCGACTCCACAAAGGCCGGCGAGTACAACCCACTGCGTGAGCGACCGTGCGGATCCTGATTGCGGCGAATGTCATTCACCATTTCCAGCGCCGTCTGCGTGACGGGTGGCAGCTCAGCGGATGAGTGGCCGATTGGCGTGATCCGGTCGCCCCAGCGCACGAGCAGCGAGCAGTACGTGAGGCCGCCGCCGAACGCTGGCATGAGCAGCGTGCTGCCGGGCTTCACACGCGATTCTTCCAGTGCCTCAACCAGTGCGACGGGCACCGTCGCCGCACTCATGTTGCCGTACTTGTGCACCGTGACCACCACGCGCTCCATCGCAATGCCGGCGTATTTCGCCACCGATTCGATGATGCGCAGATTCGCCTGATGGGGAACGACGAGGTCAACATCGGCCGCGCTCACACCGCACTGCGCCAGCACGCGTGTTGACGCGTCGGCCATCGCGTGCACGGCGCGCTTGAAGATCACCTGTCCATCAAAATCCCAGATCGTATCGCCATACATCACGTCGTGTAGCGCGTATGTGCAGCCCATGCCACGCACACGAAGGGTATGGCGCGCTTCCGCGTCGCAGCCGAGCACGCTGCCAAGCACACCCTGCTCGGTATCACTGGCCTGGAGCACCACCGCAGCCGCGCCGTCGCCAAACAGTACGGCCACGTTGCGATTGCTCCAGTCCATGTAGCGACTGATCAACTCCACACCAATCACGACCGCGTTGCGCACCACACCCGTGCGAATCATTGCGGTGGCGGTGGTCAGCCCGTAACAGAAGCTGGTGCAGGCGGTATTCAAGTCGATGCTGGCGGCGCGTGTCGCACCAAGTGCGACCTGCACACCGCTGGCGCTGTTGGGCACCAGCTCATCGTTGGAGACGCCGCCGTAAATAATCAGGTCAACATCGGCCGGATCCAGTCCGGCACAGGCCAGTGCACGGGCGGCGGCAACGGTCGACAGTTCGATCGCGCCCACGTGAGACACGCGGCGTTCCTTCATGCCGGTGCGGGAGACGATCCAGTCGTCGGAGGTGTCGAGGAACGTGGAGAGATCGTCGTTGGACAGCACGGCCGGCGGCATGCATTTGCCCCAGCCGGTGATGGCAGCGTAGGTCATGGTCGTTGCGGAGGGAGGAGAGTATGGCTGAAACATGAATCCCTCGCTCATTCGCGCAAGACCGAGGCCCGCTCACACCGCCGCTGCGCGCCTCGGCATGGCCACCCAGTAGTCGAAGTCGAGCACCACCGCAGGATCGTAGTTGCCCTCCGCATCGCGCAGCACGAACGCCGACGCGGCGTGGTTCTTGAGCGCGACCGTGCGAACGCGCAGCACGCCCATGTCGTCGCGACCGGGGAGCGTTTGGCGCTCAAGCACTTCGGACCACGCGTAGATGGTATCACCCGCAAAGGTCGGGTTCACATGTCGGCCGCCATTGATGCCCACAATGGCAAACGCGTTAGCCAGACCATTGAAGCTGAGCGCACGCGCCAGACTGATCACGTGCCCCCCATACACGATGCGACGCCCGAAGCGACCCGCTGACTCCACGTGCAGGTTGAAGTGCACACGGGCGGTGTTCTGAAAGAGTCGTGCCGCACCCATGTGCTCGGATTCTTCGATTGTCATGCCGTCCACATGATCAATGCGCTCGCCCGGCACGTAGTCATCCCACAGGTAGGGACTGCCGGCGAGCTGCCGATCGTACCTTCCCTCACCGATGCGAAACGGCACGTGCAGCGTGTGCGCCTCGACCGCCTCAGCAAGCGTAGGCACATGCGTAGACGGCGCGGGTGAAGCGGCATTGCGTTTGCGCACCATGACCCAGCGCACGTATTCCACAACCATCTCATGTGCCTGATTCACACCACGCGACCGCACATACACGACACCGGTGGTGCCATCCCGATTCGCCTTCACACCGAGCACTTCGCTGATTGTCGAGAGCGAATCGCCCGGGTACACCGGCACGCCAAAGCGACCATCAGCATAACCGAGATTGGCAATGGCGTTCAACGAAATGTCCGGCACCGTCTTGCCGAACACCATGTGAAATACGAGCATCGAGTCGAGCGGCGCGCGAGGCAAACCAACGGTCTGTGCGAACGGGGTGGATGAGCTCACCGCAAACCGTGGTCCGAACAAGGTCATGTACTGCGACGCGTCGCCGGCCGTCACTGTGCGTGGCGTGGCGTGCACAATGCGCTGGCCCACCGCGAAGTCTTCGAAGAAGTTGCCGGACTGTGTCTTGTCGGACATAGGTAGCAGGCTGGTCAGAAACCGTACGACGCGGCGAGTTCCGGATCGTTCTGCGCCACAAGGCGGGCCAGATCCACCATCACCTTCGCCTGCTTCCATGTGGCGTCGTCCTGCATCTTGCCATCGATCATCGCGACTCCACTGCCATCCGGCATGGCATCGAGGATGCGCGTGGCGAAGAGCACCTCTTTCGCATCCGGACTGAAGACACGACGTGCAATGGCGATCTGGTTTGGCGCGAGCGACCATGCCCCGGTGCACCCCATGACAAACGCATTCCGGAACTGTGCTTCGCAGCCTGCCTCGTCGCGAATGTCGCCAAACGGGCCGTAGAACGCGCGGATGCCGTGTGAAACGCAGGCGTCTACCATGCGCGCCACCGTATAGTGCCACAGATCCTGCTGCACAAAGGCGCGTGGTGCATCGGCTTCGCCGGGATCGGCCAGTACACCATAGTGCGGATGACCGCCGCCAACGCGCGTGGTCTTCATGCCGCGCGATGCTGCGAGATCCGCCGGACCGAGACTCATGCCGTGCATGCGAGGGCTCGCCCCAGCAATCTGTTCCACATTCTTGACCCCTTCGGAGGTCTCCAGGAGCCCGTGAATCAGAATTGGTTTGGTGACACCGTAGCGTGCCTCCAGCAACGCGAGATACTGGTCAACAAAGTGAATGTCCCAGGGACCCTCCACCTTCGGGATCATGAACACATCAAGTTTGTTGCCTGCGTCACGCACGATCTGTTCGAGATCATCGAGAAACCACGGCGAGTTCAGGCAATTCACCCGTACCCACAAGGCCGTGTTGCCAAACGCATTGCGGTTCGCTACGTCAATAAACCCGGCACGCGCGGCCGCCTTGTCCTCCACCGGAATCGCGTCTTCAAGATTGCCGCACAGCACGTCCACCTGCGCAATCATCTCCGGCACGCGCGCACGAATCTTCTCAATGTGCGGCGGAAAAAAATGAATCATCCGCTCAGCGCGCACGGGCAAGGTGCGCAGCGGCTGCGGGGCTCCGATCGCGAGGGGCTTGTAGAAGTTGAAGGGCAGCTTCACGTGCGTCCTACTCCCGTAGAGGTCGATGGTGGTCCGGCTACGATGCCGAGGTCATGCAGTTCGCCGAGCTCGGTTTCACTGAGCCCGGCAAGTTCAAGAAGAATCTCGTCGGTATGTTCGCCGAGCTGTGGCGCTGGACGTACGGCGGTGCGTGCTGAGCGCGCGAAGTGCAGCGGTGAACCCGCTGCCAGCACCTCGCCAACACCAGCTTGCTCAATCGTCGAAAACATGGGATTGTCCGTGGACAGATCCGCGTCTTCACGCAAGGCGCCGCGCACGGTACGGTAGGGCGCCCACGTGACGCGATGTGCTGCAAACTCCTCATCGACTTTCGCAAGCGTACGGGCCGCGAACCAGGGCTCCAACTCCGCGGCGATCTGATGCCGGGCGATAAATCGATTGCCTTCGTCCTTCAAATCCAGTCCGAGCGAGGCACCGATGGATGTCATCGCGCTTCCGGTGCCCGTTGCGGAGCACAGCGTCATCCACTGTGCGTCGGTGAGTCCGACCACCATCACGCGTTCACCGTCTTGCGTGACGAAATCGCGACCGAACGCGCCGTACAAATAGTTGCCATAGCGTGCCCGCTCTTCCGGAGCATGCTGCACTTCGGCGACGAACCCGAGATGAGCGAGTACGGCCAGCCCCACATCCTTCAGTGCAAGTGACACCAGTTGTCCCTGGCCGGTTCGCGTGCGATGTCGCTCGGCCGCGAGCAAGGCGAGCGCAATCTGATGACCGGCCACCACGTCCCACGCGGGCAGCACATGGTTCACCGGCGTTGCGTCATTGTCGGGCCCGGTGAGCTGCGGAAATCCGAGCTGCGGATTTACGGTGTAGTCCACCTCTGACCCGCCGTCGCGGCGGCCAGTGAGATTCACCATGATCAGATCTTTGCGGTGTGCTGCGAGACGATCGTAGGACAACCAGCCCCGCGCAGGAAAGTTCGTGGAGAACAGGCCGGCATCGGCTCCCGGCGCACAGATCACGCGCGTGAGCAACTCCTGTCCGCGTGGTGATCGCAAATCCACTGCGATCGATCGCTTTCCTTTGTTCAACCCTGTCCAGAAGAGACTGGTGGAGCCGTCTGCGGTGAGCGGCCAGCGCTTTGCGTCGAGACCACCGCCAATCGGATCAAAACGAATGACATCTGCACCAAGCTGGGCGAGTGTCATGCCACCGAGCGGCGCGGCAACGAATGCAGAGCCTTCCACGATGCGCATGCCGTTCAGAATACCCTCGGAGTTCCTGTTCATGTCAGATCACGCCCTGCTGGCGCAGCGTGGCGATGCGCTCGTCATCGAGTCCGAGTACCTCGCGCAGCACTTCATCTGTATGCTGCCCTAGTGTCGGTCCCAGGCTGCGCACAGTCCCCGGTGTTTCGGAAAGCAGAGGAACCGGAGCGGGAATGATCATCGCCTCGCCGGTCAGCGGATCGTCGACGGCCATCAGATTGCGTCGCGCGTGGAACTGCCGGTCACCGAAGATGTCGGCAATGTTGTTCAGCGGGCCGGCGGGTGTGTCAGTGGCATAGCATCGCGTCAGCACTTCCTCGCGCGTGAGCGAACTGCACCAGTCGCGCACGATTTCGTTGACCGCATGACAGTGCTGCAAGCGCACTTTCTGGTCGCCGTAGGTGCTCGAAGACGCGAGCTCGGGACGCCCCATGGCCGCGGCCAGCCGTGCAAACAGTTTGTCCGTGGCGCACGAGATCGCGACCCACTTGCCGTCTTTCGTGGCGAAGTGACCATGCGGACAGGCGAAATCGTTGTGCGACGATCCCATGCGTTCACGCACGACCCCGTACATGCTGTACGCGGGGGCCAGTTCATCGGTGCACCGAAAGACCGATTCAAAAAGCGCGGCGTCCACATACTGCCCTTCGCCGGTAAGATCGCGGTGGCGCAGCGCCATCAGGACACCGAGACAGCCATACAGTCCGGTCATGTAGTCGCCGAGCGTGGTCGACCCCGGTGTGACGGGCGTGCCCTTCGGCATGCCCGCCAGATACGCGATGCCGCCCACCGCATGCGCCACGCGCGCAAAGCCCGGGCGATCCTTGTACGGGCCGGTCTGCCCATAACCCGTTACGCGCAACATGACGAGCCGTGGGTTGAGGGCGTGCAGCACATCCCAACCCAGTCCCCACTTTTCGAGCGTTCCGGTGCGAAAGTTTTCGCACAGGACATCGGTCTTCGTGATGAGGTCCTTGAAGATTTCGACGCCGTCCGGATGTCGCAGATCCAGCGTGACGGAGCGCTTGTTGCGCGCTTCGCTGACCCACGTGAGTGTATCGCCGCGCTGCGACGGCGTACCAAAGCGGCGCAGGCCATCGCCACCAAGCGGGTGCTCCACCTTGAGCACATCAGCGCCGAACTCGCCGAGGAGCGTGGCGCAAAACGGTGCGGCAATGATCGTCGCGACATCGATCACGCGAACGCCTTCAAGTGGCAGCGGTCCGGGTACGGTGGTCGGCGGTTGCATGGGAGGTGCCATCAGATGATTCGGTGTTGGCGAAGCCGAGCGACTTCTGATGCGGCCAAGCCCAGCAGATCACGCATCACTTCATCGGTCGCGTTGCCGAGTGTGGGACCGAGATTGGTGATACGTCCAGGAGTCTTGGAGAGTCGCGGAATCACCCCTGGAATCACGATGTCATCGATACCTTCGTCAGACATGTGTACCAGATCGTCACGCGCGATGAACTGCTCGTCTGCAAAAATGTCGGCGATACTGTTGACCTTGCCCACTGGCACCGCTTCGGCCAGACAGCGCTTCAGCACGACTTCGCGCGTGAGTGAGCCCACCCACTCCACCACGATTGCATTGACGCGGTCTCGGTCGGCGAGGCGCTTGCGTTGATCACCGTAGAGATTGCTCGAGGACAGATGCGGTTGTCCCATCGCGATACTCAGGCGTTCAAACATTTTGTCGGTGGTACACGCAATCGCGATCCACTTGTCGTCGGAGGTGCGGAAATGTCCATGCGGCACAGCGACAAAGCTGCCTGAGCCCTCGCGTTCACGGATCTTGCCGGAGGTTCCGTACGCCGTGGCAATTTCCTCGAGTATCCGAAACACTGACTCGTAAATGCCGACGTCGATCATCTGGCCGCGGCCAGTGGAATCACGATGGCGCAGTGCAATAAGCACGCCGATCGCGCCAAACAGGCTCGCGATGTAGTCGCCAAGTGGTACGGTGCCGGGAAGCACCGGTGTTTCGCCCGGGAAGCCGGAGAGGTAGTTCAGTCCGCCGAACGCCTGCGCAATGTGCGCAAATCCGGAGCGCCGACGATATGGTCCGGTCTGGCCGTATCCGGACACCCGCAGCATGGCGAGACGCGGGTTCGCTTCGTGAATCACCGACCAGCCGAGGCCCCACTCCTCCATGGTGCCTGGCCGAAAGTTTTCCACGAGCACATCTGACTTGCGAACGAGCGACAAAAACAGCTGCACACCCTCGGCCTGACGCAGGTCAATCGTGACGGACTTGCGATTGCGCCCCTCACTGAGCCACTTCAGTGTGGCGTCGGCACGCGGTGACGGCGTACCGAACCGTCGCATCGGGTCGCCGGCAATGGGATGTTCGATTTTCAGTACTTCCGCTCCAAACTCACCAAGAATCGACGCCGCATAGGGGCCGGCAAGGAAGTTGCCCACATCGAGCACGCGGATGCCGCTGAGCGGTAATGCGTCGGTACTGCTACTGCTCTCCGATGTAGTCACCAACAGCCCTCGTCGTCGCGCAGGGTGAAAGTATCGCCAGGAAGGGATAACTTGGCGCGATCACGTGTTCTGCCTCGTCACGTCACCCGCACTATCGAATGACCACGCACACTCCACACATCGCCGAATGGATCGGTCGCACCGAGACCGTGCATGACTCACTCGCCGTCACGCAGGCGCGCGCTGCCGCGGCCATGTTTGACGCCGTCAATGTAACGCTTTCAATGGGTGATGCGATGCCACTATTGTGGCAATGGCTGTATTTCCTGCCACACGCTGCACAATCATCGCTCGATGTGGACGGTCATCCACTGCGCGGCGGCTTTATGCCACCGGTGATGCTGCCGCGGCGCATGTTTGCCGGCGCACGCGTGCGTGTGTACCGTGCGCTCAGACTGGGCGTACCCGCGGTACGTGAGGGGCTCATCAGCGACGTACAGGAAAAGACAGGACGCACAGGAGCGCTGGCGTTTGTGACGGTGCAGTATCGATTCCTGCAGGATGGTGTGCTCTGTCTGGAAGAGGAACAGGACATCGTGTACCGTGAAGCGGGGGCGCCCGTTGCTCCACCTGTTGTCCGACACTGGGATGAACCGCCGACGGACGCAATGGTGCGAGATGTCACCGCGGATTCCCGGTTGCTGTTTCGGTTCTCGGCACTCACGTTCAATGCGCATCGCATTCACTACGATCGAGAGTACGCAATGCAGGAGGAGGGCTATCCCGGCCTCGTCGTGCACGGCCCCCTTTCGGCGATGCTCTTGCTTCAGTTGGCAGATCAGATTGAGCGCGAAAGAGCAGCCGTCGCAGTTGAAACTGCGCGGTCAGTGTCGGCGTTCAGTTTTCGTGGTGTCGCGCCGCTGTTCGACGTCGCTCCGTTTCGACTCATCGGGACACCGGCTGACTCGTCCGTTAGTCTTGAAGCGGTAGGACCGGATGGCACTATCGCCTTGCGCGCCGAGGCGACTTACTGACCTCAATCATTCTGCCACCATCCACGATGGAGACTATGCCACCCGACTCGGCCGGCGATCATATCGCTTCGGTTCGTAGCGCGTACGACCGATGGTCGTCGCACTATGACAACGACAGCAATCGCACGCGGGACCTCGATGCGCAGATTCTGCGCACCCATGGCCCGAGTGTACGCGGGCGTGCAGTGCTCGAGCTTGGATGCGGAACCGGGAAGAATACTGAGTGGTTAGCGGGCAATTGCCGCCTCGTGACGGCACTTGATGTGTCACCCGGCATGCTTGAGCTGGCGCGCGAACGTGTGCCGGCACAGCACGTCTCATTCCATGAGCACGACATCACCACACCGTGGCCCGTGGAGGATCAGACCATTGATCTGGTCGTCGGGAATCTGGTGCTGGAGCACGTGCGCGATCTGCGCACCGTGTTTGCGGAGTGCGCGCGAGTGTTGCGCCGCGGAGGCAAGGTGTTTCTGAGCGAGCTGCATCCCATGCGACAGCTGCTCGGATCGCAGGCCAGGTACGTGGACCCGCAGGATGGCGAGACGGTGCTCGTGCCGGCCGTTCGACACTCGCTCAGCGAGTACGTGAACTCGGCCGTGGAGGGT
This sequence comes from Gemmatimonadaceae bacterium, assembly GCA_041742675.1. Taxonomy (GTDB): domain Bacteria; phylum Gemmatimonadota; class Gemmatimonadetes; order Gemmatimonadales; family Gemmatimonadaceae; genus JAABRT01. The sequence goes on along the minus strand of JBGTOG010000230.1, from coordinate 12,389 downwards.
GGCTTCACTGTGCGGCGTGTGGGCGAGTGGAATGCTGAGGAGGATACCGCTGACACTCCCCCGCGACTGCTGACGCTATATCTGATACGGGCCGCGTAGCCGCTCGTGCCACGCTCAGCGTGGCGCGGGTTCGCCGGGAGATTGCGGCTCGCCGTACGGCGCGGAACGCTTGTTTCCCGGGCGCAGTGGCATCGTCAACAGCGCCTTCACGGTGCCGTGTTCATGCGGATCCATGTGCGTATCCACACCGTAGACGATCTGCGTACGATCAAGTGTGCTGAAGGTGCGAAACAGGCGATCCCAGACGGAAAACACGTTGCCGTAGTTGGAATCGGTGTACGGCATGACGTAGTGATGATGCACCTTGTGCATGTCCGGTGAGACAATCACCCAACTCAGTACGCGGTCGAGCGCGCGCGGAAGCGCGATGTTGGCATGATTGAACTGGCTGAGCACAACGCTCAGCGACTGGTAGAGGAACACCATCCACATCGGTGCACCCGTTACCAGCACGGCGAGCGTGGTGAAGGCAAAGCGCACCACACTCTCCCCGGGATGGTGTCGGTTGGCCGAGGTGGTGTCGACCTCCGTATCGGAGTGATGGATGAGATGCAGACGCCACAACAGCGGCGTTTTGTGTTGTACAAAGTGAGGAAGCCAGGCGCCCACGAGATCGAGCAGCAGCAAGCCGACGACCATCTGCACAACCAGCGGCAGCTGTGGGGCGATGAAGAGCACACCAATCTGTTCTGCAGTCACCCACTGGGACGCGCGCAGCAGCACAAACGCCAGTGCAAAGTTCACGACGATGGTGGTGGCCGTGAAGAACAGGTTGCGGAGCGCGTGCGACCACTTTGCATACGAGAAGCGCACCAGAGGAACCGCGCTCTCCCACACCCAGAAAAAGGCAATGCCACCCGCCAGTATCAGCGCTCTGTGCGTGGACGAAATGGTCTCGAAATACTGGACGAGCGTATCCATGGTCTTCACCGCGGCTGCCGCCGCCGAGCCGTGATGAGAGTGATGAGTTCGTCCGGTCGCGCGTTCAGGAACTCGAGCTGCACTCGTCCGTCGGCACGCGTGGTGACCGTCGCCGGGATAGCGCTGTTGGTAAGCACCCAACCGTCTGGCAGCACCACAATGTTTGCAGGTCGGCCAAATGCGCGATCCCACACCAGTTCGTCTCCCACGAGCTTGTAGCGTACGCTGTCGGTGTATGTCTCTGACATGCGCAACCGCACGGATTCTCCTGCCTTCACGGGCGGAAAGCGGAAGACCACAACTTCGGTGGACGGCGTCACATTTGATACCGGCAGCTGTGCAGCAGTGATCGCGCTACCCTTGAGCACTTCCCACCCCAGCGCTTCGCCCGTGTCCAGATTGCGCGCGTGCGGGTTGGAGACCGTGCTGCCAGCGCGCACCACATTCAAATAGGTGCTCGTACCGGCCCGCGATTCCGTGTAATCATGATAGAGATCGAACGCGTGTGTTTCCGGCGGCCGCAGGAAATACACGATCTCACGATCCTGCTGCGCGCGTTCGGTGAGTCGTGGCGCGACGCTGGACACCACCGCACTGGTCGTGCGAGCTGGCGTGGGCACCGCACGAATCGTGACTGGCGCCTCGGCGGGCGTATTGTTCAGGAAGCTGATTCCGATGCGACCGTCTGTTTCCTGCAAGACCTGCGCGGGATAGGATGACGACACAAGTTCGTACCCAGCGGGCAATACCACCGCGTTTCGTTTGATGCCCAGCGGCCGCGAGAACACGATCGTGTCGCCGCGCGTGAAATAGCTGGCGCGATCTTCGTAGGTCTTGAGAATCAGAATGCGTTGCTCGCCTCCGCTGTCTGGTACGGGTCGCGCCAGCGTCACGCGGATGTAGCGCTGCGTACTGTCACCGGAGCGCACACCGCCGGCGCGGGCTTCGGTCACTCCCACTTCGTCGAACAGCAGCGGCAGCCCACTCGCGCGATCAAACACTGCCTCGTCGCTGACCAGGCTGCCCGTTCTGATCGAGTTGAAGTAGTGCGTCGCACCGGGTGTGGTAGCGGTGACTTCATAAGAAATGCGAAAGGCGCCGGAGTTCGGAGCCAATAGCTCGTATCGCGTGTAGGAGTCGGCGTCGGTTTGCCGCGCTGCGGAAGTGGGTGTGCCCTGCGCGGGAAGCAGTAGCGGGCAGAGCAGAGCGAGCGTGAGCACGGAGGTGGGTTGCATGTCAAGAAAATGCGGCCTGGATGCGCCGCGCGCGAGACTAGCCAGATGCGTCTGGATCGAGTGCACGCCCTACCACGGCCGTACCGCGTCTGCGACGCCGTCGCTCGCCAACAGTTCGCGCAGGGCGTCACCCAGTCGCTCCGACGCATCCAGCGACGCCTGCCAGCGACGGCCCCGCTCGGTGTCGTCAAAGGCGTAGAAGTCCTGGCGATCCGGGATCTTGCCGGCTGGCAGCGTTGCCACAAACGCAGGGCTCGGTGCCACAAGTAAGACGCGATCAAAATTTGCCGCGCCAGCTCGGCGCCACGGCAGCCGTTTGTCAAACCATCCCGGCACGACATGCGGATAAAAGTGAGGATAGAGCACCAGCCCATCACCGCGACCGAAATCGAGATCGGGATGATAGTCCAGCACACCGCCGTCCCAATGCACGTCGTTGGGTGCGCTGGCAATGCGCACACCGTTAAGCAGCATGGGAATCGCACCGGAGGCCAGCAGCGCGTCGCGTAGCGTGTTCGCCGTGAGGGCGATGTGATCCGTGGGCAGATCCTGCAAGTGCGCAAACGGTGATGGAGACCCGGCGTTGTGAAAGATGCGCCGACGAAACTGCAGGGCGAGTGACCGTCGTGAGAAGGCATTGGCCGCGGCGGCTAAACCGAGCGACGCCGCCAGCGTTGCACGCGCATTGCTGCTTGCCAATCCGCGACCCACTGCCGTGATCACATGCAGACGGAAGTACGGATGCGAGAGAATCTCCGCCACACCATGCTCGCCGAGCAATGCGTCGAGGGCGCGCGTGAGCACGGCGGTGACTTCGTGCGTGCTCGGACGCACGGTATACCGCTGGTCGTAGATGTACGCGTGGTGTCCACGTGCCAGTGCGGCACGTGGATCGCGCTGCGCAAGGCAGGCCATGCGCCAGCTGCCGATCGACGAGCCGATCAAATGCAGTGGACGCACGCGCTCCTCCTGCAGGAACTCGCCAAAGAGGAACCGGTCGAGTCCGCCAATGGCCAGCCATTTTGCGCCACCCGATGCGCCGGAGAGCATGTCCACATCCTGCGCACGCAAACCGCGCTCCCGCAGGAGGCGGAGCGCGGCAGGTCCGGCGCGAAGCGCGAGTGGTGTGACGGGAACGTGAATCGCGGGCACACGGGGAAGCTAGTCGCCCAGTTGGCTGTGTGACGCTCGCGCCGTCCGGCACACGTTGGATTATGCGCACCGTCACGGCCACGCCTTGATCTCTGCAGCGCAGCGGATCATGTTCGCGGACGGTCACGTTTTGTTGCTGTTTGATACCGTCGCGCTCCCTCACACCCACGCTGCTGCATGCACGCCAATACGCCGTTCGTCACATGACGCGACGACCCCGCACCGAGTGGGGCACGCTGCCGTGGTCCCCCACGGTGTATGGGCGTTCGGTGCTCGGACTGCCGCTCGAAGTGTGGCGGCCCACAGCTCGCTGTGAGTTGCTCGTCTTTGCCGCCATTCACGGTGAAGAACCCGAAACTACCTGGGCCCTCTCGCGAGCGCTCCGGCAGCTGGTCGAGCCACCAGCGCATGTGGCCACCGTGTTGGCCGCCAATCCCGATGGACTCATTCGTGGGACACGAGCCAATGCCAATGGCGTGGATCTCAACCGCAACTTTCCGGCGTCCAACTGGCGCGCTGAACCCGTGACCAGCCGAGCGACGCTTGATGATCCGAGTGACGTGCTGCTGAGCCCCGGTGCGGCACCTGGTTCCGAGCCGGAGACGCAAGCGTTGCTCGCGCTCATCGACGAACTTGCGCCCGACGCGGTCATTGCGCTGCACGCGCCGCTGGCGTGTATTGACGATGCCAATGGCAGTGCGCTTGGCGTACGACTGGCCGTTCGCACTGGCATGCCATTGGTGCGCGATGTGGGGTATCCCACGCCGGGCTCTTTCGGGTCATGGGGGCAGGAGCACCATGTACCGGTCATCACCTACGAGTTTCCTGTGATCGCGAACGAGGATCTGATGCGTCTGCACGTGCCCGTTCTGGTGGAACTGCTCACAGGCTCACTGCCGTGACGCTCAACTACATCTGGCTGTCGTTTTTTCTCATCTCACTCGTTGTCGGGCTGGTCAAACTCATTGGCGGCGACACGGCCGTCTTCGCGTCCATGACGCAGGCCACCTTCGACTCAGCCAAGACTGGATTTGAGATCTCGCTCGGACTGACCGGCGTGCTCACGCTGTGGCTGGGGCTGATGAAGGTGGGAGAGGCTGGTGGGGCCATCGCGTTCATGTCGCGCATCGTCAGCCCGTTTTTTCGCCGCCTGTTTCCGGAGATTCCTCGTGATCATCCGGCGCTCGGCTCCATCATCATGAACTTCTCGGCGAACATGCTCGGGCTCGACAACGCGGCGACACCGCTCGGGCTCAAGGCCATGAATGAGTTGCAGACGCTGAATCCCGACAAGGAAACGGCGACCAACGCGCAGATCATGTTTCTGGTGCTGAACACGTCGGGACTGACGCTCATCCCGATCAGCATCATGGTGTACCGTGCGCAGCTTGGCGCGGCGAATCCGGCCGACGTTTTTCTGCCCATTCTGCTCACGACGTATTTCTCCACACTCACAGCGCTCATTGCGGTGTCGATTGTGCAGCGCATCAACCTGTTTGACCCCGTATTGCTCGGGTGGCTGATCGGCGTGACGGCATTAATCGGTGGCGTCGTGTACACATTCGCCGGCATGGATCGCGATCGTGTTCAGGCCATTTCGAATGTGGTGGCCAATGTCACACTGTATGGGGTGATCTCGGCATTTTTGTTGATGGCGCTGGCGCGGCGCGTCAACGCCTACGAAGCGTTCATTGACGGCGCGAAAGAAGGTTTTCAGGTAGCGATTCGAATCATTCCGTATCTGGTGGCGTTGCTGGTCGCGATCGGTGTGTTTCGCGCATCGGGCGCGCTCGATTTGCTCATCCTCGGCATCGCCAAGGTGTTCGCAGTCTTCGGACTTGATGATCGCATCATCCCGGCGCTGCCCACTGCACTCATGAAACCGCTGTCAGGAAGCGGCGCACGTGGCATGATGGTAGACGCGATGACCACGTACGGTGCCGACTCGTTTGTGGGTCGTCTGGCGTCCACGTTTCAGGGTGCAACTGACACCACGTTTTATGTGCTGGCGCTGTACTTCGGGTCTGTAGGCATCCGAAAGACGCGCAACGCCATTTCTCTGGGGCTCCTGGCCGACTTCGTGAGTGTGATGGCCGCGATCGCTATCGCGTACATTTTCTGGGGATGAGCGCGTGGTCGCATTGCGTAGCTACCTGTGCCACGCGCGCTAGCTACCACACGAGGCACGCAAAAGTACAAAGAGCTGCGCACCTCGTGCCCGTTCAGCTTACGCCGCGTCTTTCGTACGTCTCCACCAGCGCCCGAAACTGCTGGATATGCTCCGTGGTCAGCTGGTCCCAGGAAAAGCGGTAACTCCAGTTGCCGGTCTCACGTCCCGGCGTGTTCATGCGTGCACTGCTGTCCTGGCCGAGCAGGTCCTGCAATGGAATGATCGCGGTGTCGCACGCCGACGACATCGCGGTTCGAATCATGGCCCAGTGCGGCTCGCGTCCCGTCGCATCGAGGTACTGCGCTGCGAACGTCCGCTCGCGCACGATCTGCTCGGACGATTGTGTGGAGCTCGCGGCGCCCTGTGACTGCCACCACCCCACGATCGTGTCGTTGTCGTGCGTGCCAGTGTACACGATTGCATGACGAGGAAAGTAGTGCGGACGTGTGTCGGCCGACGCGACATCCGGGTTGAAGGCGAACTGCAGGATGCACATGCCGGGATATCCCCAGCGCTCTCGTAACGCTTCTACCTCCGGAGTGATCACACCGAGATTCTCCGCGATGATGGTTGGTGTGCCCAGTGCGTCATGGATCGCGCGAAAGAAGGCATCACCCGGGCCAGGGCGCCACTCGCCATGCATTGCCGTTGTTTCGTCGCCCGGCACCTCCCAGTACGATTCAAAACCCCGGAAGTGATCGATGCGCACCATGTCAAAATTTTCAAACGCGGCGCGCACGCGCGCAATCCACCAGCGGTAGCTATCGGCGTGCATGGCGGACCAGTCGTAGATCGGATTGCCCCAGAGCTGCCCGGTTTCACTGAAGTAGTCGGGTGGTACACCCGCTTGCACGGCGGGCGTCCCGTCGGTGCGCAGTTGAAACTGTGCGGCATTGATCCACACGTCGGCACTGTCGTGCGCGACGTAGATCGGCACGTCTCCCATCAGTCGGACACCGCGTTGCGTGGCGGCCTCACGCAACGTGCGCCACTGCGAGAAAAACAGAAACTGCTCGACCTGACGTGCTTCGATCTCACTGGCGAGTCGTTCGCGTGCCATTGCCATCGCCTCTGAATCGCGCTGCGCCAGAGGAGCCGGCCATTCGTGCCACGACTTGCCATTGTAGCGCTCCTTGAGCGCCATAAAGAGCGCGTAATCCGGGAGCCAGTGTGCCTGTGCCTTCACGAACGCCTGGTACACGTCATCGCGGGGCGTGGACGCAATCAGGCGATTGAGCAGTCGCCGTTTGTGCGCCATGACTCGCGCAAAATCAACGGTGTGCTGAGGAAATGCCGGGCTGCCGTCCTCGGACGGCACACTGATCAGCAGCGGATTGCCGGCAAAGGCCGAGAACACCTGATAAGGCGAATCACCGTAACCGGTGGGGCCAAGTGGCAGCATTTGCCAGATACTGACGCCCATGCTGCTCAATGCATCGAGAAAACGAATCGCGTTTGCACCCAACTCGCCGATGCCGTTGGGCCCCGGCAAACTGGTGGGATGCAGCAGCATGCCGGCCGCGCGCGGAAGGTTGGTAAGCACAATGTGCAAGTTACGACACGTGAGCATGATCCTGAAGTTCTTGGTGCGCACGGTGCTACGTCACGTGACGTATGGAAGAGGTGGTGGGAGCGGGAGATCTTCCGTGCAACCCAACCGCAAGGAGCCGTTATGAACCCACGTCTGGCCGCATTGCTTTGCCTCACCCTGCTGCTCGCGGTCGGGTGTACCCCGTACAGCGTCGCCCACAGCGGACGTACAACCCCGGTTGGTGCGCGAAACGCCACCTACCTGCTGTCCGTGGTGCCGGGTGGTGCTCGGTACGAAACGGACAGCATGACCAGTTCGCACGCCATTCCCGGTATCGATATGGAGCAGCGCTTTGGGCTCGATGACCGATCCGATTTCGGCGTGCGCATCAACGCCCTCAGCGGGGTCATTGCATCGTATAAACGGCGCATCGGCGGCACCGAGGACCCTGCCGACGCAGCCATGGCGCTGCTTGTTGGTGCCGGATTTGTGAATCTCGGACAACACGCGCACGGTGAGGTGACGTTGATCCGTTCGGCTGGAGAGGGTGGGCAGCTGACACCCTATGGCGGCTTCCGTGCATTGCAAGTGATTCCACTCAACAACACGGCCGTCTCGGACAAGCCAACAGTTGGAGTGTTCGGCGGTACGCGTGTCGGCGGGAAAGACGGTGGATTATCGCTCGAACTCGGCGTCTTCTACGATCGCTCGGCGCTGGGGCTGCGGCGCAATGATCTGGTGATCGTGCCGTCGATCAGCGTCCACACGGAAGGGTTGATCAAACTGTTTCGCTGAGCGCGCTATGTTTCGCTGGACCTATTCGTCAGAGGGAAGGCGTGTCAGGAGAGAGCAGCATCGCGAAACCGGGCGCACTGCACGTGGTGCTGGTGCACCCGGAAATTCACTGGAATACCGGAAACGCCGGTCGCACGTGTCTCGCGACGGGCGCCACGCTGCACCTGATCGAGCCACTGGGCTTCTCGCTCGATGAACGCGAGGTGAAGCGCGCAGGGCTCGACTACTGGGAGCATGTCAAACTCCGCACTTGGCCGGATTGGGAAACGTTTGAGCGCGAGCTGCCGGCGCTCGGCGAACCGTATTTCTTTTCCACCAAGGCGAGCACGCTTCTCTGGGATGCGCCGTTCGCCGCGAGTCGCGATGTGGTGTTGGTGTTCGGCAGAGAAACCGGTGGGCTGCCGGATGCGCTGCATGCACGGTATGCGGGGCGGTTTTTGACAATGCCCATGATGTCACCGCGCGTGCGGTCGCTGAATCTGTCCACCAGCGTCGCGATTGCGGCGTACGAAGTGCTGCGACAACGGCGGTGAACGCGTAGGTCGACTGACCCTCGTCGCAAGCAGACCAGCGCGGGTAGTGTAGATGCGTGTCGATCTCAGCTCATGCGATTGACCGCATTCATCCCGTACCAGCTGTTGCCCCATGCGCGTTCGCTTCCGCCTCGCCAGATGGCTGCTCATGGCTGTTTTCATCGCCTCGTGCGATGAGCCAGCAACCGCACCCCCGTCTGCTGCGACACTCACGATCAGTGCACCCGTCTCCTCCGTCTATGAGGGTGACGTGGTCACATTTGCCGCGACGCTGCGCAACGCGCAGGGAGAACCGGTCCCCGATGCTCCACTTGCCTGGAGCGTCAGTGACGATCGTCGAGCGCTGGTTGGCCAGGGCGGTGTGATCACGGCTCTTTCTCCAGGCGCAGTTGTCGTGCGCGCAACCAGCGGAGCGCTGCGCGCAGAGTACACGCTTCAGATTGCGCGCCTTGAGGTGCAATCTGTCCAGCTGCTCCTGTCGTTTGGTGAACTCTCGGTCGGCGACGTCGTGCCGGTTGGTGTCAGGCTCGACGGGCAGGGAGGGCGGATCGTGACGGGACGCAGCGTGCACATCACGTCGGACAACCCCGGCATCGCCAGGATTGATGCGTCAGGCCGAGTGCGAGGCATCGCGGAAGGCACCACAACCATTCGCGCGACGGCAGACGGTATTGTGGGAACGCAGCAGCTCACGGTGTCCGGCACGCGCAGTGTACATACGCTTCGCAGTCTGTCCGGAGCGACGCTGCCCACACTTGTGCACGCCGCGTGGGTGGAGTGGAACGGCACGCCGGAGTACCACGAAGTGTACATGGAGGCCGGCGAGCTCGTTCTCACCGCGGACCAGCAGATGCGCTACCAGATCGATGTACGGTACGCCGAATATCATGCATATCACGAAGGTGGTCAGAAGCGGTTGGATCTGCGATTGACGACGCGCGAATATGATCGGGGCACTGTGCTTTACGACTGGCGAGGCGACTTGTTGCTTACCTCAGACTTCATCTCGCCCCTGTCGCACACGGCGTCACCCGTGAGCGGCGGATTCAACGTGCGATTCCGAGTTCCCGGCGACGATACGGTGCTCAATCTCTTCTATCGGCGAGAACCGCAATAATTCGCTGCTCGCAGGGGACTCGCGCCGCGACGGTGCGGTGCGTAACGTCGGGGCATGTTCCCGACGCCACTCATCACCAGCGATGCCGCTGTGCTCGGTCTGCTGACCGCCACACTCGGCGTGATTTTCTATACGAGCAGTCATTCGCACCCGGCCTTCCGACGGTTCTATCGGTACGTCCCGTCGCTGTTGCTGTGCTACTTCGTACCGTCCATTTACAACAGCATCGGTCTGATTGATGGCTCCGCCTCGCGGCTCTACACCGTGGCGTCGCGCTTTCTGCTACCGGCGACACTGATTCTGCTCACACTGAGCATCGACTTCGCAGCCATTCGACGCCTTGGTCCCAAGGCACTGATCATGTTTTTCACCGGCACGCTGGGCATCATTATTGGTGCTCCGCTGGCAGTGCTGCTTGTGGGCACGATCAGTCCCGAAACGGTGGGCGGATCGGGGCCGGATGCGGTGTGGCGTGGTCTGGCGACCATTGCCGGATCATGGATCGGCGGCGGTGCCAACCAGGCCGCGATGAAGGAAGTATTTGGCGTGAGTGACGCGCTGTTTTCCACCATGATTGCGGTAGATGTGCTCGTGGCCAACGTGTGGATGGCGGTGCTGCTGTTTATGGCGAGCCGAGCGGAGGGCATTGATAAACGACTCGGTGCCGATACGTCAGCGATTACAGAGCTGATGGAACGGGTGCGCGCGTTTCAGGAAAAGCACGCGCGCATTCCCACGCTACGCGACGTGATGCTGGTGCTGGCCGTTGGGTTTGGCGGCATGGGGCTGTCACATGCGCTGGCAGATCCGATTGCGGCGTGGATCACCGCGAACGCGCCGCACCTCGAGCGCTTGAGCCTCACCAGCACGTTCTTCTGGCTGGTGTTGTTCGCCACCACTATTGGTTTGTTGTTGTCGTTCACGCGGGCACGCGAATTGGAAGGTGTGGGCGCGTCCACGCTCGGCTCGGCGATGCTGTACCTGCTGGTGGCCACGATCGGCATGACCATGGACATTACGGCCGTTGTGCAGCGGCCTGGCCTGTTCGCGCTCGGCATGGTGTGGATGACCTTCCACGCGGTGACGATGCTGTTGGTGGGACGGGCGATTCGTGCACCGCTCTTTTTTGTGGCGGTTGGGAGTCAGGCGAATGTCGGCGGCGCGGCCTCAGCGCCCATTGTGGCGTCGGCATTTTCTCCGACACTGGCGCCGGTTGGTGTGTTGCTGGCGGTGGTGGGCTACGCGGTGGGCACGTATGGAGCGTGGATCGCCGCGCAGTTGATGCGGATTGCGTCGACGGCTACTCCGTAAGCGGAGCAAGCTTTTTCAGAATCGTGGGGAAGAACTCGGTAACTGTTGGGTGAATGGGCAGCGCGTCTCGCAGCACCTGATACGGCGCATCGGCTGCGATCATGGCACCGACTACCTGCACGACTTCATCCCCGCCAATGCCGAATACCGTGGCGCCCACGAAGCGGTCTGACTCCGCATCGACCAGGACCTTGATGACACCCACCGTTTCGCTTTCCTCCTTGGCGCGGCTGACGTTGCGCATTTCGTGGGTGGCCATGAGAAATCTGCGCCCGTCACGTGCGAGCTGTCGTGCCTCAGTTACCGTCAGACCAACCCGACCGAGCGGTGGATCGGTGAACATCGCATAGCTCGTGATTCGCCCGTCGGCGCTGCGCGAGCTACCCGTGTGGTTGGCGAGCACGATTTCGTGGTCCTGAAAGCTTGTGTGCGTGAACGCACCACGCCGGTTGACGTCACCGAGTGCCCAGATGCCAGACACATTGGTTTCGAGTTGTCCGTTGACTGGTACATATCCCTGCTCGTCTGTGGCGACGCCAACGGTCTCAAGACCCAGTCGCTCCGTGTTCGGCAGGCGTCCGGTGGCCACCAGCAGGTGCGACGCGAACAGTTTTTGTGCGTTGCCGGTTTCCTTGTCCTGCGTATGCAACGCGAACATGAGCGTGGCGCGTGCAACGGCATCGGAGTGCTCCACCTGCGCCAGCACATGATTGGTGAGGAGGGTGACGCCTTCCGATGCAAGCAATGCCGCAATGCGCTCAGAAACATCACTGTCTTCACGACCGGCGACCGCTGCGCCGCCTTCGATCACCGTAACGGCAGCGCCCAGACGTCGGAAGATCTGCGCCATTTCCAGCCCGATGTAGCTGCCACCGAGGATGACGAGATGGGCGGGCAGCTCGTCGAGGTGGAGCACCCGGTCGTTGTCGAGCCAGTCCACGTCGTCGAGACCCGGGATCGGTGGCGTTGCCGCACGTCGTGCCGACGTTGAGGAAGACCTCCGGCGCGCTCATCTCGAGGTCACCGACGGCCACGTTGAACGAGGTGTCGCCCCGGCCGGTGAACCGGGCCGCCCCGTAGACGAGGGCCAGCCCCGGCGTTTGCCCGAGCGACTCGGCCTGGCCCTCGACCCAGCCGTCGATCAACGCATCCTTCCGTGCCATCACCTTCGCGAAGTCGACGGTCACATCACCGGTGCGCACGCCGAAGCGCGCCGCGGTCCGCGAGAGGTGGGCCACCCGTGCCGCGGCCCGCAACGCCTTGGTCGGACGGCACCCCCGGTTCAGACACGTGCCGCCGACCTTGTCCATCTCGATCAGCGCGACTTCCTTCCCGGCAGCCGCCAAATGGCGGCCGATTCCAGGGCCGGCTTGCCCGGCCCCGATCACGATGGCATCGAACTGGTTCATAGATGGCCTCCTCCTCGCAATGTTCGCGGTTGCAACCATGGTGCCGCGCCGTACCGGTTCGCGCCCGTGGAGCACCCTGGTTCGGACACGGCGCCGTTACGGCTCGAGTCGTCGGGCGGCCGCGTGCAGGTGACGTTGTTCGGGGATGCTCGTGG